>CAJQQK010000176.1 GCA_905480435.1 uncultured Hyphomicrobiaceae bacterium | reverse complement strand
CTACATGACACTGGAAACTCTCGGCGGCATCAGCCATGATGGTGCATCAGAACCGGCGGCCCTAACCGCTGACTGACCGTCCGGACAACGTTGCGACGGACCTGACCGGCACTGTTACACCACCTGATGGGACGCGATCTTGGTTCAATTGTGACAAGTGGATCAAGGCCCGGATAATCGGCTGAGAGATCACAATATCGTGCAGAGATGGAAATAATGAGCGGCACCCAAATTTCAACACCTGTTGGCAACGGCACCTTCGCTCACCCGGACGGCCGCCAATCACAAGCAGCTGCGAATATTGCCCGTGGCACAATGCGCATGCTGGCGCATCTCGACCTCTCCCCAATCATGGAATTGACGCTCGCCAACAACCGCCGGGCCGACATAGCCGCGGCCAGCCCCAAAGGAGAGATCTGGATCATCGAGATCAAGTCATGTCTGGCTGACTATCGAACGGATGGAAAATGGCCTGACTACAGTGATTACTGCGACCGCTTCTTCTTCGCTGTTGATGCGAACTTCCCGTCCGACGTCATTCCGGCAGACACCGGACTGATAATCGCGGACCGTTACGGTGCCGAGATCATGCGTGACAGTCCCGAGAACAAATTACCGGCCGCGCGCCGCAAGGCCGTAACGCTCCGACTGGCCCGCGCAAGCATAAAACGCTTGCACGAGCTTCTCGATCCCGAGCTACGATCAGGCCCAACCTAGAGTGCGCTCTAACAGGCTGTTGAAATTCGTTTTTCGACCCCGACGAAAATGCTCTCACGTCGAGCAGAGTATCGCTCATCGTGCTTAACCTCATTCTGATCGACGACAGAGGTCGCGTTTCGCTGGTTGTCAGCTTGCTGATTGTCGAATTTCAACAGCCTGCTAAGCCGTCAATCAGCGTGGCGCGCGCTTTGCCAATATCCGCTGCAGCGTTCGGCGGTGCATATTAAGCCGGCGCGCCGTTTCCGACACGTTACGGTTGCACAATTCATAAACCCGCTGGATATGCTCCCAGCGAACGCGGTCCGCGGACATCGGGTTTTCCGGTGGTGGAGCCATCGCATTCGGTGGTGCGAGCAATGAATCCGTCACTTCGTCCGCATCAGCCGGCTTCGCAAGATAGTCTACGGCACCAAGCTTCACGGCAGAAACAGCTGTAGCAATGTTGCCGTAGCCGGTGAGCACGATTGCTCGGGAATTGGGCCGCACGCGTGCGAGTTCAGCAATGACGTCAAGTCCGTTACCGTCATCAAGACGCATATCGACGATCGCAAACGCGGGCGGCGCCTCGCGAATTAACTGCAGGCCATCAGACACAGAACTAGCAGTTCGCACTCCGAACCCGCGCTGCTCCATGGCGCGCGACAAGCGCTGCAAGAACGGCGCATCATCATCAACGATCACCAACGACACGTCGTCTGGCAATTCGTCTTTATTAAACGAGAGATCTTCTTCCACTTTATTCTCCATGGTGCTGACGAGAATATAGCCTCTCAATAACAGAGACCCAACCCTTGCTGCCATCTATTCGTCGAGTATTTTGCGCGCGTACGGCTGCTAGGTCACTGATTTTTGTACCAAAACAGGACACAGCGAGTGTCGACGACCGAAACTGGGCGCTAATTGCGCGTTATCGGCCAAAAACCTCAGATAATCAACGGCTAGTCGATCCAAATAGTCAATTCAAACTATCCGTGAAACGACAAGCCAGTTAATTTACTGTGCTGCTCACTCACCATCAGCCCTGTTGGTGGCAATCGCCAAGCCGCGCTCGAAATTCTCACGAGACCAGTTAACTCTGACAATGGCGCCGCTTTCCGGCAACTCGCGATTGTCGAATTCGAGCGTTGCGCCCGAGCGCTCAAGCAAGGTTTTGGCGATAAAAAAGCCCAGCCCGAGACCTGAACGTTCACCACCGCGCAACTTTTTGGTGGATTGTGCCCGCACATACGGTTCGCCAAGTTGATCTATGACCGTTGGTGCAAAGCCTGGGCCGTCATCAACGATTGAGACGCTAACGCTTTGCTCGTTCCAGGCAGCCGTGACGGAAACGCGAGATGACGCATAGTCCACGGCGTTTTCAATGAGATTCCCAAGACCATACATGATCCCGGGTTGCCGCTCGCCTTCAGGCTCGGAGATAACCTGCCCATCAGTTGAGAGAGCGACGGCATTTGACTTATCGTGTGGCCAGATATCGACGATAACTGGACCTTGACGATGCGGTTCGCAAGCCTCGTCAATGACTTGGCGGATCGTCATATGCGCGTGCATCGGATCGCGTTCCTGCGGTGCGCGGGTCAGTTTTTGGAGAATGTCACGGCAACGCTTTGCCTGAGTGTGCAACAACTCCAAGT
Organism: uncultured Hyphomicrobiaceae bacterium; assembly: GCA_905480435.1. Classification (GTDB taxonomy): domain Bacteria; phylum Pseudomonadota; class Alphaproteobacteria; order Rhizobiales; family Hyphomicrobiaceae; genus CAJQQK01. Next base: position 98,937 of record CAJQQK010000176.1, on the reverse strand, counting down.
CTTCCGTGAGGAGCTTGTTGTCTATCTGATCAGCTGGCAGGTCCCGGCTCAACTCCTTTGCAACCAGCGCGATGGTCGCCAGTGGCGTGCCAAGCTCATGCGCCGCCGCTGCGGCCAGGCCGTCAAGCGCATGTAGACGTTGCTCACGGGCCAGCACCAATTCTGTTGCGGACAGAGCAGCCGACATCTGCCGCGCCTCGCTTGCAAGTCTGCGCACATAAAGTGCGAGAAATACCGTCGTTGCGACGACCGCCGCAAATTGCCCAACCTTATAGAGATCGGGCAGCACCGGTGGTGGTGTTGATCCAGCCCAGGGTAGTGGCTGATGATAAAATATGAACAACGCCGCAAAACTCAGCGCGCTCGCACCCAATATGAACGTGCTGCGCACCGGTAGCGTCGCTGCAGAGACGGTTACGGGCGCGACCAGCAGGACAACAAATGGATTGGAAATCCCGCCGGTCAGAAAGAGCAAGCCCGCAAGCTGCACGATGTCGTAACCAAGCAGCATCATGGCGTTGGTCTCGCCCAGGCGGTGCCGGCCGGAAATGCGCAAACGCAGATAGACGTTGAGCCATGCCGACAAGGCAATCAGCAGCAAGCAATAGCCAAGCTGCAGTTTGAAGCCTAAGCCGAAATGACAAATCAGCACTGCTAACGTCTGACCGGCCACAGCAAACCAGCGCAGACGCACGATGGTTTGCAACCTCAGTCGGCTGTCATTGTGAGATTCCAAAGCCTCGTGCGGACGCATTGTTCGTCTCGAACTCCTCTACTTGACGGTGCGGAGACGTTGTCGCGGCCCGTTGTTCTCACTGCCTATGTGCAGCGATGCATACTAACATGCTCACGCAGCGTGGCGGAATGGCTCATTGGCGTCGCCCTCTGCTGCCCCCAAGTGCACCGAGTAACTTGCCCGCGTCAATCTTGAGGTCCGTCATGAACTTTAGACTAGTCGCTATTGGCGCGCTTGCCGCACTTGCCGGCGTCATCGGGGCGCTGGCGTTTGTGCCTGGCGCGATCGACGGCCTTTTGCCGAAACGCGGCGATATCACTGTCGGCAAAGCCCTGATCGGCGGGCCATTCGAGCTGACGTCGCATGACGGGAAACGCGTTCGCGACGCTAAGTACCGCGGCAAGCTGATGTTGGTTTACTTCGGTTTCACCTATTGCCCCGACATATGCCCTGCAGGATTGCAGGTCATTTCAGCCGCACTCGATAACATTGGTGCTCAATCCGACAAGGTTGCGCCGCTATTCATTACCGTTGATCCAGAACGAGATACCCCCGAGCAACTCAAATCCTACGTATCGAGCTTCCATCCAAGTTTGACCGGACTAACTGGAAGCGCTGCAGACATCAGCGCCGCGGCGAAAGCCTATCGGGTTTATTACCGGAAGGCACAAGATCCATCGCTCAGTGAATACACGATGGATCACACGTCATTTGTTTACCTGATGGATGACAAAGGCGACTTCATCACTCATTTCCCACATGCCGTCACGCCTGACAAACTTGCCGCGAGGCTGAAAGCGGAACTCGAAAAATTGTAATAATGTTCCCGTTGCAAGCGAATCAGTGCAGAATTTGAAAGCGGCAAATCCAAGCCGCAATATGACGCCACGTTGACGCGGCCAAATGAAAACGACGTGACGCACATCATATCAGAGCGACCGAGGGGGGATGCGGCATGCTCTACCATTGGTATGAACTTGATCTGGAAGCGGTGGCACTGTCGAGAGCTTCTCAATGCAAGCCAGCGCGTGCTAATTCCGCCGTTATTTGATACAACGCGACCACAGCTATCGCGCATGCCGCTGGAGTTCCATATCGATTGGTCGCGTCCGAGCCTACATTAAATGCTGCCAACGACCGGCAAGCAGATGCAATTGCTGTCCGGCTGCGCAAGGCTGGACTCGGTGTCATTGGTGAACGACGACAACGCGCGCAACCAGGCGATTACACGCTAATGCGGCAAGTAGCGAAGCTCGGCCGATCGACATTCAAATTCATTGCAGCATGCGCATCGGACACCATCGAACTTGTTACGCAGAGACACAGACATAACGTCCTCGGTTGTAGCCACACGATGGTCTCAAATGATACGGATGATCAAGCGACCGCTGGCGATGATGCGCAGCGGCAACGCTCTAATGTATCCATTGGGTAAGAAGCTAAATCATGTTGGCAGTGTGCTTGCATGGCCTGCTACATCAGCTAAGCCGATCAACAACGTGATTCGGTATGGGGATGTGATTGCTGACGTAACGCGCAAATTAGTATGGCGTTTTCGCAATCACTGTATCAGATTAATTTGAGGACTAAGCGGACATGGGCAAACCCCGTGGACTTGACGCGGCTGTATCTGAACAGCTTCGCGTCACGGGACTAGATGATCCGATCGAAGTGCGCCGTCATCCAACGGCACGCCGCATGACACTGCGTGTCAGCCGCACCAAACGCGCGGTCATCGTCACTCTTCCTATGCAATGTAATTTGAAACAAGCGGGACAGTTTCTCAGCACAAACATTGACTGGGTGCGCGAACGGCTGACGAATATGCCAGCACCTGTACCGTTCGCAGACGGCGGGGTTATCCCGCTGCGAGGCGTGCCGCATAGAATTGTTTTTGTTGGCCCGAGACGCGGCCCGCCGATCAAGAGCGTCGCAACTGTCGACGAACAGCTCGACGAAGTTCACGTGGCAGGCGCCCTGGAGCATGCGCCGCGAAGATTACGTGATTGGCTCGTCTCCGAGGCAAAGAGCGATCTTATCGAACGGTCTTATCATCACGCCGAGCAGCTCGATCTAGCAATCGGCCGCATAACAGTGCGCGATCAAACCAGCCGCTGGGGCTCGTGCTCTAGCATCGGCAATCTCTCTTACTCATGGCGGCTGATATTGGCACCGACCGCCATACTTGATTATGTCGCAGCGCACGAAGTTGCTCATCTCAAAGAGATGAATCATGGCCCGCAGTTTTGGGCACTGGTGAAGCAAACATTCCCGGCACTCGACGAAGCCAAACATTGGCTGCAGATCTACGGTCTCGATCTGCACCGTTATGGCAGCGATAGCTAACGCATCGCTGCCACGCAAGGCAAACCGAACGTAAGCAAGCCATCCGAATTCAGATGCTGAGCCGCATGAACCGACGACGCGTTGGTCAGCTGGCCTTGGAGCGACGACTTGAACGCCGCAGCGCATAAGCCTTTGAGTGCTCAGCCGCAAATGCACACGCTACCACGATTAAGCTTTGCGCGGCACGTCCCATAGCCAGCGATATAGGCCCGATGCAAGCGCGACGATCAGCAAGAGAATGAGACGCATCAGGATCACAAAGAACATAAAGACGAATTGCTGCTCCTGGACCAGGAACTTGACCCAAACATTGTATTTCGCCTCAAGTCCGCTGTGCGACAAAAGCCAGGTCTTAAAATCGCTCGCTCGATCCAGCATCGAGTCCAGTGTACCCGGATACTCGACGCCGACGTAAGCCAGAGCGATAGCGCCCAGAAGTAGCGATAAGAAAATAATGCCACCGGCGCGAAAGATACTACCCAGAAGACCCATCTACTTCCCCTCGTGGAGCACAACGCAGCTCCCCACCAACATACAGCATCAGAACAACCTTGGTTCCAACTAAAGGCATGATGCTCTCAACACCAGTGCCCCAACCCTTTAAGTCTTGTGCCGCAATCAACATATGCAGCTTATCAAGAAGATGACAATCAACTTGGTGAGTTTGCTGAGCTGGTTGCCAATCCAGGCCTTTGATCGTCGAGTATGGAGTCGAATCGCTATGACGACCTTCAGAATCAGCATGTTACACCATCCAATACTTGCCGGTTTGCCACTTCTATTGGCTGGAGACATCGCAGCAGCGGCTCAAACACTAGCGTCAAATACCAGCCAAGATGCGCTGTTTCGGGCACAGGTGCGCCAACAGATGCAACTGCGCAGTTTGCGCCAAAGAATTGACAACCAGAATAGTTCGCGACGGGCGATACGATCAGCCGAACGGGCTGCCCGCGAAGCGAAACAGGCGCGCCGGCGTGCGCTAGCGAAATAGAAATAACTTTCCCGCAATCCTCGTTTGCATGGACTGCAGCGGAGCGGCCTTTGGGACCTAAACGCTAAACATCGACGCTTGCGTTTAGAGCGTTTTCCTGGATGAACTCGCGGCGCGGCTCCACAACATCGCCCATCAACTTTGAGAATATCTCATCCGTTTCCGACAGATCACCAACGGTGACCTGGAGCAACGTGCGGCTTTCACGATCGAGCGTTGTCTCCCAGAGTTGTTCCGGATTCATCTCGCCAAGGCCTTTATAGCGCTGCAATGACAGTCCTTTGCGACCGGCGTCAAACACCGCCTTAAACAGACTGCGCGGGCCAAAGATCTCGGTCGTGACATCTTTCTTTTGAAGCACACCCGGCGATGGATAGACTTCCACGAGACGGCCATGGCGCTCATGCAGGCGGCGGGCTTCCTGCGAGGAAAGCAACGCACGGTCAATCGAATGCGCCTCCGTGACGCCTCGAACTTCGCGCTTGAACAGAAACCCATCATTGCCGAAACGACCGGACCAGCCACGCTCCGTTTCCTCTGAAACAGCATCAAGTCGCTCTGCGACGTGATCCGCAACGCCGTTGGCACGCTCGGCTGAATTCGACAGTTCTGGCGCGAAGGCGCCACCAATAACCGCCTGCTCGACGACGAACCGGGTGTAGCGCGAATGCATGTCGTCCAACATACGCGACGTGCTGCGCGCATGTTCGATGATATTCCGCAGATCCTGGCCGGCGCGCTCCTCGCCACTGCCCAGCACCAACTTGGTGTCTTGGATACCGGCGTCAATCAGGTAATCCTCAAGCGCTCGCTCGTCTTTCAGGTACGTCTCGGATTTGCCCTTCATGACCTTGTAGAGCGGCGGCTGTGCAATATAGAGGTGCCCGTTTTCGAACAGCTCAGGCATCTGACGGTAAAAGAATGTCAGCAGCAACGTGCGGATATGGGCACCATCGACGTCCGCGTCCGTCATGATGATGATCTTGTGGTAGCGCAGCTTCGAGATATCGAAGTCGTCACGGCCGATACCTGTGCCAAGCGCGGTAATCAACGTACCGATCTCCTGACTCGACAGCATTCGGTCAAAGCGGGCACGTTCGACATTGAGGATTTTGCCGCGAATAGGCAGGACGGCTTGATACTTGCGCTCACGCGCCTGTTTCGCAGAGCCGCCGGCGCTATCACCTTCGACGATGAATAATTCAGTATTGGCGGCGTTACGGTCCTGACACTCAGCTAGTTTGCCGGGCAAATTGGCCATATCAAGCGCGCCCTTACGACGGGTCAGATCACGCGCCTTGCGCGCCGCCTCACGGGCCGCTGCCGCCTCGAACACCTTGGTGATGATGATCTTGGCTTCTTTGGGATGCTCCTCGAACCAGATCGACAACTGCTCGGAGACAACATTCTCCACGATCGGCTTGACCTCGGACGAGACCAGCTTGTCTTTGGTCTGGCTGGAGAATTTAGGATCCGGCACTTTCACGGAAAGCACACAGGTGAGACCTTCCCGGGCGTCATCACCGGTGATCGAGAACTTTTCCTTTTTAGCGATGCCAGTGGTTTCGGCGTATTTATTGATGATCCGTGTCAGCGCCGCGCGAAAGCCGGCCATATGCGTGCCGCCATCGCGCTGCGGAATGTTATTGGTGAAGCACAAAACGTTCTCGTGGTAGCTCTCGTTCCACCACAGCGCCGTTTCAACCGTGAGGCCGTCCTTGGTGCCCGTCATCGTCACAGGTGCATCGATCATGCCTTGCTTAGAACGGTCCAGATACGACACGAACGCGCCGAGACCGCCCTCATAGACCATCTCCTCGCGGCGCTGGTCCGCGTGTCGATTGTCTGTCAAAATCACGTGCACGCCGGAGTTCAGAAACGCAAGTTCGCGCAAGCGATGCTCGAGCGTTTCGTAGACGAAATCAGTCACGTTATGGAACGTCACTAAGCTCGGGAGGAACGTGACTTCGGTGCCTTTTTTTCCGTTATCAGGCCCAACAACTTTCAAGGGGGCATCTGTTACGCCATCCGTGAAGCGGACATAGTGCTCATGGCCGTCGCGCCAGATCCGCAATTCAAGCCACTGCGACAGGGCATTGACGACGGAAACACCAACGCCATGGAGGCCGCCTGACACCTTGTACGGATTGTCGTCGTCGTCACCATCATTGAATTTACCGCCAGCGTGCAGCTGCGTCATGACCACTTCGGCGGCCGAAATGCCTTCTTCTGAGTGCATACCAACCGGGATACCGCGGCCGTTATCATTGACCGTGCACGATCCATCGGCGTTCAGAATGACGTTGACTTCGCTCGCATGCCCAGCCAGCGCCTCGTCAATCGCGTTGTCCACGCACTCGTAAACCATGTGATGCAGGCCAGAGCCGTCATCGGTGTCACCGATGTACATCCCCGGGCGCTTCCGGACAGCGTCAAGACCACGCAAGACCTTGATATTGTCTGCACCATAATCGCTGGCGCCATTGTTCGCTGAAGGGGTTGGATCGCTCATTTGGAGGCTTTATCCTGGAGTCATTATTTACTGCGTTGCACAGTAGCATATTTCTCCGAGAAACACCCCTGAACGGCCTTAGAACCTACAATTTTATTTCGGATTTTTTTTTATATATTTCAATACCTTACCCGCGTCGCGCGAACACCATTGATAAGAGCTTGGGAATACCCTTAAAACTGCGTCAAAATGGTGTCACAAAACCATCGTCAACGCGGAAGAAACCGGCGCGACCTTCGAGCCCAGCGAAAGCTGATCTATCGGTGCCCGTCATCCACGCCTGGGTGCCTAAAAGCAGCAATTCATCGAACAGAGCTCCGCGGCGATACTCATCAAGATGAGCCGCAATTTCATCAAGCAGCAGAATTGGTGCCGCCCCTTGTTTTCGCGCAGCCGAGAGCTCGGCATGAGCCAGCACAAGTCCAACAAGCAGAGCCTTTTGCTCTCCAGTCGAGCACAGCCTGCCCGGCATGCTCTTGGGGCCGTGCTTCAACAGGAAATCCGAACGATGCGGCCCTGTTAATGTGCGTCCGGCCGCTCGGTCGCGCTCTCTCGTGCGCGCGAGGTCGAGTGCATATTGATCTTCCACGTCAACTGCCGCCACTTCGCTTAGCAGCTGAGCCTCGAGTGTGCCCTCAAGGGCGGCTTCCGCCCAGGGAAAAGGCGAATCGGGCGCGCGCGAGCGCCGTCGCTCGGCCACCACATTGAGTGCTGCAACAGCATCCAGTCGTGCCGCCGCCATCGCAACACCCGATTCCGCCAGCTGCTCTTCAAGGCCGCGAAACTGCGCGTCATCACGGACACCATCATCGAGCAAACGATTGCGTTGCCGCATCGCCCGTTCGAAGCGATTAGCACGCGTGCGATGACTGGGATCAAAACACAGAATGAGACGGTCAAGAAAACGACGCCGCTCAGCCGCAGGACCGGTCAACAAACTATCTAGCGCGGGCGTCAGCCAGGCAATCTCAACGACATCCGCCAATGCGCCCGTACCGGATTGACCTTCACCATCTATGCGCACGATCCGAGATGTCGCGCGTTGCCCAGTCACTTGGTCGCCACGAATGCCGGTGCCAATATCAATCGGCTCGCCATCGCGCATCACGCTTGCTGCGACTGCCCAATCGCCACCACCTGCATGGCGGGCGAGATCGGCGAGTGCTGCGCGGCGTATCCCCTGCCCGGGCGCGAGCATCGACACAGCTTCCAATAGATTGGTCTTGCCCGCACCATTGCTGCCAAACAGCACGACAGGGGCTGCCGGCGCCTCCAACGTCAGAGACGCATAATTGCGGACATTGGTCAGTGTCAGACGCTTGACCCAGATTTTTGGCGTCAACGGCAAAACGGCATGATCATTGTCGGTCATGGCTGAAGCACAGCTTTCAGCTGAGCAAATAGGTGCTGCCGCATCGGCCAAATGGCCGGCCTAGACGCGCATCGGCATCAGGACGTAGAGCGCACTCGTGTCATCGCTGTCCTGAACCATCGTCGGCGAACCTGGGTCTGCTAGGCGGAAAATAGCCTGATCGCTCTCCAGTTGACTTGCGATGTCGAGCAGATAGCGGGCATTAAATCCGATCTCAAGTGGTTCGGAGCTGTACGACACGTCAATTTCCTCGGTCGCACTGCCGCCTTCGGGGTTGTTGACAGACAATGTCAGTTTGTCCGATGCCAGCGCCAGCTTAACGGCCCGGCCGCGCTCACTGGCAATCGTTGAAACGCGATCGACGGCTGAGATAAACTCCGCATTCGACACGCGCATCTCCTTGTCATTGCCCTGCGGAATGACGCGGCCATAGTCAGGGAACGTGCCATCGATAAGTTTCGATGTCAGCGTGATCGCTCCAATCTCGAAACGTATCTTGGTAGCCGAAATGCCAATCCGGACCTCGGAACCGCCGTCCTCCAGCAGCCTATGAAGCTCATGCACCGTCTTGCGAGGAATGATGACGCCCGGCATGCCCAAAGCGCCTTCCGGCTGATCGAGTTCGACATGAGCAAGCCGGTGACCATCCGTCGCAACGGCTCGAATGGTTGGCTTAGCGCCGTCTTCGCCACCACCTGCGGCATGCAGATAGATGCCGTTGAGGTAATAGCGCGTTTCTTCTGTTGAAATCGCAAAGCGTGTTTTCTCAATCAAACGCTTGAGATCGTGCGCCGCCATAGAGAACTCATGGCTCATTTCGCCAGCCGCAAGGTCCGGAAAATCTTCGGCCGGCAATGACTGCAGAGCGAACCGCGACTGGCCGGACGAGAGCGTCACGCGCTCATGCTCACCATCGCGCATAATTTGAACCTGCGCGCCATCCGGCAACTTGCGGACAATGTCATGCAGCAGGTGGGCTGGCACTGTTATGGCGCCATCCTGGCCAACGTCTGCGCTCGTCTGCTCGATGACCTCACGCTCGAGGTCGGTTGCATTGAAACGGAGAGCGTTACCCGATGCCTGCAGCAGCACGTTTGAAAGAATTGGAATAGTCGTGCGGCGTTCAACAACGCTCGTCACGTGACTCAGAGATTTCAGAAGTTCGCCCCGTTCAATGACCAGCTGCATATGACGTCCCGAATGACTGAATGGTTGCCCGTTATTCTGTGTCGCCCGCAATCAACCGAGACGCATTGCGTGATACAACGCAAAGGCTCCGAATTGCATCAACATTTGAAGCAGAACCGCTTGAACACGGTACTGATTCGGGTAGGCCGCGCAACTTGGGACAAAAGCATTGTGTATGCAAGAGGTGTCCGAGAGGCCGCATTTATGGCAAATGGCGTGGTTTTGTCGCTCTTCCAGCCGACCTTCCAGGCAACACCCAAGGCGCCATTCCGTAATCTCACGGGATGACGCCTTAGGCCACAATGCTGTATCGAGACATCAAGGCGAATGTTATCAACGCATCTGGCAGCTTAGCTGCTGAGCATTTTCTTAAGATCCTCAAGCTCATCACGCAGGCGCGGATTTGCCTCCATCTCCCTGTCGATCTTTCGAATTGCATGCAAAACCGTCGTGTGATCGCGATTACCAAACCGTCGGCCAATTTCCGGCAAAGATCGAGCAGTAAGCTGCTTGGACAGGTACATGCCGATCTGACGCGGCCAAACCACCGAGCGATGACGGCGTTGCGAAAGAATATCAGGCTTCGAGACGCCAAAATGCCGCGACACGGTCTTGATGACTTCTTCGATCCGGACGCGACGTGGCTCGCCACCGTTCTGGAACAAATCGCGAACCACGGTTTCGGCTGTCTCACGCGTAATCGGTGTGTGCAGATATTGCCAATGCGCGTGCAGCCGGGCTGTTGCCCCTTCCAGCTCGCGGCCGTTTTCAACCAATCGCTCAGCCAGCAGCTCAATTACGTCTCGAGAAATCTCGAACGATGGGTCCATCTGACGTTTTTCTTGAATACGGCGCTCAAGGATTTTGAGGCGCAGCTCGTAATCAGGCGGACTGATTTCGGTCACCAACCCACGCTGCAGACGGCTGCGCATGCGCTCGTTGAGTTTTTCAATCTGGTTCGGTGCACGTGCCGATGCCACCACGACCTGACGGCCGCCATCAAGCAAAGCATTGATGATGTGATCAAATTCCTGCTCGGTGTGCTGCCCGTGAAGAAATTCGAGATCGTCAATCAACAGCATATCGATAGAGCGGAAGCGGTCCTTAAAGGCCATTGCTTCTTTAGACTGCAACGCCTCAACAAAACTGAAGCGGAAACGCTCAGCGGTCAGATACAAAATCTGCGCTTGCGGCATACGTCGGCGCACCTCCCACGCGACAGCCTGCAAGAGGTGTGTTTTGCCCAAACCAACCGCAGAATGCAGATAGAGCGGGTTGAAGCCGCGCGTTTCAGAGAAGATCGTATCCGCGACTTGGCTGGCACCAGCATGTGCCATCCGATTGGCCGCACCGACAATGAAACTGTCAAAGGTGTAGCGCGGATCGAGCGGCGAACCTTCGAAGCCACCGGCCTGCGTTGGCGCACGGCTGATAAAATCAGCGCCAGGAACCGAACTTGCCGGCCATGCCCATGGCGTCTGAGCGGCCGCTTGCCCCATACCGACACCGGCATCTGATGTGGAGGCCGCTGTTGTCGCAACCGCGGAGGGGCCAGCAGCCATCGGCGGGCTAACCGGCTGACGCAGAGATAATTCGATACGCTCAGCTGCCGGAAACTCTGTTTGGCAAGCCGCCAGAACATCAACCAAATAATGGTTCTGTATCCAGTTACGCAAGAATTTCACCGGCACGGATGTCTGAATGGTGTCGCCGACCACTTCTTCGAAATCCATAGAGCTGAACCAGCTCGAGTACACTTCTTCGCCGAGGCGCGCGCGCAGCACAGCTCTGATCTTATTTTCCGACGCTTTAAGCGTACCCGGTTTACTGCCCTGCTTTGACAACTTCGCGTCATCAATCCGCAGCGCCGTCGCATTAACTGGCGTTTCCAGCATAGCAGCTGAAAGGCTGCCCTTATTTTGGTTCGTCATTAAAAGTTCCCCGCAAAACTACAACCGCAGGCGCTAACCCCGCGTTGCCTCGTTTCCAGAAAACACACGTAATTCGACCTCTCGCCAAACACATGTCAAGCTTCGACACGCTGCTCTCTGAAACCAAGTGAGACGCCTTGAGCCGGCGTCAGGACGCTGCGATCAACCAAATGGTTGAGCACAGTAATGGAAGTCAGATTTCTAGATGGCCAGTCTGTTTACCTGGCGCATTGCATGAGGATCGAGGCCCATCGCCGTCAGACACCGATACCGTGACCGCCCATTACATCCTGGACGATTGTTTGTTGTTATCACACAGTCCGAACCCGCAGCCCTCTGCAGCCCCAAACCATACTTGTTTGTCGTTAAACACTTTTAGTGCGCCTCCTACTCACAATCCAGTTCAAAAGTAGCCAGCTCCGTGAAAACTCACCTGAGACTAACCACCCATCGCCGTACGCCGCAGCACCTCATACATTGAGGTGCTGTTCATGAACGCCATGCACAAGCGCAACGAGGTAGCAGAAATGCAGATACGCAAAACTCGAAGGGCAGATACTTAGTCGGGATCGAACAGATCCGGTGTACTGCCAAAATTTACCGCTCGGCCTAAGCCGAAGCCCTCGGTAAATGCCCCGTGCATTTCCTGAGCAAAGTTTAACCACAGGTTAACAGGATACTCAATAGGCCCAGTTCGGGAACATTACCGACCGCTTAGACAAACGAAGTTCAAGACTTTTTCGGAAAACTTGACGTCACCCGAGGCGGAAATGAAATGAGTCCGGAGCCGCAATGGGTTATGGATGAAAAAGTAGACTGTGAACAAGCGGGCTCAATTCCGCAAATTGCAGTGCATAAACTGCTTTTTTTGATGATTGACTAGGCAAGCACGCCGAGTGCGACGGGATACGCTTAAGGCTGTTCGGGCGTATTTCTTCGGACTAATCATAAAGCTACACCATCTTCCAACTCGACTCTCACGGCGGACTCGCAAACCAATTCGTGACAGTTTCACAACACTGACCAGCTCCTTGACCGTTGATGCCTCTGCAGCAATCAGATCGCCTTCCTAGAGCGGGGCAGGCTCAAGCGGCATCCCATTTGAACCCTGATGGCAGCTCTAACTTTTCTCTCTCACGGCTATTACTCGCTATCGTCCATACTCATGAAGTGGCCCGCGAGGGCGTAGCGCAACGCGCCGGGTCGCGTGCGCTCCCTTTGCGGGCCTCCGCTTAAAACAGACACACTCCATAGTGTATCGTGCAAAATGCGCCTCGCTTTAGCATTCTTGCGCGCCGAGCGGCATCAGACGATGCTTGCACTGAACGCCAAATAAACGCACAGGCAAACGCGGAACGCTCAACCATGATGAACGGTCGAGTGCGCAATGATACGTGGTCATATTGATGATGATGCAGCTTGTTTAGCTGCGGGAGAGCGCTTTCGCTCTCAACCGCACCGGCTCGCGCAAAAAGGCGCAGTCAGACAAATTTTCTCAAGAATTCCAATTGGAGCGCCAATACAGTCCGTGGCGCTCACCCGAATTCATCACGGGCGATTGGATAGCAGCGGCGAGATCACAACATTCCGCCGCGCCGAACGAGTTTAAGCGGAAGCAGCGCCCATTGACTTGATGCGCTTTGAGAGCCGGGAAACTTTCCGGCTGGCCGTATTGGTATGAATGACGCCCTTTTGGCTGGTCCGCATGACGATTGGCTCCGCAACCTTGAACGCCGCGGTAGCAGCAGCTTGATCGCCAGATGCAATCGCCTCTTCAACTTGACGCACAGCGCCGCGCATACGTGTACGGCGTGTCTTGTTGATCTCCGTACGACGAACGGTTTGACGAGCTGCTTTCTTGGCGGATGAAGTATTTGCCATACAGGACTTCCTTTAATTTTTCAGAGCTGGCTGCAACGGAGGGGCTTTACCGCACAAAAGTGCAGCAAAATGCCGGCGGCCAATACGATTACCGCCCGAAGCTGTGCCATGGGCGGAGAATTAGAAGCGCTCTTCTATCGCTCCAGCATGGATGGGTCAATCTGTTTCATACATAGATTACCTGATCTGTCGCGCGGGATTCAGGTCCCAATAATCGAATCCGTTCTTGTGTCGCGTCTTGGAACTGGTTTACCAAGATCGACATGCGAGCAATTGTGCAAATAATTCTGTGTTGCCGTGCCGGAGGGATCCAATGATTTTCTGGGTATTGAGTATTGGAGCGAGCGTCGCGCTTCTGGTGTTGACAACTATCGCCAAGACCGGAAATCCGAGTATGGCTTACGCCCATATGGTAATTGCTGGCATCACTACAGTTTGTTTTGCGCTTATCGCCATCCGCGGCACCCAGCGACTTGTCGATGCAAGCGCTTCGAAATCCGCTATCTCAGCCAGTTCAGCTTGGCACATGAGCTACATCTGGGTGTGGGGCACGCTCAGCCTCCTGATCACTTATGCCTCAGGCGTCGTGCACTGGCACGAATGGCTACATTTTTTTGCAGCGTTCGCAGTTGCGGGCATTGCCGCACTTTTCTTTGCCAACTTGCTCCACAAAGATGCCAATGCCGGCAAAGACGACGAAACCATTCTGAAAGTCAGCCGATATCTGGCTTACGCCCAGTTGTTCGGCATGATTGTCGTCATGCTTGGGCTTCTGATTGACGGCAAGATGAGCCGCCACCTCATACCTCGACATGGTGACTGGGCGGCAAACAATATTTTCTTCTTTGGCGCCCTCGGGCTGGCGATCATGAGCGCCTATGCACTCAAAGTAAGTGCCGTAAAGAAAGAAACTTAACGTGCCCATTTCCGCACATCAGCTTTGGCTGTGGCTGAATCTCACCGGGCTACTGTCTGTTGCCGCGATGGTGGTAGGCGCTGCGTCGAACAACCAGCCTCTCACCATTCTGGCCGGCGCCATGTTTGCCATCGTCGCGTCGATTGTTGGCTGGCGTTTCGCGGCGCTTGCCAGCAAAGCAGAGAGCCTCGATGTGCTCGCTGCCGGTTTTGCCTGGCTGATGTCAATTGCCTGGGCGTGGGCTGGCGTTGCCATGCTGGCTTGCTATTACCTGACGGACCTCAGCTGGCAGCACGCCTGGCAATATGGCGCCGGAATGCTGCTGATCGGCGGGCTCACGGCCCAATATGCGCGAACACGCCTGATACCTGGCTCACGCTTCGCCGCCAAAGACACGGTTTTGGCGGCGAGCCTGCTGACACAACTGCAAGGATTGGCCGCCGTCCTCGGCGTTGTTATCCTCGCACTCAGCGGCAAGCTGGACGCGGCAAAACAGGATTGGGCCGCCAACGTCGTTTTCGTTGCGGGCGGCCTTGCCATATTTGCGCTATCAGCCGCCGCGCGACGTGCTGAGCGGCAATATTACCGCTCAGCTGACACCTGATCCGACTGAGCTGCTACTTGTGCTTGAACTCAGCTTTGCGCTTTTCGGCAAATGCAGCCATGCCTTCCTTCTGATCTTCAACGGCGAACATCGAGTGGAAGACGCGGCGCTCGAATAAAATGCCTTCTGACAGCGTTGTCTCGTAGGCGCGATTGACTGTTTCCTTCGTCATCATCGCGATCGGGCGCGACATAGCGGCGATCTTTTGAGCCGTCTTGACCGCCTCATCGATTAAGTCCGCAGCTGGAACGATACGAGAAACCAGACCTGAACGCTCGGCCTCTGCGGCATCCATCATGCGGCCCGTCAGGCACATCTCCATGGCTTTTGATTTGCCGACAAAGCGCGTCAGGCGTTGTGTGCCGCCGGCGCCAGGCATCACGCCCAGTTTGATCTCAGGTTGACCGAATTTCGCAGTATCTGCCGCAAGGATAAAATCGCAAGCCATGGCCATTTCGCAACCACCACCAAGGGCAAAGCCGGCCACCGCCGCAACGATCGGCTTGCGCACTTTGGCAACTTTCTCCCAGCGTGAAATGAAGTCGTTGAGGTAGACGTCCATGTAGTTTTGTGACTGCATCTCCTTGATGTCGGCGCCGGCAGCAAAAGCCTTTTCCGAGCCGGTCAACACCATACATCCGATGTTTGCATCGGCCTCGAATGCCTCTAGGGCATGATACAAGTCTTCGATCAAAGCTGCGTTCAGCGCATTGAGCGCGTCTGGCCGGTTGAGTGTGATCAAGCCAACGTTGCCGCGGGTTTCGACCAAAATGTTGTCGTAAGTCATGGGTGTACGTTCCAGCGTTGTGAGTGTGGTCGCTATTTTTGGCAGCGGCTGCAGAAGAACGTCGAGCGGCCCGCCTGGGTGATGCGCTGCACCATGCCCCGACAGCCCTCAGTTCGGCAAGGCTCTCCTTCGCGGCCATATACCGCGAATGCATGCTGGAAATAACCGAGCGCTCCGTCAGCTGCGCGATAATCCTTCAATGTCGAGCCACCCGCTGCAATCGCCTCGTTCAACACGTCTCGGATCAGAGGTACCAACCTCTCCGCGCGGACCGTCGGCTTGCCCTTCACGTTGGCCAGAGTGCCTGCGAGCCGGCGCGGGTCAAGCCGTGCACGATAAAGAGCCTCGCAGACATAGATGTTGCCAAGACCCGCGATGTGGCGCTGATCCAGCAGAAAGGCCTTCATATCCGTTGAGCGGCCAGCAGCACGGCCCGCGACGTAAGCAGCGCTCAGTTGATTACCGAGCGGCTCAATGCCCATCACCGCAAAATGCCGACACTCTGCAACCGTGTCCGTCGCGACCAGATCCATGAAACCAAAGCGGCGCGGATCGTTGTATGTCACACGGACACCGTTCTCCAAGTGAAAGACGACATGGTCGTGGGCCGTAGCTTTCGCGTTGTTGTGCGCAAACTGGTCTGGCGACGCGTCCCATTCGCCTGGCATCTCAATCGTGAAGCGGCCGCTCATTCCGAGATGCATGATCAACGCCTCACCGCTGCTCAACTCGGCGATCAGATATTTGGCCCGACGCCCGAGATGGGTGATCTCCTGGCCCTCGGTGCGCCCGACGAAATTGTCAGGAAACGGAAACCGCAGATTGGGGCGGCGCTGCTCAACTTTACTTAGACGCACGCCAGCCATCACGGGCTCAAGGCCACGGCGTACAGTTTCAACTTCTGGGAGTTCAGGCAACGGCTGATCCTGGCAAATGTGGAGCGGTTGATTGTGCAATGGATCGTGGCGATTGGCGAGCGCTTTGCCGCATCGTTGTCAGGTTTTTACCCATTGCCGCAGCCTTACATGCGGCACCGATGCGATGGCCGCAACGCCTGTTTTACGGTATGCTATGCGCCATGATTGACAATTCTACTGAAAACACTTTTGGCGCAACCGCCAGCGAGCCTCCAGTTGGTGAAACCACCTCATTCGGTTTTCGACCGGTTGGTGTCTCTGAGCGGCAGGGGCTGGTTAATGAGGTCTTCGCCAGCGTGGCCGGCCGCTACGACTTGATGAATGATCTGATGTCTGGTGGCCTGCACCGGCTCTGGAAAAATGATCTGGTCACGCAAGTGGGGCCGCCGAAATCTGACAGGGCATTTCGGCATATCGACGTTGCGGGCGGTACTGGTGATGTCGCGATGCGCGTCATCAAACGAGGCGGGGAAGGCTGCCGCTCGACCATCTGTGATATCAGCCGCGAAATGCTCGATGTCGGGCAGAGCCGCATCAACAAAGCCGGCCTCGGTTCGGTGATCGATGTGGTTGAAGGCAACGCCGAAGCACTCCCATTCGAACGCGGCACATTCAACGCCTATACGATTGCTTTCGGCATCCGCAACGTGACCAACATTGATCAGGCGCTCACCGAGGCCTACCGCGTTCTGAAGCCCGGCGGCCGCTTTCTGTGCCTGGAATTTTCGCACTGCGATGTGGCGTTGCTGGACCGGATCTACGATTTCCATTCGTTTGAGGTCATCCCACGCCTCGGGAAAATGGCAGCAGGCGATGCGGAATCGTACAAGTATCTGGTTGAGAGCATCCGCAAGTTTCCACGTCAGGAAGCCTTTGCTGGCATGATCCGAACCGCTGGGTTTGAGCGCGTTTCATATCACAACCTGACAGGTGGCATCGCTGCGATCCACTCCGGTTGGCGGCTTTGACCGGGATTGCGCTTGAGATGCAGATAGCAGCATGAGCGGGACAGTTAAGAACGCTGACAAAAGCTACGACGCGATTATCCTCGGGGCCGGTGGCGCGGGCCTGATGTGTGCTGCCGTTGCCGGCCAACGCGGACGGCGCATCCTGCTGATTGACCATGCTGACGAGCCCGGCAAGAAGATCGTCATTTCGGGCGGTGGTCGTTGCAATTTCACCAACACAAATACGGCGCCTGATCGCTACATCTCAGCCAACCCTCATTTCGCCAAGTCCGCCCTTGGCCGCTATACCGCCCAGGATTTCATCTCACTCGTCGATAAGTACCGCATTGACTGGCATGAGAAAACACTCGGGCAGTTGTTCTGCGATGGCCCGGCGCGGCAGATTGTGCGGATGTTCCAACAGGAATGCGACAAGGGCGGCGTCGAGGTTGCACTTGGCCTGGATGTTCGCGATGTCGGCCACGCGAATGGGCAGTTCAAAGTCACGTTCGGCCACGAGAGTGCCTCAGCCCCGGCACTGGTTATTGCGACCGGTGGGCCATCTATCCCGAAAATGGGTGCGACTGGATTTGCCTACGAACTCGGCCGACAGTTCGGCTTGAAGATTGTGCAACCGCGCCCAGCGCTGGTGCCGTTCACTCTAAGCCAAGAAGAGATCCTGTTCCGCGAATTGTCGGGTGTTTCGGCTGATGTCATTGTCAGCTACGGCAAGACGAAGTTTCGCGAAGGATGCCTGTTCACGCACAAGGGACTTTCCGGACCATCGATCCTGCAGATCTCATCTTATTGGGAGCCCGGACAGCCAATTGGGATTAATTTTTTTCCTGATGGTAATGGCGACTGGCTGATCGATGCGAAGCGCGCAAGCCCGCGGTCAACGCTGCGCCGGGCTATAGCCGCGCATCTGCCAGACCGGCTTGCGAGCGTTTTGGCCGAGCGCATTGCTCCGGCTGGAGATCTTCGCGGCGATTTGGGCAACACATCGAACCAGGCACTCCAAGAGGCGGCAGCACAACTTGGCGACTGGCCGTTCACACCCAACGGCACCGAGGGCTTCGCCAAAGCCGAAGTCACAGCCGGCGGCATCAGTACTGACGGTCTGTCGTCGCGCACAATGGAAGCCAAACGCGTGCCGGGCCTCTATGCGATTGGCGAAGCTGTTGATGTCACCGGTTGGCTTGGCGGCTATAACTTCCAGTGGGCATGGGCCAGTGGTTGGGCTGCCGGGCAAGAAATTTAAGGAGCCTTAAGTCGCCCGAAGATTGGGCGGTTTAAGGCGTATTGTGAATCCGTTGAAACGCGACATGCTGTAGGAGGCAAGAGCTATGACTGCAGGAGTAGACAACGTCCGCGTCGTCAAGCCGGGTGGCACGTATGTTGGCAAACAAGGTTTTGAGTATGGATCAGGCGCATCTGCCGAAACGGTTGGCTCCGAGCACATCTGCATGAATGTGCTACCAATGCCGGCTGGCGCCAAAGCCAAGGTGCACTGCCACAAAGGCATTGAAACGATTGCATACCTGCACGAGGGAGAATGCGTTGTCCGCTATGGCGACAACGTCGAACACGCCGTCACGCTCCAGGCTGGTGAGCAGATATTCATGCCCGCCGACGTGCCACATGCTCCGTGCAACGAAAGCGGCCGCCCCTGCACCTGGATCGTCGTGCACTCATCCGGCAGTGACCAAGACGGCATTGTGCTCCTGCCGGAACTCGATGACGTGTTGGCAAAGGCTTAGGTCTCAGCCCGCCCAGCCATAATCCCGTTTAGCGGCTTCGGCGCTGACCAGACCGTTGGCGACGTCGACTGCGATCGCATCGTGATCTCGCTGCTGCGGATTGCCGTAGCCAGCCCCACCAGCTTCCAAAAGCCGAACCTCCTCGCCAGGTGCCACTTCAATGCGCCCCTTGGCATGCACGGCTTCGTTATTCAGCTGATGCTCACGCAAAGTGCCTTCACCACCGCCTGATATACCTTGGGCCGGAAACTCAGTGCGATTGCCCATGCCGAGCATCATCAGAATTTCGTCTGTATCATTGCGCAGGACAACTTCCTGGCCCAAGCCGCCACGCCATTCGCCTGCGCCGCCAGAGTCTGGCCGCAAGCGTTTTTCGACAATGGTTGTATTGGTCATCGTTTCCCATATCTCGACGGGCACGACAGCCATGTTTGATGGATGCGGCATGGTGCTCCAGCCATCGAGGCCCTTGAGTGCGCCGTAACCGCCGGACGCGAAATACAGCGATGAGAACGCGCGACCATCTTTTCGGCGCCCCTGGAAGGTGATGAGGTTCATCATGCCGCTGTCGGCCTGGACTTCGTCTGCCGCAGACTCGGCCAGAGCGCCGTAAACCAGTGGCGTCACAAAATGGCCCATGGCATGGCGCCCGCCGGTCGGAAACGGCGATTGTGCATTGAGGATACAGCCCACAGGTGCCGTTACTTTGATCGGCGCGACGGAACCCTGATTGTTCGGGATATTTGGCAGCGTCAGAGATTTGATCGCGTGCAGAACCATCGCATTCGTATAGCAGAACGGCACGTTGACGCCGGCCCGGACGCAGCCTGATGTTCCCTCGAAATCAACCTCGATGCTGTCGCCCATCACATCAATCTGCACGGCGAAATCGACGGGACCATCAAAACCTTCAACCTGGATCTTGTTGGTGTAGCGGCCATCCTTTAGCTCTGCGAGCTTGGCGCGCATCTGGCGTTCTGATTGTCCGCGGATCGCAGCCGAAAGTGCCGTCAGATCATCGAGGCCGTATTCATCCATAAAGGCATTGATTTCGCGGGCGCCAACCTCGCTGCACGCGACATTGGCCATGACGTCGCCCATCGTTTGCTCAGGTACGCGAACATTGGTGCGAATGATCTCAACGACGAGATCGTTGAGCTTGCCGGCTTCATATAGTTTTAGGATCGGCAGACGTAGGCCTTCTTGAAAGATCTCCGTTGCCGAAGAACCGAAACCGGTGCCACCGATATCAGGCAGGTGCGTGATGCTGATCGTGTAGGCGACGATTTTGCCTTTACGGAAGACCGGGCGCATCATCGTGATGTCGAACAGATGACCGGTGCCAAGCCAAGGGTCATTGGTGATGATGACATCGCCGGGCTCAAGGGTTTCGGCTGGGAACCGCTTGAGCATATGCGCCGCCGTCACCGGCGCGCTGCCGATGAAGGCCGGCACACTAAAAGCGCCTTGTGCGATCGTGTTTGCGTCAGCATCGAGCACTACGCAGGAGAGATCATAGCTCTCGCTGACGATTGTCGAAAACGAGGAGCGCACCAGCGTCGAGACGATCTCGTCGGTCAAAGAGACCAGGCGATCCCACATGATGCCAAGGCTGACGGCGTCGAATTCAGTTTGTTCGGTGTCCTGCATATCAGGTGCCCCGTTGGTCAGATGGTTGTGCTCAGGTGGCGAGATTGAGATTGGCGATCAGGTTGTAGCGATCATCAACAACGACATGGTCATCTGGCCCAACGACACACGTGCTCTCGCGCTCTTCGATCAGGGCTGGTCCTTGGATTTCCATGCCCGGCCGCAGCGCATAGCGATCATAGACCGGCCAGGCGCTCAACTTCCGCTCAACTGGGTGGTAAGCCTGCCGCGTGCCCTTTTGTGCGACAGCCGTGTCTGAGACATCACCCAAGCGGTAACTTTCACCGAGGCCAACAGCCGGCCCGATCGCTTCGAGCTTCCAATTTACAATCTCGGCCGGCTCATCGAGGCGCAGTGTGTAGATCGACTGATAGGTCGCGCCGAACAGCTCCTGGACACCCTCGAACAATGGCCCGGCTGATGGTCCGTCCGGCAGCACGACTTCGATCTCATGGCCCTGGCCCTGATAACGCATGTCGAGACGGCGCACGATGCGCATGTCACTGCGCGCAACGCCGGCTTCATCAAGGATCGCGGTTGCCTCGGCTTCGAGCGCTGCGAATGTCGTCTCAAAGTCATTGGCGCTGACATCCGCCAGATGAATGCGTCTTGAGCGTGCCACTTCAAATGCGAGCGGCGACACCAGCAGGCCGAGCGCCGACATGACACCGGCTGCAACCGGAAACACAACTTTCGGAATCTTCAGCTTGCGTGCAACCGCCATCGCATGCAGTGGGCCGGAACCGCCGAACGCGACCATACTGGCGGAGCGATAATCGAACGCGCGCTCACTGGCGTGAATACGGAAAGCCCGGGCGATATCCTCGCTGACGATATCGTGGATGCCGTATGCTGCTCGCATGGTGTCAACGCCGAGCGGTCCCGCGACGCCTTCGGAAATTGCTTTCTCTGCTGCCGCTTTATCGAGTTGCATGGCGCCACCGAGGAAGAAGTCACCATCCAAAAGGCCGAGCAACAGATTGGCATCAGTGAGCGTCGGTCGCGTGCCGCCCTGGCTATAGCAGGCGGGTCCTGGCATTGCGCCGGCGCTACGGGGCCCGACTTTCAGCAATCCGCGCTCATCAACCTCAGCAATACTGCCGCCGCCAGCGCCGATCTCGATCATATCGATCACTGGAATGCGTATCGCCAAGCCGCTGCCACGGCGGAACTGATAACCGCGCGCCACTTCCATTTCGTAATGCTTGATCGGCTCGGCATCGACGACGAGAGCACCCTTCGCAGTCGTACCGCCCATGTCGAAGGACAGCAGATTGTCGAGTTGCAGCGCCTGTCCGTGGTTGGCACTCATCAAGGCGCCAGCAGCCGGGCCGGATTCGAGTGCGCGCACCGGGAACCGCCGCGCCGTTGCCGTCGTCAGCATGCCGCCACTTGATGACATGATGTAAAGCCTACCGCCAAAACCGACCGCGCCAAGCCCGCTTTCCAAGCGATCCAGGTAGGTATCGAACATCGGGCCCGTAAATGCGTTGACGCAGGTTGTAGTCCAGCGCTCGAACTCGCGCATATTGGGGAATACTTCAGCCGATGTTGAAACAAACACATCTGGCAACTCAGCCCGCAGAATTTCGGCGGCACGGATTTCATGCGCTGCGTTGGCGTAGGAGTGCAGGAAGCAAACCGCAATCGCTTCAATACCCTGTTCGGCAAACCCAATAGCAGCCTTGCGCACCGCTGCTTCATCAAGCGATGTCTCGACGCTGCCGTCGAAGCGCATACGCTCAGCCACCTCGAGACGCTGCGCGCGCGGCACCAGTGGTTGCGCATAAATAACGCGTAAATCAAACAGGTCGTACCTGCGCTCGAACCCCATATCCATAATGTCGGTGAAGCCGACTGTGCCGAGCATGCCGGTTTTGGCACCGCGGCGCTCAATCACGGCATTGGTGACCAGCGTGGTTCCGTGCACGATCTCGGCAACATCGCCAATTGCAATGCCATTGTTGCTCGCCAGCACCTGCACACCTTCGATCACAGCCAAAGACGGATCAGACGGGGTCGTGAGCTGCTTGTGGATGGCAATCCGGCTGCCTTCTGCATCATGCAGCGCGAAATCCGTAAACGTACCGCCGATATCGACGCCGATTCTGAGCATTTTCCCCAACTATCTCCCAGTCATTCCAAGCGGGCCGTTCGTTACCCTTTGCACTGACAAAGGTTCGCACGGCAAACGTCTGAACACTAGATTGTTTACGACAATCCCCGAAACACTGTAGTTGACGCATTCCACCGCGTGTCGCATTCCGGCATAAGCAAAGCTCACCAAAAGGTCGCGCCCTACGTGGTCCGACTGCCCACCTTATGCGAATAGGCCCGTAAACGGCTCATGGCGTCTGCAATCTCCAACATTTACCGCCTTGCGCGGGCCGGGCTGGTTCTGGCGCAATACGGCGTCCGCTTTGTGCCGAAAGGCCACAAGGTGCCGTTGGTGTTGCATATCGCACGTGCTCTGACCTGGCCAATTCGTCTGGTGACGTATCCTTTCCGACTAGGCCAGAAGCGCGATACGCGGATTGGCGCCGCGATCACCAAGCTTGGGCCAAGCTATATCAAGCTCGGCCAGTTCATGGCGACCCGAGCGGACGTTATCGGCCCCGAGTTGGCGCGCGATCTCGCCCATTTGCAGGATAAGTTGGCGCCGTTTTCAATGTCGGAAGCCCGACGTGCCGTTGAAGAGGCGCTCGGCGGTAAGCTTGAGGATCACTACACATCGTTTGGGCCACCGATTGCGGCCGCTTCGATCGCTCAGGTGCACAAAGCAACGATCGCGACGGATGACGGCGAGAAAACTGTTGCTGTAAAAATTCTGCGACCTGGTGTCGAGAAGCGCTTCAAACGTGATCTCGACAGCTACTTTTTCGCGGCAAGTCTGGTTGAAAAGTTTCATCCACCATCTCGCCGCCTCAGGCCTATCGCCGTTGTTGATACGCTCAAACGCACGACCGAGCTTGAGATGGACCTCCGGCTCGAAGCCGCCGCACTCTCGGAAATAGCCGAGAATATTGAGGCTGATCGCGACACTGAGGGCGGCAATTTTCGTGTGCCGGAAGTTGACTGGATGCGCACATCAAAGCGCGTACTGACCATGGAATGGGTTGACGGCACACCGATTAGCGATACCAAAGCACTGGCAGAGCAGGGGCACGATCTCAACGCGATTGGCCTGACTGTGATCCGCAGCTTCCTGCGACACGCTATGCGCGACGGCTTCTTTCATGCCGATATGCATCAGGGCAACTTGTTCGTCGATGACGCCGGCGCGGTCGTCGCCGTTGATTTCGGCATTGTCGGGCGGCTCGAGAAGATCGAACGCCGTTTTCTCGCCGAGATCCTGAACGGCCTGATAACACGTGATTATAAGCAGGCAGCGCAGGTTCATTTCGATGCTGGCTATGTTCCCTCGCACCATCCTGTCGCTGTTTTCGCGCAGGCGATGCGGGCGATTGGCGAGCCGATCCATGGGCGCACCGCCGACCAGATTTCGATGGCCGACCTCCTCGGACAACTGTTTGCCTACACCGAAGTTTTTGACATGGAAGCCAGGCCGGAATTGATCATGCTGCAAAAAAGCATGGTTATTGTCGAAGGTGTCGCCCGCTCACTCGATCCATCCCTGAATATGTGGGTCGCGGCTGAGCCGATTGCGCGCGAATGGGTGGAAGCCAACTACGGCGTTACGGGCCGCCTGCGCGATGCTGGTGAGGGCGCTGGCGCGCTTGGCCGGATTTTCGCTGAGGTGCCTCGATTAATCACGCAGACGGAACGCGCCGGGCAATCACTCGCTTTGATGGCGGAAAAAGGTGTCCGTCTCGACGAAGAAACTGTTCGGCGGATCGCGGCAGAGGAGCGCCGGCAGGGGTTCTGGGGTCGCGCCGCGTTGTGGATTATTGCAGCATCAGTCGCCGCATTAGCCTTGGCTACGTTCATGAATAGATAGATAAATCGCAGCATTGGCATCGCAAGTCTGCCATGGTTCGATGAAATATGATCACTAACGTTTAAAGCCGGCGCACTGTGGGAGGGACGAATGAGCTCTGTAATTGGCCAAATGACAATCGCGCCGGGCACGCAATTCACCGGTCAAGTTCGGGGCGGCGAACGCATCGAAATCAATGGTGAGGCTGATGGCAGTGTCGTTTCGAAATCATTGGTGATTGGCGAAGGCGGCAGTTTCAAAGGCAGCATCAAAGTCGACTCCGCCGAAATCCACGGCAAACTACGCGGCGATGTAACCGTCCGTCATCTTTTAACAATTAGTGCAACCGGCGACGTTGAAGGCGAAATCCAATATGGTCAGCTCGCTATTGCCAGCGGCGCCAATCTGGTTGCTGACCTGCGCAATGTGCCACCGGAACTATTCGGGGATTTCGAGCTCGAAGTTACGCGTGGCGGCAGCGTTGTGATCACGCCAGAAGATCTCAATGCGGTCGACGCGGACGATAGCGCATCAGCATTGAAATTCACGGCAGCCAATCTACTGCACGGCCATATCGCCCACACTAAAGCACCGGAAGAGCCGCTGGCACAATTCACTCAGGCCGACATCAACGCCGGTGATATCGTATTCGTTCACAGCGGTGCCGAGACCAATATCGCAGGGTTCGACGTTGTTGTTGCCGATGAAGCTGGCGCAACCGCCGGACCATTGCGGCCAGTACTGGTGCGCGTTCAGGTGTAAAATACAGCTACTTGTTTGCCCTCTTCGCGCTTTCGACCAACGGGCAGAGCAATTCGAACATCATCGACGCACCGATCCAAGCGGTTGTTCCGGATGGGTCGAATGGCGGCGACACCTCAACGAGATCGCAGCCTACAATATCAAGCCCGCGCAACTCGCGAACCATGCATTGCGCCTCAAACGTTGTGAAACCGCCTATTTCAGGCGTACCTGTTCCCGGAGCGTACGACGGATCGATGCCGTCGATATCAAACGAAACGTAAATCGGATCACTGCCAGCGATCGTGCGCGCCTCTTCCATGACATCCGTCACGCCGCGCGCCATCAGTTCTTCGATGCGCACTAGGCGGATACCGTTTGCCGCTGCGAAATCAATGTCTTCACGGTCGGCCATCGTGCCGCGAATGCCAATCTGGATGATCCGCTTCGGATCAAGCAGACCTTCCTCGACGGCGCGGCGGAATGGCGTTCCGTGGGTAAATTTATAGCCACCGAAATAGCTGTCCCAGAGATCCGTATGTGCATCGAAATGGATCATGCCGAGCGGTCGCTCTTTGGCGAGCGAACGCAGCACCGGCAGCGAGACTAGATGGTCGCCGCCAGCCGTCATCGGCCGTATTCCGAGGTCGACGAGTTTGTCGTAAAACGCCGTGACCCGCGCGAGTGTATCTTGGACATCGACCGGGTTTGGACTGACGTCGCCCATGTCCGCGCAATTTACGATCTCGAATGGATTGATATTGTGGACCGGGTGGATCAAGCGGATCATTGTTGAAGCGTCGCGCAAGGCCCGCGGACCATGCCGCGCGCCGGGCCGGTTCGTCGTGCCGCCATCCCACGGCACGCCGACAAACCCAACCTTGACTTGGCTGACGTCAGCATGATCCAGCGCAATATGTGGCAGCCGCATAAACGTTGGCACACCAGCAAAACGCGGTAGCTCAAACGATGACACAGGCAAAAATGATGTCGACATGGGCGTGGGTCCGGATATGGCCTCTGGGACAATACTTCGGACGGTAGCGCACGCATCGACAGTTGGCTATCGGCTGACTACTTCTGCCGACCCAGAAACTCAGCCAGCAATCCCGACGCAAATTCGTCGTGCGAATAGAAAATACCGTGCTTGCTGTTGGGGATGATGCTCAGTTCCGCCTGAGGCACAAGCCCTAGGATTTCAACACCAATGTCAGGTGTCACAAATGGGCTCCGATCCGGAAGCAGCATCAGTAATGGGCATTTGATACCGGCAAGCTGATCCGAGAGATCCGTTGCGAGCAGCACATCACCCTTGCGCAGCAATGCTTCAGCAACGCTTTCATCCTGGCGCTGGCGAAACCAAGTCGCCTTCGCGTCGCTCATCGCACCCGCAACGAAGCGATGCTTCATCATCTCGCCCGACCACCATGCAACGCCTTTGGCCTCAACGTCGGCACGCCATTTCCTGACGCGCTCGATCTGACCGCCACGATGCGCCGTCGACAGCGTCGTTGCCGTCATCACGCGATCGAGCCCGCGCGATACGAGATTTAGCACGGTTGTGCCACCGGCCGACTCGCCGACGACATGGAACCGGTCAACGCCGGCATGGTCTGCAACCGCGAGGATATCATTGGAGAGGCCATCCAACGTCCACTCCGCATAGTTGGTAATCTCAGCCGAGTTCCCGCAGCCGCGCGTGCCGATGAGAATGATGCGGTATTTATCGACCAATGCCGGCAGCCAGCCCATCCACATGTCGTGACGCCCGCCAACACCGTGCATGAAGATGATGGTCTCGGGCTCAGCCTGCCAAGGCGCAGTCCGATCGATAACCTCGTAGAACAACTGGCCTTCAGGCAGGTCAACGAACATGGATAACGCCTCTCGACTTATAACTCAGAGCATAACTGGCAATCAGAACATCGCAGGAAAAACGCGATCAGGAGGCGCATGGCCATCCAGGAATGTCTTGATGTTGATGATGACTTTCTCGCCCATATCAATGCGGCCTTCGACAGTCGCAGAGCCCATATGCGGCAAAGCAACCACCCGATCTGACGAGAGCAACCGCTCATTGACGGCCGGCTCATGCTCGAAGACATCCAGCCCGGCACCAGCAATCGCCTCTGACTGAATAAGACGCGCGAGTTCGTTTTCGTCGATAACCTCGCCGCGCGCCGTGTTGACGATATAAGCCGTCGGCTTCAACAGCTTCAGACGACGCGCCGATAGCAAGTGGTAGGTTGCCGGCGTGTGCGGGCAATTTACCGAAATGATGTCCATACGAGCCAGCATCTGATCGAGGCTATCCCAATACGTCGCTTCAAATTCCTGCTCCATCTCCTCGGGCAAGCGGCGTCGGTTGTGATAGTGAATCTGCAGCCCGAACGCCCTCGCCCGACGTGCAACCGCCGTACCGATGCGGCCCATGCCGATGATCCCCAAGCGTTTTCCATAGATACGGTGCCCGAGCATCCAGGTTGGCGACCAACCGCCCCACCCTTTTGCATGATCTTTGAGATATGCTGTGCCTTCGGCCAAGCGGCGCGGCACAGCCAGAATCAGCGCCATCGTCATATCGGCGGTGTCTTCCGTCAGCACGCCTGGCGTATTGGTGACGATAATCGAACGGTTGCGGGCCGTATCTAAATCAATGTTGTCCACGCCCGTGCCAAAATTCGAGATTAGCTTGAGCTGCGGGCCAGCCTGCGACAGCACAGCGCGGTCAATTCGATCGGTCACCGTGGGCACCAGAACGTCGGCCGTTGCGACCGCCTCAATCAACTCGGCTTGCGACATAGGTTTGTCCGACACGTTCAAGCGCGCATCGAATAATTCGCGCATCCGCGTTTCAACAACGTCAGGGAGCCGGCGAGTGACGATCACGATTGGTTTGCGAGGCGAGGTCGGCATGGGATCTCTTTGCGAGGCTTTGAGTTTTGTTCAATGAGCGACGGATTTGCCTGATTGAAGCCATCAGACGGCACCACACTCGGATCACAACGGCACTGTGGTGTGCACAACAGATGGGGCGTGCATAACAGATGGTTGATTGCTTTACAAAGCACTCGACGTGGAAGACGTATAGTCAATTCGGATGACGTCGTTACGCGACGGGCGGCATGGCAAGAGAGGGCACGATCGATGAAAAATTTGCACGATGATCCGTCGGCTGCCCGCCGCACTGTCGGTCGGCTGCTGATGGCGCTGTTATTGGTATCGTGTTGGTCGGCACAACTGCATGCGCAAAGTGCCGGATCTGCTGCCAAAGCGGGGCTACCAAAATTCTTCTCGCTCAAATCCAATCCGGTTAACCTGCGCAAAGGACCCGGCACAAAATTCCCAAAAGTCTGGGTTTTCCGGCGTGAGGGACTGCCTGTAGAGGTCTTGCGAGAGCATGGTCGCTGGCGCCAGGTACGGGATTCTGACGGAGCAACTGGCTGGATCCTCCGCACATTGATTTCAGCACGCCGCACGGCGCTTGTTTCGCCCTGGCAACTAAAGGAAACGGGATCAGCGAAACAGCTGACAACGCTTCTCAGCCGCCCGCGGCAACGATCTCGCGCTGTCGCCAAGCTCGAAGCTGGCACACTTGTCGGCCTCAAATCATGCGATCGCAGCTGGTGCCACGTCAGCATCGGACGGTTTAGCGGATATGTGGAGCAACGCCGGCTATGGGGAATCTATCCGCAGGAAATCCTGCGTTAGCCCCTGACCAGAGCAAAGTCAGACCGTCTTAACCAGCCGGACCACAACGTCGATATGACTGATGCGTGTACCTTCCGGCGGCTCGGGTACACCAAGCACGCTCAGCCCTTCAGCCGGAATATCGATCACCCGGCCGTCGCTCTCGATGAAAAAATGGCTGTGATTCGATGTGTTGGTGTCGAAATATGTCTTCGCACCATCGATCGCGAGCTCACGTATTAGGCCGGCACGCTCAAATTGATGCAGCGTGTTGTAGACAGTGGCGAGGGAAATACGCTCACCCGCACCGCCAACTTCTTCGTGCAGCATTTCCGCCGTCACGTGACGATCCTGCCCCGAAAACAGCAGTCTTCCAAGCGCTACACGCTGTCGCGTCGGCCGCAAGTCAGCGGATCGAAGAATTGCCGTAATGCATGCGCTTGGCGCATCGATTTCAGATTTCTGCATTGCCCATGCCTAATGGCTCAGCCAGCCGAACCTCTATGACTCAATTTGCACTAAAGTCCAAAGGTTGAGCTGCTACAGCTGTCAACTCAATTGATTGATCATACCGCTAAGCTTGGAGCTGGGCAATAGCAGGTCAGGCGACTGTTTGATGCGGCGCTGTAAAGATCGCGGATCTGTTGGCGACCGGATCGCGCGCTATCCTCGCATGAAACCTCTATTCAACCCTTGACGAGCATCACGTTTACCTTTTTGAAGACTAGGCGTATGTGATACGATCTGCACGGCGCTGAGCTAGTGGCCCATTTCGGGTGTCTTTTCGACATCCGGGATGTATGAACCGGTACTTGGATAAGCGCCGGATCGTCACCACATTGAACGCTGACACTCATAATTTCCAGCACTAGAGGTTTAAGCAAGTACCGCCATGACCGAGCGACGCCCCAGTTTCGAGTACGAAGACCTTCTGGCCTGTGGCCGTGGTGAGCTCTTCGGCCCTGGCAATGCGCAATTGCCATTGCCGCCGATGCTAATGTTTGAACGCATTCCGCTGGTCTCCGAAGAAGGCGGCGCGCATGGCAAAGGCCAAATCGTCGCCGAGATGCAGATTGCCGACAATCCACAAGTCGAATGGTTCTTTGCGTGCCACTTCAAAAATGACCCTGTGATGCCCGGTTGTCTCGGGCTTGATGCGCTGTGGCAGCTGACCGGCTTTTATCTTGGCTGGCTCGGCGAACCGGGCCGTGGCAGGGCACTCGGTGTTGGCGAGGTTAAGTTCAAGAAAATTGTCACACCGGCCGTCAAAAAACTCGAATACATCATTGATATCAAACGCGTTCGGACAGGCAAACTGACGTTGGGCTATGCCGATGGAACGATGAAGGCCGACGGCGAGGTTTTTTACAACGCCACGGATTTGCGCGTTATTCTTGACGCGAGCTAGCGCATTGGCGGCTATCAGATCGTCAGCTGAGTTGCTATAGCGTTACGAACAAGCGAGAAACGGATGTCTGGCAGACGGTGTAAGAGACCGGAGAGCTTGGCGGGGTGAGGCGAAAGGGATCGTATGAGACGCGTTGTCGTTACGGGGATGGGCATCGTCTCCAGCATTGGGAATACGACGCAAGAGGTTACAGCCTCTTTGCGCGAGGCACGATCGGGCATTTCTCACGCTGACAAATACGAAGAGCTTGGATTTCGGTGCCATGTGCACGGTCAGCCAGAACTTGACTGGGCCGCCATGGTGCCGCGCAAGCCGCGCCGTTTCATGGAGGCGGGCCTCGGCTGGAACTACATCGCCATGGATCATGCGATCCAGGACGCGGGACTGTCTGACGAAGAAGTCCAGCATGAGCGTTCCGGGATAATTGTTGGCTCTGGCGGCCCATCAACGGTTGCCATTGTCCGCGCTGCTGAAACCACGGTCACCAAAGGTCCCAAAAAGGTTGGTCCGTTCGAGGTTCCAAAAGCAATGTGCTCGGGACCATCCGCATTGCTCGCGACAAGCTTCAAAATCACCGGCGTCAACTACTCCATCTCATCAGCTTGCTCAACGTCAGCACATTGCATCGGCAATGCGGCGGAGCAGATCGCATGGGGCAAGCAGGACATCGTCTTTGCCGGCGGCTGTGAAGAGCTGGACTGGAGACTGTCCGTCCTCTTTGACACGATGGGCGCAATGTCTTCCAACTTCAACAGCACGCCATCCAAAGCCAGCCGAGCCTATGACAAAAACCGTGATGGCTTCGTCATCGCCGGTGGGGCCGGCATGCTGGTTCTGGAAGAGCTTGAGCACGCGAAAGCGCGCGGCGCCAAGATTTACGGTGAAGTTGCCGGTTACGGTGCCACCTCAGATGGCTTTGACATGGTTGCACCATCGGGCGAAGGCGCCGTGCGCTGCATGCGTCAGGCGATGCAGGGGCTTAACGGTACGCCCATTGAAAAAATCGATTATATTAACCCACACGCAACCTCAACTCCGGTGGGTGATCTTCGTGAGATCGAAGCCATCCGTGAAGTGTTTGGTGCGAACGCGCCATATATTGCTGGAACAAAATCATTAACTGGCCACTCACTTGGCGCGATCGGTGTCCAGGAATCGATCATCTCGCTGCTTATGATGAATAATGGATTTATATGTGAAAGCGCGAATATCGATGAATTAGACCCTGAATTCAGCGATATGCCGATCGTGCAAGAGCGCATGGATAATGTCTCTCTTAATGCCGTTATGTCGAATAGTTTTGGTTTTGGCGGAACCAATGCGACACTCGTATTCACACGTTACGAAGGTTAACTACTTAAGCCGCTTTAGCTAGAATATGAAAATGGCCTAAAACCTGCACAGGGAACATCCTTTAGGGAAACAACAACCCCTGGAGCGTGTTTTAAGATGCGATTGTATAAAAATGGTGGCGGCTGGTTCAATGTACATGCCAACACCGCTGCGATGAGAGTAGGCGATCCTATGAATGATACGGATATTGCAAAGCCCGGCCCACTGCTGGCGGGAAAACGCGGCCTGATCATGGGTGTTGCCAACGATCGATCGATCGCTTGGGGCATTGCCAGGGTTCTTGCCGGCCACGGCGCCGAGCTTGCATTTACATACCAGGGCGAGGCGTTTGGGCGCCGCGCTATTCCGCTTGCTGAATCAGTTGGTGCGAAAATTATTGAGCCCTGCGATGTCAGCGATGTCGAAAGCGTTGATAAGGTTTTCGACTCGATTAAAAGAGAATGGGGCAAGATCGATTTTATCGTCCACGCTCTGGCATTTTCTGATCGCCACGAATTAGCCGGCATGTATGCAGAAACTTCCCGCGATAACTTTGTTAACACAATGGTTATCTCATGCTTCTCATTCACTGAACTCGCAAAACGCGCCGCCGAAATCATGCCGGACGGCGGTTCACTGTTGACACTTACCTACGGCGGCTCAACCCGTTGGGTGCCATCATACAATGTGATGGGCGTTGCAAAAGCTGCCCTCGAGGCCTCCGTTCGATATCTCGCAGCAGACCTTGGGCCACAAAACATTCGCGTCAATGCGCTGTCGGCAGGTC
Source organism: uncultured Hyphomicrobiaceae bacterium (assembly GCA_905480435.1). Taxonomy (GTDB): domain Bacteria; phylum Pseudomonadota; class Alphaproteobacteria; order Rhizobiales; family Hyphomicrobiaceae; genus CAJQQK01. The sequence continues at coordinate 66,504 of CAJQQK010000176.1, read as the reverse complement.
CGATGCGCACGCTCGCTGGTGCCGGCGTCTCGGACGCCCGCGTGATTTTCAACTACCAGCGCAATCATGCCCCGTTACGCCGCACGCCAACTTTGGATGATGTCGGCGGATCCGCGCTGTACCTGCTTTCCCCAATGTCTGGAGCAGTTACGGGCGAAGTGCATTTCGTTGACTGTGGCTACTCGACGACGGGCATGCCTGATCTCGAAGCCCTTAAAGAAATCGACGCTGGCGCTGACGTCGTCATGCAGCGTCCGCCAGGTGAAGCGGCAGAGTAACTCTTCTCTTTGCCGCCGATCGCGCAGCAATCTGACCTGTGCGTTGGCGCTCAAGCGCCGACATGTATTCAAGTACTCATTGAGCGTGGACGGTAAACACCCGCCGCGCTAATCATGTTAGCCACTGCTTCGCGAAGAAGGTGGCGGCATGATCGGGGTTTTTGATTCAGGGCTTGGCGGGCTCACCGTGCTGAAAGCGCTTGCTGAGCGCTTTGACAGTCTCTCTTTCGCGTATCTTGGCGACCACGCCAACGTGCCGTACGGCGACCGTCCTTCTGATGAAGTGATCGATCTCACCCGTGCTGGCGTTGAGCGATTGTTTGCCATGGATTGCAAACTGGTGCTGCTTGGCTGCAATACAGCAACCGCAGTTGCAGCGCGCACGCTTCAGCAGCACTGGTTGCCTCAATCTGAGGCGTGGCGCGGTTGCAATGTACTTGGCATTGTCGCGCCGACGGTGGAAGCCGCCACATTAACACCGTGGGCCGTGACGACGCCGCAATATCCGCAAAAGCACAATTCAGACCTGATCGTGGTGTTCGGCACGACCCGCACGGTTCTGAGCAATGTTTATCCAGAAGAAATTGCCAAACGCTGCCCGGAAGCACAAGCCATCCAGCAGGCCTGTCCGGGTCTTGTCGATGCAATTGAGGCTGGCGCGACAACGGTAGAAGGCATCGTTGCTGACGCTTGCTCACGGGCACTTATCGCCTGCAACAACCAGCGCCCGGACCGAGTTATTTTGGGTTGCACCCACTTTCCAATCATCTCGCGGCTGTTTGAGAAGTATCTACCCGATGGAGTGCGCGTGCTGTCGCAGCCAGCAACCGTGGCCGACAGCCTTGCCGACTACCTCACGCGACATCCGGAATACGCGGAGCAGGCCGGCGATACGCGGCAACTGAGGCTCATGACGACAGGCGACGCGGCGAGCGTCTCTATCGGCGCCCAGCGGCTCTGGGCCGACGCACCTGAGCTGATCGCAATCTAACAATGAATAATCATCACTGAATCAAAAAAGGCGGACCTTGCGGCCCGCCTTTAATTATTTCAGCGCGTAGATGTCGCTAAGGCATCCGCGTTTAATCGGATCCTTAAATCGCCCGAAGATTGGGCGTTTTAGGGCGCATTGTGAATCCATTCAAACGCGACCTGCTGTAATCGCAACTCAATCGCGACGGGGACCACGTCCACGGCCTCGGCCGCCGCCACCGCTGCGCTCTCCACCGGTGTCTTCTGGCTCATCGCCTTCGGCACGTGGAATTTCTTCGCCAGTTTCCTGGTTGACGATCTTCATTGACAGGCGAACCTTGCCGCGGTCATCGAAGCCAAGCAGCTTGACGAACACTTCCTGGTTTTCCTTGACGACGTCGCTTGGGTGGTTCGGGCGCATCTCAGAGGTAAGTTGTGAGATGTGTACAAGACCGTCTTTTGGTCCAAAGAAGTTGATGAAGGCACCAAATTCCATGATCTTAACGACTTTGCCCTTGTAGATCACGCCAACTTCTGGCTCTGACGTGATGCCTTTGATGCGTGCCATGGCAGCATCAATGATCTCGCGTTTCGAGCCCGCGATCTTCACCGTGCCATCATCGCTGATGTCGATCTTAGCGCCAGTTTCTTCAACGATCGAACGGATCACAGAACCACCCTGGCCGATAACTTCACGGATCTTATCGGTTGGAATCGTGATCGTTTCGATGCGTGGTGCGTGCTCGCCAACTTCTCCACGAGAGACATCAAGCGCTTTCGCCATTTCGCCAAGGATGTGCATGCGACCGTCGCGCGCCTGGTTGAGCGCGACTTTCATGATTTCCTCAGTGATGCCGGTGATCTTGATGTCCATCTGCAGCGATGTGATACCATCGGCAGTACCGGCGACCTTGAAATCCATGTCACCAAGATGGTCTTCGTCACCAAGGATGTCGGACATGACTGCATAATCGTCAGCTTCTTTGATCAGGCCCATTGCAATGCCAGCGACCGGACGTTTTAGCGGGATACCCGCATCCATCATCGCCAGCGAAGCGCCACACACGGTTGCCATTGACGACGAACCATTTGACTCCGTGATCTCGGACACGAGACGGATCGTGTATGGGAAGTCCTCATGATCCGGCACCAGTGGGCGCATCGCGCGCCAGGCTAACTTACCATGACCGATTTCGCGGCGGCCCGGTGAACCCATCCGGCCGGTTTCGCCGACAGAATATGGAGGGAAGTTGTAATGCAGCATGAAGCGCTCTTTGCGCGTGCCACCGAGGCCATCGACAAACTGCTCGTCTTCGCCTGTACCGAGCGTCGCAACAACCAGAGCCTGCGTTTCGCCGCGTGTGAACAATGCCGAACCGTGGGTGCGTGGCAGCACCTGGGTTTCCGCCATGATCGGGCGAACAGTTGAGAGATCACGGCCATCGATGCGCTTACCTGTCCGAATGATGTCGCCACGAACGATGTTGGACTCGATGCCTTTGAAGACATCGCTGACCAGCACGCTTTCAGATGCCTCGGCGCCCTCTGGCAGAAGCTCTGCCATCATCTTCTTCTTGGCGGCTGAGACCATGTCTTGGCGCGCCTTCTTTTCAGGCGTTGCGAAGGCTTTCTTGAGGTCTTCTTCGACGATCGCTTTGGCCTTGTCGACGTACTGCGATTTGTCTGGCGGGGTGAAATCCCATGGCTCTTTCGCAGCTATTTCGGCCAGCGAAATGATCGCCTGGATGACAGGCTGGAAATGCTTGTGGCCGAACATAACGGCTTCAAGCATCTTGTCTTCCGAAAGCTCTTTGGCTTCCGATTCGACCATCATGACGGCATCGTGTGTGCCGGCGATGACCAGATCAAGATCGGTCTTGTCCATTTCGTCGAGCAACGGATTGAGAACGAGCTCACCATCGATCATGCCGACGCGGGCTGCACCAATCGGGCCAAGGAAGGGCAGGCCGGACAGTGTCAATGCTGCCGAGCAGGCGATCAGAGCGACGATGTCAGGATCGTTTTCGTTGTCGAATGACAGCACGGTCGGGACGACCTGCGTTTCATGCTTGAAACCATCGACGAATAGCGGACGGATCGGCCGGTCAATCAGGCGCGACGTCAACGTTTCCTTTTCGGAAGGACGGCCTTCGCGCTTAAAAAAGCCGCCTGGGATCTTCCCGGCGGCGTATGTCTTTTCCTGGTAATTCACGGTGAGCGGGAAAAAATCCATTCCCGGGCGTACTGACTTTGCCGCGACGACGGTTGCCAACACAGTTGTATCACCATACTGGCACATCACAGCTGCATCTGCCTGGCGAGCGATGTGGCCTGTTTCGAGGCTAAGCTTGCGCCCGCCCCAATCGATTTCAACTCGATGAATATCGAACATTTTAATTCTTTCGTTTCGGTCCAGCCCGCTTGGCAACGGACCGGATTGCCCGTTGCTTGCTGTGCTGTCTGTCATCTATTTCTGTGATCCTGCCGCAATGGGCCGGATAGCCCAGCTCTGTGCACTCAACGTGAGCCCCATATCGGGCGCACCTCATAGGCAGAAGCCGAGACTTGTCGTCTCCTAACGGCGGATGCCGAGCTTCTTAATGATGTCCTGATAGCGCTGTTCGTTTTTGCCACGCGTATAATCGAGCAGCTGACGGCGCAGCGAGACCATCTTGAGAAGGCCGCGGCGGGAATGGTTGTCTTTTTTGTGGGTCTTAAAGTGCTCTGTCAGGTTGGTGATCCGCTCGGTCAGGATCGCAATCTGCACTTCTGGGGAACCGGTATCACCGGATTTAGTTGCATTATCTTTGATAAGCGCGGTTTTGCGCTCGGCCGTTACCGACATCGAATGTCCTTTCGGTTATATCAGGCATGACTGTGGGAATTGTTTTCCCTGGGGCGGCCGCGGCCGGGATGTCGTCCAGCAGGGTCGCAAATAATCGTGTCACTCCAGGCCAAAAGGCCGGAATGCCAACGAAGTGCCGTGTATACACGATCCAGCGCCAAGATCGATCTTTTTTTCATTCGCAGGGGGTAGCGGCTCGACGGAACGAAAAGTTGCGCTAAACAGCTGTCATGTGCCGCAAACACTTTCGGCGCGATCGCAACGGCCTCAATCGCCAACAGTATATACTCAATCAGAGTTCTATCGTCTCAAGGCAATTCAGGACGCACGGCAGAACTAAGGTGCTGCAGCGCACTTGGGCGGCTGTCCACAAATGACGCAAAATTGGCTCTGCGATACTCGTATTCAAGCAATGCGTTGCAGCTGCACAATTGTGCTAACTGAACAATCTGCAGCACTCCATCACGAAACTGTGTTGCGGTTTTTCTGGTGCTTTGCTTCCCTTAGCTGGGAATTTGCCGCAACAGCGCTAAAGTTTAGTATCCGTCGCAACTGGCGCCGTTAATATCGATCGAACAACTGCACGCTCGCTAGGAGGAATCTATTATGACTACCGTCCTTTTGAACCGTCGCACCCTCCTCATCGCTGCTGGGTCCGTCGCGGCAACCGGGCTTTCCGGGCTTTTTGTTCCTACTCACGCGCAAGGCCTTCCACCAACCCGCTCGATGCGAGGCGGGTCCAACAATTATCGCCGGGGCGCGCAGATCGTGGATCGGATTGGCGGCGGGGGCTTCTGGATGACGGGCACCGTGCGGCGCGCAAGCGATGGGGCTGCTCTGGCGGGGCAGCGTATTCAAATTTGGGCCCACACGACCGAAGGGCAAGAGCGAGACCCGCAGAGTCATGGAGCTACACTCACTGACTCGAACGGCGTGTTCCGTCTTGAGATGCCGCAGATCGTCCCCACCTTTGGCCAACCCCATGGTCACCTCGCCTATGACAGTGGCGACTTTAAAACCGTCTTTCTACGTCCCGTGATGTCGAGCGCCAAAGACACCAGCCTTGAGGCGCACTTCGTCCTTCAGCCGGTCTGACCGAGTTGGGTTCAAAGTGGATGAGATTGACCCGGGTGCCCCTGATCTGGGCCGCCCTGGCGGTTACCATTGCCGTGCCGCTCGCCGCTGCAGCCGCGAGCCCGCTGCTTGCATGGCGCGATCCCGTCTACATAACGGCCGGGTTTGCAGGAGTTGTCGCCCTGAGCCTCATGCTCGTTCAGCCCGTGCTGATTGGCGGATACTTGCCAGGACTGTCAACTCATCGTGGGCGGCGCGTGCATCGCTGGATCGGAGGCGTGCTCGTCGTGACCGTGGTGATCCACGTCGCGGGTCTTTGGGTAACCAGTCCGCCGGACGTGATTGACGCCCTTCTCTTTGCTTCGCCGACGCAGTTCTCCGCCTGGGGCGTGATCGCCATGTGGGCAGTCTTCATCGTCGCACTTTTAGCTGCATTCCGCCGGCGATTGCGACCGCGTACGTGGCGCATCGCTCATACGTTCCTCGCACTAGTGATCGTCGTGGGGAGTGTGGTCCATGGCATACTGATCGAGGGGACGATGGAGACGATGTCGAAGGTGGCACTTTGCGTGCTGGTCCTTGCGGCGACCATCAAAGTCATAGTCGACCTTCGGGTGCGGGCAAAGCGAACGAAGTCGCGCTGAGGGATCCTTTAGCACAACTTTTCTGTTCCGTTGGGCGCCGAAGCCCTTACCGAATGTATGGCAATCCCAACCGAGAACGGACCACCCTAACCACCGAGATTAAACACCCGCGTTGGGCGGAGGGTCCCGCGATCGCAATCAACCAGAGCAATCAATTTTCCACGACTAGTTGCGTATGCCGTACCGACGAAAATCGGCGCATCGCGGCCGCGCATCATTACCGATTGGCCGCGGATGAGACGGCTTGCATCCAACGACGAAATACTCAGATGCTCCAAGCCGTTCAGCGCCGCTTCGACTGGCAACAGCATATCATCGCGCGCTACGGTTGCTGGCTCATCCCCGGCTTTGTCTTGTTCAAGAGCCGCCTCTAGCTCCTCAAACGTGGTGCAATTTTCGGTATTGAACGGTCCAACGCGGGTGCGGCGCAGATCCGATATATGGCCGAAGCAGCCGAGGATACCACCAATGTCGCGCGCCAGAGAGCGCACGTACGTGCCCTTACCACAGATCGCTGCGAAGGTCGTATGATCGGCGTCAGGCGTTTCTTCGATGCTCAAATCGCTGATCTGGACGATGCGGGACTTCAGCTCGACATCCTGACCACCACGGGCAAGGTCGTAGGCGCGATTGCCATTGACTTTGATCGCAGAAAACTTGGGTGGAACCTGCTCGATTGCCCCGACGAACTGAGGCAGCACGGCTTCAATGTCGGTAATAGATGGTCTGCTATCACTGGTGTTGGTCGCGTCGCCTTCGGTGTCATCCGTTGTGGTTGCGATCCCCCAGCGAACGGTGAACCTGTACGCCTTTTCATCATCGACGGCGTAGGAGACAGTCTTTGTTGCTTCGCCGAGCGCAATCGGCAGGATGCCCGTTGCCAATGGATCCAGCGTGCCGGCGTGACCAACTTTTGTGGCATCAAAGATGCGTTTGATCCGAGCTACGGCATGCGTTGAGGTAACGCCACGCGGCTTGTCCAGAATAATCCAGCCGCTGACGTCGCGGCCCTTCTTATTGCGCGCCATTGCTTACTTACTCTCAATGTCGCGGCGGACCTGGTCCGAGTCCAACAGAGCGTCCATGCGGATACCTTCATCGAAGGACTGATCCTTTAGGAAGCGCAGCTCGGGCGCGAACTTCAAATTGACGGCGCGGGCAACGACCCCGCGAATGAACTTTTGGTTCGCAGCCAACGCCTTGATGATCAACTCCTCGTCGCCACCGCCGAGCGGCATGACGTAGACCGTCGCGATGCGCAGGTCGTTCGACAGCCGTACCTCGGGAATCGTGACGATGTTCCGCTCTAGCGCGTCATCGTGGATTTCGCGGCGGCTCAAAAGATCGGAAATACAATGGCGCACAAGTTCACCAACGCGCAGCTGGCGTTGGGTCGGCCCTCTTGCTGATTTTTTCTTTGCAGGCATAAGCGTTCCAACAGCATGTGGCGAGCCATCCTGGGAATGGACTCGCCACTGTTGCGTTCAAATTCATATTCAGTCGAGGCACGCGGCCAAGTGCAGTCTGCCGCCGCTAGTCGTCGAGCGTGCGCTGGATGACCTCAACCTGGAAGCATTCGATGACATCGCCAGCACGGATGTCTTCGTAGCTGGCGAACGCCATGCCGCATTCCTGGCCTGCAGGCACTTCCTTCACTTCGTCTTTGAAGCGTTTCAATGTCGACAGCGTGCCTTCATGGATCACCACGTTATCGCGGATGAGGCGAACTTTGGCACCGCGCTCAACCTTGCCGTCAGTAATCAAGCAACCTGCAACTTTACCCATCTTGGAGATGTTGAAGACTTCGCGAATTTCCGCGTTGCCAAGGAAGTTTTCACGCAGCGTTGGATCGAGCATGCCAGACATCGCCGATTTCACGTCGTCGACCAGATCATAGATGATGTTGTAGTAGCGGATCTCAACGCCGTCGCGATCAGCAGCTGACTTAGCCTGCGTGTTGGCGCGGACATTAAAGCCGACGGCGATTGCGTTCGAAGCCACAGCGAGCGAGATATCCGATTCCGTAATACCGCCGACGCCGGAATGTACGATGCGCGCCTGCACTTCATCGGTTGAGATTTTCGCAAGTGCACCCGTGATCGCTTCGATAGAACCCTGCACGTCACCTTTGATGACAAGCGGGAATTCCTTCTGACCAGCTTCGTGCAACTGCTGCATCATCTGCTCAAGCGTGCGTGCCGAACCAGCTGACCCGAGGGTTTCGCGCCGCTTACGGACACGATATTCAGTGATCTCACGCGCACGGGCTTCGTTTTCAACGACAGCAAACTGATCACCAGCTTCCGGCGCTGTGTCAAAGCCCAACACTTCAACCGGAGATGACGGCCCAGCTTGAGCCGTATTGTCACCGCGGTCGTCGATCAGAGCGCGGACACGGCCCCAGGAACTGCCAGCGACGACGATGTCACCGACACTCAAAGAACCGCGCTGAACCAGCAATGTGCCAACCGGACCACGACCACGCTCCAGCTTCGCTTCGATCACGAAACCTTCCGCTGGACGCTCAGGATTGGCTTTCAGGTCGAGCAATTCAGACTGCAGATTGATAGCCTCAAGCAAGCCATTGAGATTGGTCTGCTTCAGTGCTGAAACCTCAACATCGAGTGTTTCACCTGACATGCTTTCGACGATCACTTCATGCTGCAGCAATTCGGTTCGGACCCGATTTGGGTCGGCTGCCGGCACGTCCATCTTATTGATCGCAACGATCATCGGCACGCCGGCTGCTTTGGCATGCGCGATCGCTTCAATCGTTTGTGGCATCACACCGTCGTCTGCTGCAACAACCAAGATGACCAAGTCGGTCACCTTGGCGCCACGTGCCCGCATGGCAGTGAACGCTTCGTGGCCTGGCGTATCGATAAAGGTAATCTTCGCGCCATTGTCTGTTTCGACCTGGTACGCACCGATGTGCTGCGTAATCCCACCGGCTTCGCCGCTGGCAACCTTGGCCGCGCGGATCGCATCCAACAGTGATGTCTTACCGTGATCGACGTGCCCCATGATCGTGACAACTGGCGCGCGAGAGACCACAGCACCATCATCTACTTCGTCATCAGCACCAAAGAAGCCGTCTTCGACGTCTGCTTCAGAAACCCGCTTCGGCGTATGGCCAAATTCAGTAACGATCACCTCAGCTGTATCAGCATCGATAACGTCATTGATCTTGTGCATCTCGTCTTGTTTCATCAAATATTTGATGACATCGACGGCTCGCTCAGTCATTCGGTTGGCCAATTCCTGAATGGTAATGGCCTCTGGAATGATAACTTCGCGGATAATCTTCTCACGGGTCGCTGAAATGCCCATGGCCTTCAGCTTTTCGCGCTCACGCTTACGCTTAAGCGAGGCAAGCGACCGTTGACGCTGGCGCTCGTCGAATGCGTTCGCGATCGTCAGCTTGCCACGTACACGTCCTTCATCGCGTGCACCTGGTCGCGCAACCTTGCCGCCAGCTTTGCGCTTGCGGCTATCCTCGTCGTCACGCACAGGTGCAGCTGGTGTAGCACGCACGTTGCGGCGCGGTTCTGCTTCGTTCGCGACAGCTTCCGGCGGCTTCGGTTGCGGCCGATCTTTGCGTGTAACGATCGTTGGTCGGATCATGCCCTCGACGGGCTTCAATACAGGCTGTTGCGACGCGGCATTAGCTGCGCGCTCGACTGCCGTTTGCTGGCGCGGCGCTGCCGGTTTGGTCGGCGGCGGTGTCGCTTCCGCTGTCTTGGCCGCAGATGGCGCTGCCGCTACCGGGGGTGCATTCGCAGCTGGTGGCGCTGCATCACTCTGCGGTGCTGGAGCTTCAGCAACAGGCTCTGCGGCTTTCGCCTCAGCTTCCCGCGCGGCCGCCGCAGCCGCTTCCTTTTTGGCTTCGGCAGCCTTCAGTGCCTCTTCCTGAGCGCGGACTTCAGCCTGGGCTACCGCCTCAGCTTTGCGCTGCTCAGCCATGCGCTCGTCTTCAGCAGCACGTAGATGTGCGGCCGCTAGAGCTGCTGCGCGGGCCGCCATTTCGTCTTTTGACAGGCCACCACTCGACGCCTGACCGCCGCCAGCTCCACCACGAGAACGCGGCTTTGCGGGCGCCTTGCCCGCGCCAGCGGCTGCCGGCGCCTTGAACGTGCGCTTGCTTTTCTTTTCAACAACGACCGACTTCGAACGCCCTGCGCCGAACTTCTGCTGAACATGGCCTTGCTCGACCGTGCGCTGCAGACTCAACGGTTTGCGGCCATCTGTTGGCTTGTCGGCAGTTTCGTTCGTTTCGCTCATGCTTATCCTGTGTTTCGGATCGCGTTCGGCTGCTCAATTTCAGCCTCATCTGCAACCACAAATGCTGGTGCTTCGAATTCAGCCGCACGGTATTTTGCGACCCGACTAACGGCGTCCAAGAAATTTGTGGCTGCTTTTCCTTCGCTCAAGGCAGCATGTACCACATTTTCCCGGCCAATGGCCAAGCTCAATTCATCAATTGTGAGCAACGTTACTTCGACAGGCTGTTTTTCGGTGGCCGTTCGTATTGCCCAGTATTTGCGCGCGACCTTCGCCAAACCATCCGGACTTGCATCCGCCGCTTGCACAAGGGCGCCGTTAGCGCCCGCGTCTGCCCAGGCATTTACCTTACCTGAGCCGCATGCGACAAGGCCCGCCTTATTGCAAATGCTGAGTAAATCGAGCGCCCGGCGCGTCATGAGCCGATTAACCAACTCCGGCAAATCTGGATCTACCTTGACTTTACGGCGCAGGCCCCGGGCGAATGCGCCCGCAACAACCGCTTTGCGCACGGCGTCATGGTGACACGTGACCCAGATACCACGACCTGGCAGTTTGCGGGCGATATCAGGAACGATTAAGCCGTCTGGCCCAGCAACGAAACGAACAAGATCCTCAGGCTGGCGCAGAGCACGCGTCGCAATGCACGTGCGCGCGGAAGATTGCTCCGCGCCACACGCTGCTTTCGCGCGCTGTTCTGCACCCAAGGCCCGTATCAAGGTTCCGGTCCATCCTTATTCGTTAGCGGCAGGCGATGGAACATCCGAAGCGTCCGGCAGAGGGGATATATCCCCAGCCGTCTCTTCAGCGTCCTCATCAATTGGATTGCCGTCTTCGTCCAGTTCGGCGGCAGCTTCCATCAGGTCTTCAGGATTGATCCAGCCCAAAATAATTCGAGCGGCCAAAATCATTTCTTCAGCTTCCTGACGACTGATTTCAAAACCATCCAGGAAACCAGCGTGCTTCGTCGGCTCAATGCCGCGCTCCTTACTACGCTCCACCCAACCGCAAAGGTCATCGGTGGCGCAGTCAGCAAAGTCATCAAGTGTTTTGATCTCGTTTTCGCCGAGCGCAACCATCATCGCAGACGTCATGTTCTGGATCTGCGAAAGATCATCTTCGACGCCGAGTTCGCGGCGACGCGCGTCAAGCTCGGCCTCTTTGCGCTCGAGATATTCGCGTGCCCGAGATTGAATTTCCTCAGCCGTTCCTTCATCGAAGCCTTCGATGCCGGCAACTTCGGTAGAATCCACGAAAGCCGCCTCTTCGACGCTACTGAAACCCTCTGTTACCAGCAGCTGCGCGATGACCTCATCAACATCGAGGGCCTCCATGAACAGTGCGGAGCGCTCAGAAAATTCTTTCTGACGGCGCTCACTTTCCTGGGTTTCCGTCACAATGTCGATGTCCCAGCCGGTAAGCTGTGACGCGAGCCGGACGTTCTGGCCGCGACGGCCGATCGCGAGCGAGAGCATTGCCTCTGGCACAACCACTTCAATGCGCTCAGAATCCTCATCAAGGACAACCTTGGAGACTTCAGCTGGCGCCAATGCGTTCACGATGAAGCTGGCAGCATCCGGATTCCATTGGATGATATCAATTTTTTCGCCCTGGAGCTCGTTCACCACGGCTTGCACACGCTGGCCGCGCATACCGACACAGGCGCCAACCGGATCGATCGACGAATCCTTTGAAATCACTGCAATTTTTGCACGCGAACCTGGATCGCGGGCGACCGACTGGATCTCAACAATGCCGTCGTAGATCTCCGGCACTTCCATCGCAAACAACTTCGACATGAACTCCGGCCGTGCACGCGACAAGAAGATCTGCGGGCCGCGCTGCTCGCGGCGCACGTCATAGATATAAGCGCGTATCCGATCACCAAACCGAACGTTCTCGCGTGGAATCATCTCATCGCGGCGGACGATTGCCTCGGCGCGGCCAAAATCGACGATGACGTTGCCGTATTCGACGCGCTTGACGGTACCATTGACGATCTCGCCAATGCGATCCTTGTATTCCTCGAACTGACGCTCACGCTCAGCGTCGCGAACCTTCTGGACAATGACCTGTTTTGCGTTCTGCGCAGCGACCCGGCCAAAATCCATTGGAGGCAGCTCTTCGGCAAGCTCTTCACCCATTTCAGCGTCAGGTTTGATCTTCTGTGCCTGTTCGAGCGTGACCTCGGTGGATTCGTTCTCGACTTCTTCGACCACTGTCAGCACGCGTGTCAGGCGGGTGTCGCCATTTCGCGGATCAATCGCGCAGCGAATGTCATTTTCGGTGCCATATCGTGAGCGCGCCGCTTTCTGAATCGCGTCTTCCATTGCGCCGATCACGATATTTCGATCGATCGACTTCTCGCGCGCAACAGCGTCTGCAATTTGCAGCAGCTCTAAACGGTTTGCACTGACACCAACCATCGCCATGGTCATCCGTCCCTTTATTCGTTGTTCAACCGGTCCTCGTTAGGGAACACCGGAGCATGCTAACTGATCTCAAACGTGAGCTTTATCGTCGTCTTGCGGCAACTCAGTCTCCGAGCCATCGCCTACATCCGCATTGGCTGCATCAGAACTATCTACATCAGTGCCGGCATCACGCCCAGCTGCCTTATTGCGGCGCAGGGACTCGCGAACCAGATCGTCAGTCAGAACCAACCGCACCTCGGCAATCAGCCCAAGCGGCAAACCAATCACATGGCGACCAATCTGGTCCAGATCAACCTCCAATCGCAATTCGCCGTCGGCGTACCCCTCTATGAGGCCGCGAAATCGCTTCCGACCGTCGAGCATATCGTTCAACTCGACCTTTGCCTCGTAACCTGACCAATCGTCGAAATCCGATGGGCGGACCAATGGGCGGTCTATACCAGGCGATGACACTTCCAGGTGATATTTACCCGAAATCGGATCATGCGCGTCGAGCAACGGAGAGAGCTGCCGGGAGATCTCAACGCAATTCTCTATGGTAAATGAACCATCAGCACGCTCTGCCATAACCTGTAAAGTTTGCTCTTCGCGCCCCATTATACGGATGCGTACGAGCCGGAACTCCATATCGGCGAGGGCAGGCTCAATCAGATCTGCAATCTGGCCGGCCGAACCAGTTTCGCGAGAAAACCGCGCATCGACAGGCCACTCGCCACTATCCGTCATAATCCGTCATACTTTATTGCCAGCCAAACAGAAAAAAGAGCGGACCCTGGCGGGCCCACCCAAAAGTTGAGATGATCATGAGCCTCATCACTTTAATTTAGCAATAAGATGATTGCAAGTGGCATGAAGCAAAAAATGTCGCAGAAACGCCGTTCCGCGTGATGCCTGACCGTCATTTCATTTGTGGGCTAATCGCCGGCCAAGTGTGGCCACAACAAAACTCAGTCAAAACGTCTGAAACGAAGAAAATATCGTTTGCGGCCTTCACGGATCGCCTTTCGTTCGTAGCGGGTCTCGGGCCAGTCGGAAGGACGCGCGCGCCAATCGCCCGGCTCACGCGCCAACCAACCGAACGACCGCTCCTTGCGGACAGCTGCAAGCATGCCACGCGCATAATCAGGAATATCAGTTGCAAGCCGCAACTCACCGCCCGGGCGTACGATGCGTGCGAGCTCGGCAATCAGGTCCGGGCTAACCAAGCGGCGCTTGATGTGACGCTTCTTCGGCCAAGGATCAGGGAACAGCACAAATGTGCGCGCGATCGATGCCGTCGGCAGCCAGGGCAGCACATCTCGGACGTCATCTGCATGAAGGCGAATGTTGTTCAAGCCAGCACTTTCAGCACCATCGACGACTTTGACGACGCCATCTATAAATGGCTCACAGGCCAAGAAACCAACCTGTGGGTTGTCGCCGGCCTGCCAAAGCAGATGCTCGCCGCCGCCAAAACCAATCTCAAGCCAGGTATCTTTGGTCGCGCCGGCAAACAGATCCGCTAGATCGGCCGGGCATGGCTTGGATAAATCCAGCGAGAGCTGACGCAAACCATCTTCAAGCAAATCGTTCTGGCGCGGTGAAAGCTTTCGCGACCGGCGACGCCCAAACGAGCGCATCGGACCGTACTCTTGTTGGCCAGAGTTATCGTCTCGATCCGCGGTCATTGGAGCCTGTTATACTGCCGAACCGGCCACGCCCGCATACTACGGAGGCCGGTCCGGCAAACTTCAAAAGGTCTTAAAGAGCGTTCTTGATCGCGTCAGCGAGGTCTGTTCGCTCCCACGAGAAGCCGCCCTCGTCGTCAGGCGTGCGACCAAAGTGGCCGTATGCGGAAGTGCGCGCATAAATCGGCTTGTTGAGATCGAGATGTGAACGGATGCCACGCGGCGTCAGATCCATAACCTCACCGAGTGCTTTTTCGACGGCTTCTTCGTCAACCTTGCCGGTGTCGTAGAAATTGACGTTGATTGACAAAGGCCGCGCCACGCCGATGGCATAAGCCAGCTGAATGCAGCAACGATCGCTAAGACCAGCTGCGACAACGTTCTTGGCAAGGTAGCGCGCAACGTAGGCCGCCGAACGGTCGACCTTGGTCGGATCTTTACCGGAGAATGCACCGCCACCATGCGGTGCCGCGCCACCATAGGTGTCAACGATGATCTTGCGCCCAGTCAGACCGGTATCGCCATCGGGGCCACCGACGACGAATTTGCCGGTTGGGTTTACGTGCCAGATGGTTTCATCGGAAATCCAGCCAGCGGGCACGGATTCGCGAATGTAAGGCTCGACGATATCTCGGACACCTTGCGAGCTGAGATCCGGATCGAGATGCTGGCTCGACAGCACGATCTCGGTCAACGCAACCGGCACACCGTTTTCATAACGGACTGTCAGTTGGCTCTTTGAGTCCGGGCCGAGCACGCCGGCTTTGCCTTCATTCGACTTGCGTGCTTTGGCCAGCACTTCAAGAATCTTGTGGCTGTAGTATATCGGAGCCGGCATCAACTCCGGTGTCTCACGACAGGCATAGCCAAACATGATGCCCTGGTCACCGGCGCCCTCGTCCTTATTGCCGGCGGCATCAACGCCCTGCGCAATATCTGCGGATTGGCCGTGCAGGAGCACGTCGACATCTGCGTGTTCCCAATGGAAACCGTCCTGCTCGTAGCCGATATCCTTGATCGCCATGCGGGCGACATGAGCAATCCAGTCGCTGGTGATCGTCTCCGGACCGCGTGTCTCGCCGGCAATCACAACGGTATTCGTTGTCGTCAGCGTCTCGGCCGCGACACGGATACTCCACGGATCAACACCAGCTTTGGCGCCCTCGGCAAAAAACAGATCGACGATTTCATCGGAAATTCGATCGCTTACCTTGTCGGGATGCCCTTCGGAAACCGACTCACTGGTGAATAGGAAAGTACGTTCAGCCACTTCATTCCCCGTAGTTACTTGCCGGAAACTTTGATCCGATGCCGACACCGCATAGCTTGACGGTCGCTCGAATAACCCAGTCGCAGGGCAGATTCGCGATGTTATTCAATCGAGTAAGAGCCTTGGCGCCGCAACCGCTCGTTTGTCACGGATGCGCGCCTTAACCAGCCCGCGTTGTTGCAGCTTTTTGGCAAGCGGGTCAAGTAAGGTAACGGCCGGCGCGACGAACGCGCGCAAAGGCTCTAAGACTTCGCGTCAGCCAGCGAGCGAACAAGTTCCAGGATCGCACGGCGTGACTTCGAATCGTCAATCCGAAGATAAGCCCGATTGAGCTCGATGCCTTCTCGGGAATTCAAAAACTCTATGAGCAAGTCATCCCCGGTTGGCTCGGCAAAACCGCCCACTGTGTTTGCCTCATCAGCGGAACCGCCCAAGTCTTCATAGAAATACTGGACGCTCACACCGAGAATACGGGACAGTTCGAAAAGTCGGCTCGCGCCGATGCGGTTCGTGCCCTTTTCGTATTTCTGGACCTGTTGAAAGGTCAGTCCGAGCTTCTCACCAAGTTTCTCCTGGCTCATTCCGAGCAGCATGCGGCGCAGCCGAACTCGACCACCAACGTACGTGTCTACCGGGTTTGATTTTCGGGGGTTCACTGGTTCCGAAGCTAGAGATTGCACCATGGTATTCTATCATCTCTCCGAGCATCCACCACATCGCTTACCGTGGCACCGCTCAATATTTGAGGAAATGTCCCCTTCGAAGGCTTCTCGCCCTTTTGAGCGCAAAACCAGACGAGCACTGTAACGCCTAGCGTACAATTTCACGTACTTGGATTTCGCCAAGTAGGAATTCCGATCAGAGTATCCCTCAAAGCCCCTCAAGCCAAACGATGGCCCAAATCGCGAGACTCATGCATGCGCTGCCATCACCACTTTCGTAAAGTCGCGAAGGCGGTGACAACGCGGAAATTCATTTTCACGTTTCGCGCTCCATTCCGTTTAGCATCTGCACGGATCTATTGTCGTTGCCGCATCGCACTCGCCCCCAGATAAGCAAGCATGATGAGCGCTGCCATCAACTCAATCATTCCGCCGAAACGCGCATAATACGGAGCATTGACGGCAACCGGCATCGCTCCATCGACAACGCCGACTTCATTGAGGGCTAAGCTGGCTAGCGTCCGCCCCATCGGGTCAACAATTGCCGAAATACCGTTGTTGGCACTGCGCACCATCGCAACACCTTGCTCTACAGCTCTCAGTCGCGTTTGATGAAAATGCTGATAGGGGCCCGTGGTGCTCCCGAACCAGGCATCGTTCGTCAGATTGATCAACAGCCCAGGCCTCTCGCCTCCTTGGACAACCTCATCAGGAAAGCTGGCCTCGTAGCAGATCAGCATTTCAACGGGCGGCAAACCAGCGATGCGCATGAGTTCACGTGGTGCCTTGCCAAGCGCGAGGCCGCCCGACGTGCGCGTCAAGTTCTCAAAGCCCAGCGCCTGCAGCAGCGGCTGAGCCGGCAGATACTCACCGAAAGGCACCAGATGAATTTTGTCATAGAACGATTTGACCTGACCATCGCCGCCGAACGTCATGGCAGAATTGTAAACCCGATAAGGCCCAACACGCTCGTTCGGCACAGTTGGCGGCGCATTGATCCGGAATGTGCCAGCTATCACCCGCACATCATCCGGCAGCGCCCGACCGAGCGCTGCGAGCGCCTCCTCATTGCGGCGCGCGAAAAAAGGAATGGCAGCTTCGGGCCAGATTATGTGGGTTGGGCGTTTGGTCTGGGCGCCCGCTGCTCCTGCTTCGAACCCCTGGCTTGATAACTCAAGATGGCGCTTAAAAATCTCACCGCGCTTCGAGCGGACGAACTTGTCCTTCTGGGTGAAAGACGGCTGCACGATGCGCAGTCGCACCTCATCGTTGAGCACCGTCGGATTGGCAGCGAGTACCCAGACACCATAGAGCGTCGCGCAGCCAAGCGGGGCAACCGTTGTTGCCAGCACAGTCTTCCAAGGTCTCGAAGTCGTGCCCGATAGAAAAATCAGCGGCGCGGCAAGCACAATTACGGTTATGGCGGTCAGCACATAGATCCCGAACACCCCGGCCAACTGCATCAACGGCAACGGCATCGTGATCGCATAGCCAAGGACATTCCACGGAAAGCCCGTCAGGATATGTCCACGCAGCCATTCGGCTGCCATCACGACCAGCGCCAGAGCCACGAGGCGCGGCATACCGGACGGCAGATGCTCACGAACGAATGCATAGGCCACCCCCGCGACCGCGAAAAACAGCCCAAGGCTGGCCGTCAAACTCAGGATCGCAAACGGCATCAGGACTGCAAAGCGCTCGGCTTGAACGAGAAACGAAAAACCGATCCAATGCAGGCCAATCAGGTGATAGCCGAAGCCGAAGGCCCACCCACACCATGCGGCCGCACGCCAGGCATGAGCACCCGTTTGCGGGCCCTCATCGAGCGCCCAGAAGAACACGGGCAGAGTGAAAAACAACACTGGCCAAAAGTGAAACGGCGCCATCGAAAAGACCGAGAGGGCGCCGGCGCCAAACAATGTCGCAAATGGGCGGCGCCGGATCAGCCGGCACGACATCACTCGATAAGCAACGGCGAATTCCGTTAGGCGCGCACTCAGCGATTGCCGCGCACGCAAGCTCTCACCGTCAATCTGCATTTATCAGGCGGCTCCATTGCCTCCGGCCGAGGTCTTGTCAGGCGTCGAGCCTGCCGTTTGGCCTCCGGTCGAGCTGATCCGCAACCGCTTCACACGCCGTGGATCGGCATCCAGAACCTCAAACTCAACGCCTGCTGGGTGCCGCACGATCTCGCCGCGAACCGGTACGCTGCCCGCCAGCGCAAAAACCAAGCCGCCAATCGTGTCGACGTCATCATCCTCATCGAGCGCCAGGTTCAGCCCCAACTGCTGCTCCAACTCATCGACCGGCGTTCGCGCAACCGCCACCATTCCGAGCCGTGGATCACGAATGATATTCAGCTCCTCGTCTTCGTCGTGCTCGTCTTCGATCTGACCGACAATCTGCTCGATGAGGTCTTCAATGGTTACCAGGCCATCAGTGCCACCATACTCATCGACGACGAGCGCCATGTGCTGACGCGTGGACTGCATCCGCAAAAGCAAGTTCATCGCCGGCATTGAGGGCGGTACGAAGATAACCGCGCGACCGATTTTGGCCGCTGCTATCGACTGCCCGAACACGACACGGGAAAAATCAAGCTCTGGAAATGCTTTGTTGCGCACTTCCTCTGCTTCGCTCTCTCCATCTGCAACTTCCGTTGCGACAGGACGATCGTCTGTTGCGCCGACGGCGGATGCCGATTGCGTCAGCCAACGCACAGCATCCTTGACGTGGATCATGCCGCGCGGATCATCGAGCGTTTCATGAAACAGCGGCATGCGGGATACGCCAGCCTCAACGAACGTTTGTAGCGCAACACCGACGCTGTCATTTTCATCAACGGCGAGAATGTCAGCGCGGGGCACCATCACGTCCTCAACCCGCAGCGCATTGTAGCGCAGGAGACGCAACAGCATCTCGCGCTCCTGATTGGTGAACGCATCGTCACCACCATCCTCAGAGCGCAAGGCATCTTCGATGGTATCGCGCAGTGTCGGACTTTCCAGCCCTACGATGGTTCGTAGGGCTGCGAGCCAGCGGCCCGAGTTGCTACTGCGGCTTTCCTCGCCGTTTGCAGCCTCGCGTGCCTGACCGGTGGAATCCTGGGATGTGGAATCTGGTTCCGTCCCGTTCTCGTTAGATGGGGACGAAGAATATTCTGTGGCCATATTCGGTGCGTGTGACGGCGGCTGAAAAGAGCTCAGACCGCGTCGTCTAGCTCCTCTGTGTAAGGGTTTGCAATTCCAAGATCCGCGAGAATAATGATTTCTAACGCTTCCATCTCTTCGGCTGTGGGCTCGTCTTCATGATCGTAACCCAGAAGATGAAGAATACCATGAATAATCAGATGGGCCGTATGATGCTCAAAACTTACATCCTGCTCGCCCGCCTCGCGGGCAACCGTTTCACGGGCCAAAATGATATCACCCAGGAACGCGGCCTCATCATCCAGCACAGCATCGTCCGTCTCAGTTGGGCTGAGCGCTGGAAATGACAGAACGTTGGTTGACTTGTCCTGGCCGCGATACTGATTGTTCAGCGTTTTGACCGCCGCGTCGTTGGCGAATGCGACCACCGCGCGCTCATGCGCGTCAAATTCGAGAACCCGACCTATCGCCGCTGCAATTCGGTCGTGAAACTCAGCTTCCAGTACGGATACCGGCCAGGCATCGTCCTGGGTGACGGTTTCCAGCGCCAAACCAGGCTTCAAAGCGCCCGATGTCGTCAGGTCAGCTATCGTTGAGCCAGAGGCATCATCAGCGGTCTTCAACGAGGGGCTCATCGTGAGCTACTGCCTGTTTCACCCTTAGCCTCAGCTTTTTCATAGGCCGCGACTATGCGGGCAACGATGTCACGCCGCACAACGTCTCCGGCCAGAAAACGAACTGCCTCGATGCCTTTGACGCCATCAAGCAGGCCGATCGCCTCAACCAGGCCAGAACGCTGGCCCGGCGGCAGGTCAACCTGTGAGGGGTCGCCGGTGACCACCATCTTGGCATTCTCGCCGAGGCGGGTCAGGAACATCTTCATCTGCATGCTGGTCGTGTTTTGCGCCTCATCGAGGATCACAAAGGCGTTCGACAGCGTGCGGCCGCGCATAAAGGCAAGCGGTGCAACCTCAATGATGCCAGCTTCAATGTCTTTTTCCACCTTCTCAGGTGGCAGAACATCGTAAAGCGCATCATACAGCGGGCGCAGATACGGATCGACCTTTTCGCGCATATCGCCTGGCAGGAAGCCCAACCGCTCACCAGCTTCCACTGCCGGTCGCGACAGAATGATCCGCTCTATGTTGCCCCGTTCCAGGTGCATGGCAGCACAGGCGACCGCCAGATACGTCTTGCCGGTGCCGGCTGGGCCAACGCCAAATACAAGATCGAATTTTTCCAAGGCGTCGATGTAAAGGCTCTGGTTCGGCGTGCGTGCCGTGACCGTTTTCTTACGGGTCGCAATCTGTCCCTGGCCATTGGCCGCCGGGCCTTCCTGCTTGGCATGACGCAGCAAACCGTCGAAATCACCAGCGGTTAGTTCCGCACCGGATGCAACGCGCTGGTACAGGCTTTCCAGAGCTGTACGTGCGATGCCGCACGTCTCTTCTGAGCCTTCCAGGATGACAGCGTTGCCGTGAGCGTGCGCCGTAATGCCGAGGCGCTGCTCAATAAGCGCCAAATGGGCGTCGTATTCACCAAGCAAACGCGGCAACAGCTGATTGTTGTCA
Organism: uncultured Hyphomicrobiaceae bacterium; assembly: GCA_905480435.1. Lineage (GTDB taxonomy): Bacteria > Pseudomonadota > Alphaproteobacteria > Rhizobiales > Hyphomicrobiaceae > CAJQQK01. Next base: position 45,656 of record CAJQQK010000176.1, on the reverse strand, counting down.
AACGTTACAACGACCCGCTTTTTGGCACTATCACGTCCGCTGCTTTTCTTCTCACCGCCCCTTGACGGCCGACCGTTGCCATCGCCGGTAGAATTGCGCGTTGTGGGCAAAACGGCTCCTCCTAAGAGCACAATTATCGAGGCCCGCATCAATGCGGGCCGCCAACTCTCTAGATCAGTATTCTATAGGTTGCGCAACAATCACGGAAGACCGCATGCGGGCATCGCCGACAACCGATACGATCGGCAATACAGCCACCAAATCACCTGGAGTGCCGAGGTGGCAGTTTCAAGGCCTCAATCACAGGATTGAGCCTAGATTCCTGCCCCTTGCAATTCTACAGCACGACGCCGGTCAGCGAATGACGATTTGCAATGGAAATCTCCACTGGATGGATGCCACCAAGCAGGGTTTCGCTGGCATTCGCATGCACCGCCTGCAGGTAAGGCGAGCGACCAACAAGCTGGCCCGTATCGCGACCAGCCCGCTCAAAGAGCACCGGCATGACTTGCCCGACGCATGAAGCGTTGAACGAGCTCTGTTGGCCTTCCAGCAACGCTTGGAGACGGTGCAGACGCTCTGTCTGAACGGCTTCAGGCACGTGATCTTCAAGCATCGAGGCCGGCGTGCCGGGCCGCGGGCTATATTTGAACGAGTACGCCTGAGCAAAGCCGATGTCCTCAACCATTGCTAAAGTTTCGGCAAATTCTGCCTCGGTCTCACCTGGGAAACCGACAATAATGTCTGTCGACAGCGCCAAATCAGGCCTAGCCACACGGATCCGGCTGATCAGCGAGCGATAGGCCGTCGCCGTATGTTTGCGATTCATCGCCGCCAGAATGCGGTCAGAACCGGCCTGGAACGGCAAATGCAGATAGGGCATCAACTTGCTGTTAGAGCGATGCGCTTCAATCAGGTCGTCGCTCATGTCATTGGGGTGACTGGTTGTATAGCGCAGCCGGTGAAGATCATCGATTTCGCCGAGTGCAGCTAGCAGCTGAGCCAGCGACTGGCTGTTCCCGCCAGCGCCTTCGCCGTGATAGGCGTTTACGTTCTGGCCGAGCAAAGTCAGCTCACGAACGCCTTGTTCGACGAGGCTTCTTGCTTCCTGCACGATATCTCCGACCGATCGCGAGAATTCCATGCCGCGCGTATACGGCACGACGCAGAACGTACAGAATTTGTCACACCCCTCCTGAACTGTCAGGAACGCGGATGCCTGCCGTGGCTTGGTGCGCTTTGGCAAGTCCTGGAACTTGTCGCGCTCAGGAAAATCAAGTTTGACGATCTTGCGGCCTTGAGTTTCGGCTTCGAAAATCAAGCTTGGCAGCTGCTGATAGCTTTGTGGTCCGACAACCACATCAACCACTTTTGCCCGATCGATGATCTCCTGGCCCTCGGCCTGCGCAACGCAGCCGGCAACAGCGATTGTTGTGCGCTTGCCTTCAGCCTGGCGCGCCAACTTAACCTGGCGGATACGACCCAGCTCGGAATAGACCTTTTCGGCGGCCTTTTCACGGATATGGCACGTGTTGAGCACAATCACGTCGGCATCTTCAATCGAGGTGGTCTCGTCAAAACCGACGGGCGCCAGCGCTTCAATCATGCGCTCGCTGTCATAGACATTCATCTGACAGCCGTATGTTTTTACGAATACCTTCTTGGTCGGCATGACTTTTTCTCGCTCACTGAGGTGAGGCAGATCTTTCTGCGTTATGGCCATGCTAAGCGCTCCCGTGTTTAGGAAATTGTAACGCCGGTCGAGAATTCCGTTTCTGTTTAACAACATGGTTACGGAACTGTCATTGAATTGTTGCATTGCGAGACGATTCGCATCAGCGCCACGTTTGTATTGTCCCCACGATTGTACATTGCAGTGAGAACAGGCGCTTACCACCCCGCAAGAGACTGCTCAGAGGCAATCATTGCCGCTATAGACCGCGCAAGTTGGCAGTTACCTCGCCTCGAACGACTTTCTCGGCGTGCTCGGCAAGATCCTTGCGATGGGCGAATTCGCTCAACGGCACTGGTTCACCGACCTTGATACGTACATCCAGCGGCCCGGCCTTCAGCAACGTCCAGGCATGCTCACCGATCCCCATGTCGCCATACCAGCCAATCATGCTGCGATCCGCGCGGCCGAGCGGAATGCCATGCAATCGCGTGTATGTCAGAGATAGCGTCTGCACACAGAGATCCGGGTTGCCCTCCGAGAACGCGGGGGCGAACAACGCTGTCTTGAACGGCAGCACACGATTGCCGTCGGTTGATGTTCCCTCAGCAAACAGCGTCAGAACATCGCCCTGATCGAGACGCTTGCTCATCTCCGATGCCACCTTGGCAACCGCTGTCCGGCGCGTTCTGTCCACAAAAACACTACGCTGCAGCCGAGCTAAACTTGAAATGAACGGCCAGGTGCCGACTTCTTTTTTCGCGATGAAAGAGAGCGGCGCAACAGCACTCAACACCGGGATATCGAGCCAGGAAACGTGGTTGGAGATCAACAGAACCGGCCGATCGCCAGCAACCTGGCCCTCAATCTGCGTTCGAATGCCGAGAAGCCAGCAGACCGCACGGTGATATCGGAACGGCAGACGGCGGGCCGCCTTGGGCGCAACTCTCAACAGAATATACTGCACCGGCATCAACGGCAGCGTGAGCGCCGCGAATGCCACCAATATCGAGACCGCACGCAACGGACCACTGACCGAGTTGATGCCGGGCAGGCTCAGCTCATCAGCATGATTGGGGCCAAGACTGGAGGCTGTATTGGACGCTTGATCTGGGGTCGCCATGCACTATTCGCCTGTCGGAATGGTCCGTGATTTTAGCGGCTCTGAATTGATTTCATACGGAGACTTTAGTTTCGCAGTTCCAGCGCCAGCACCTTCGCATCAACCGGAGCTTTGCCAGCCGCACGATAGTAATCTTTTCGTGTGCCAACCGTTGTAAACCCGTAGCTCGCATAAAGTGCCAACGCCGCGGCATTCGCGACGGAGACTTCCAGAAACAGCCGACAAGGCAGATCGCAGCGCAGATCAACAATCAACTTATCGAGCAATCGCTTAGCGACGCCCTGCTGCCTATATGTGTTCGCAACGGCAATTGTCAGGATCTCAGCCTCATCGACGACGCGCCGAGCGAGTAGCATGCCAACTAGTGACCCGGCCAGTTCATCAGCTTCAAGAGAACTGACATAGAGCCGCGCCGAAGTCTCTGCAGCGTCCCCGACATCCGAGATTTGCTGGCGCCAATAATCCTCAGACCAAGCTTCAGCGAAGTTTTCAGCGTGCAATCGAGCGACTGCCACGAGATCTTCATGCTCAGCCCGACGGACAGGCGACACTTTGGGCAACACAGGATACGGGGCCTTAGGCATCGGCAGCAGGCAGATTGACTAAGCGCGCCAGCGGCAATCGAGATGACGGCGTCGCATCGGGAGCCCGCAGATAGAGCGGCACCAGCGCTTGCGCTGGTGTCCTCGAAGCTGCGTCCTGAAGTAAAAACCGCGCGTCGGGCTCGGCAATGCCGAGCGGTGATTGGGCTGGCCAATCGGTTGTCAGACCGCCGGGTTGCGCGCCATCGTCCCCGGCCAACAGTGGCGCACCACTGCCCAGCGCAAATAAGCGGCGGGATCGAGCCACCTGCCGCGCATCGGCTACGCTCAGCAGCGCTGGCGCATCAAGTTCGTCGCCCGCCATATCCGTCACTTCCACGAAAACGCTATCACGCTTGGCATCGCGCGCAACCAGAACGCCCTCGAAATGGGTTACTTCATCGCCCAACGCTTCAATCGCGGCGCGGGCCACGCATTGCAGGCTGGAATACGTCACGACGGGTAAGGCATGCGCAAATGACGCGCCAAGCGCTGCCGACATGCCAACACGTGCGCCTGTAAACGTACCTGGTCCGTGCGTGACAGCAATACGATCCAGGCGGTCAAACGCCACCCCGGCGGCCTTCATAGTGCGCTCAATCATCGGCAGCAGCACTTCGGCATGACCGCGACGCATCAATTCGCGCTCAGTCGTGATACCGCCTGTTTCCGCGCTATGGACCGCGACCGAACAGGCGTCAAAACAGGTGTCAAAAGCAAGAATATTCATCATGCCCGTGCACTGCCGTCAGCCGCACACGCTCCACCGACGTCAGCTGTTTGTGCCTCAAATAATCGAGGCAATGTCCTCAAAATCAAATCGCGGCGAGCGATCGAACAATGCTGAGCTATCACCATAACCAAGGCTGACGAGAAAATTCGACTTGATGCGTGTGCCAGCGAAAAATTCCTTGTCAACACCATCGAGGTCGAAGCCAGACATCGGGCCACAGTCGAGGCCGAGTGCCCGAGCTGCCATGATAAGATATGCCCCTTGCAGTGTGCCGTTACGGAAAGCGGTCTGATTCGCCAGCTCTTCGCTGCTGGTAAACCACGACTTCGCATCCGTGTGCGGGAAGAGGCGCGGCAAATGTTCGTAAAACTCAAGGTCGTAACCGATGATAACGCAAACTGGCGCGGTCATCACTTTGTCGGTGTTGCCTGAAGACAAATGCGGTTTTAACCGCTCTTTCGCCTCAGCCGAGCGAACGAACACATAACGCGCTGGTGAGCAGTTGGCGCTGGTCGGTCCCAGTTTAACTGTGTCAAACAGTTTGCGCAGCGTCTCATCGGGCACGTCGCGGTCCTGCCACGCATTTTGCGAGCGGGCGTCAAGAAACAGCTGCTCGAACACAGCCTGATCGAGGACAGATGACATAGCTACAGCCTTGGATCTTTAGAGCAAAACCGAATTATACGGCGCGAACTTCCTGCACATCCGGGCAGAAGTGGCGCAGCAAGTTCTCGATACCGCCCTGAAGCGTTGCCGTTGAGCTTGGGCAACCGGCACAGGCGCCACGCATCGACAGGAACACAACTCCCTCGCGGAAGCCGTGGAACGTGATGTCGCCGCCATCCTGAGCAACGGCTGGGCGAACGCGCGTGTCGAGCAGTTCCTTGATGGTCTGCACCGTGTCTTCGTCTTCGGCGTCATAATTGAGACCGGCTGCATCATTGGCGCCGTCGCTCGCCACCGTCTCGGTACCGGACATGAAATGTTCCATGATCGAGCCAAGGATTGCCGGCTTCATGTGTTGCCATTCCTGCTCGTCCGTCTTCGAGACAGCAACAAAATCGCTACCAAGGAAAACGCCAGCCACGCCGTCGACCGCAAACAATGATTGTGCAAGCGGTGAACGTTCTGCCTCATCCAACGACCGAAAATCAGCGGTGCCATCAGACAAAACGGCCCGACCGGGCAGGAATTTCAGCGTTGAAGGATTGGGCGTTGCTTCGGTCTGAATGAACATGTGCTTTGTTCCTTTGCCATCACGCACGGTCCGATGTGGCCGACGATGACTTATATACGGAGTAACGAACCTCGATGGTCACGTTTCAGGCATGGCAAACCAGACCTGCACGACCATGTCAACTTTAGATTAGAATAGTTCCAATTTCTGCCATTGCAAGGGCCACCGTCCGAGACAAAGTCTCATCTTTTGCTGCAACTCTTTGCTAAGCCAACGTTTTAATGTCTTCCAGTACCATATTGCCTGGCACGATTGTGATCGGGATCGGGAATGTGCCTGCCTGATTTCCAGCAGCCAGCGTCGATACAAGCGGCCCGGGGCCCTGAGCTTCCGTGCCAGCGCCCAACACCATAACCGAAATATCCTCGTCGGCCTCGATGACCACAAGGATTTCGTCTGCCATCGCGCCCTCGCCGATGACGTCCTCGCACTCAACCTCTTCAAGTCCGGCGTTCGCCAGCTTGCGGCTCATCAGACGGAACAGCGCTTTTGCTTTCTGGGTTTCTTCTTCCTTCTGAATTTCTTTAACGCCCATCCAGTGCTGAAAGTCCTGTGGTTCGATGACGTACAGCAGCACTAACGAGCCGCCCGTATGGGCTGCCCGAGATGCCGCGAAAAAGAGCGCGGCGTCTACCTCCGGGCTCTCGTCGACAATAACTAGAAATTTGCGCCGATGGCCTTCTTCGAAAGCGCGGCGTTGTTTGCTTGTAGGCATATGATCACGCTGCCATGAGTTGAGCGCCAAGGCAAAGACAAAAACGGAGCCCGCGCCAGCTGGGAAACCCACGTACCAACTGGTGCGCGGACGACAACTTAAATCAATTTCGACTTAAGTCCGGAGGAGGCCAACGATATCCTTGACGGTGTCTATCACGGGCGCCGCAATCTCGCGGGCCCGCGCCGAACCGTCAGCCAAAATACGGTCAATTTCAGCCGGATCGCCGAGCAACCGGTTCATCTCCGCGCCAATCGGTCCGATTTTCTCGACGGCCAGATCAGCAAGAGCCGGCTTGAACTTGCCAAACTGGGCGCCGCCAAAATCTTTTAGGACCGCTTCCGGCGTTGTGCCTGACAATGCCGCATAAATGCCAACCAGATTCTGAGCTTCCGGGCGCCCTTCCAGGCCTTTCGGCTCTGAAGGCAATGCATCTGGATCGGTTCTGGCTTTGCGAACCTTATTGGAAATGGCGTCCGCGTCGTCCGTCAAATTGATGCGCGACATCTCGGATGGCTCAGACTTGGACATCTTGCGAGAGCCATCGCGCAGGCTCATGACCCGTGTTGCCGGGCCGGTAATGACAGGCTCGCACAACGGAAAGAAGTCACCGTCGGCAAATCCTTCTGCAACGATTTCATCGTGGAAATCATTGTTGAACTTCTGCGCAATGTCGCGTGCCAGCTCAAGGTGCTGCTTCTGGTCTTCACCAACCGGCACGTGCGTCGCCCGGTAGGTCAGAATATCGGCTGCCATCAAGTTCGGATAGATGAACAGGCCGGTCGACGCGTTTTCGCGATCCTTACCGGCCTTTTCCTTGAACTGGGTCATTCGGTTCAACCACCCCATACGGGCGATACAGTTGAATACCCAGGCCAACTCGGCATGGGCTGCGACCTGACTCTGGTTAAAGATGATGCTCTTTTTCGTATCTACGCCCGCTGCCATATAAGCGGCCGTGCTCATTCGAATGGCATTGCGCAGTTCCTCAGGACCACCCCAGACCGAGCGCGCCTGCGTGATCGCATGCATATCGACAACGCAATAAATGCACTCATGCGTGTCCTGCATTTTGACCCACTGCACCAGCGCACCGAGGTAGTTACCGAGGTGAAGTGCACCTGTCGGCTGCATGCCTGAAAATACGCGCGGCGAAATTGCGGGCAGTTTGCTCATGAGATTTGAGTCCTTGAGGGTCCTTGGAGGCGCTTGCGGCGCCTCGAGAAGAATCGCCGGGCGTTATCGCGTGGGCCAGCGGGCAGCGCAAGTAGATTAGCATCTGCGAGGTTCAATGAACGTGCTGCTGCCCCACTCGGCTATATTTTGCGCAGCATTGATAGCCGCAGCACGCCAGTTGCCACCACGATACCGAAAAACACCACAGCCCCGCCAAGCACCAGGGCTGCCAGCGCTGCAATGCGGCCCCACAATGGCTCTCCATAGACGAGATACGGTGTCAGCTGAGGCAACGCATACCAAAGCACGGCACCCATCGCCAGCGACGCCCCCACCACAATTGGCAGGTTGCGCATCAACTGCCGATCCCATTCGAAATCACCAAGCCGGATCAGCTTCGACCACAGCATCAAAGCGTTAAGCCAACCAGCGATCGACGTTGCCATCGCTATGCCGACATGCGGCATCCAACCCGCGCGCTTGAATGCATAGAACAGCGCCAACGACAGCGTCACGTTGACGATCATGTTGACCAACGCCAGCCGCATCGGTGTTTTGGTGTCTTCTCTGGCAAAAAACGCCGGCTGAAATACCTTGATCAGCACGAACGCCGGTAAGCCAACCGCAAAGGCGCGCAACGCCCAGGCCGTGTTGACCGTGTCCGACGGGCTAAAAGCGGCCCGCTGGAAAAGCACCGAAATGATCGGCTCGGCTGCAATCGCCAGCGCAATCGAGGCCGGAATCGTGAGTACCAGCGCAAATTCAAGCGAGCGGTTCTGGCTCGTCATCGCCGCGGCACGATTCCCGGCTCTCAATTGCCGCGCCAGCTCGGGCAGGAGCACCACACCAATCGCAATCCCGACAATACCCAGCGGCAACTGATAAAGGCGATCGGCGTAATAGAGATACGACACAGCGCCCGCCTGCAACGATGCGATGATGGTGCCGATGACGATATTGATCTGTGTGATGCCGCCCGCAATCAGACCGGGAATGCCGAGCTCCACCAGGCGCTTCATACCGGGCGTATAAGTTGGCCAACGCAGCCTGATTGTCAGCCCGGCACGACGCACCGCCAAGCGCAGCATCACCAACTGTGCGACACCTGCGATCGTGACGCCGATGCTGAGAACATAGCCCGCCTCAGCGGCATTGGCGTATCCCAGCGCCAAAGCAATCAGCAGCGACGAGATCAAAACGATGTTCAGCAATATCGGCGCCGCTGCCGCAACCCAGTATTTGTGCATCGAATTCAAAACGCCCGAGAACAGCGCAACGATCGACATGCACATCAGATACGGAAACGCGATCTGCGTCAGCTCAACGGCCAGATCGTATTTGACTTGGTCGCCAATAAAACCAGGCGCTAAACCAGCCATCAACCAGGGCATCGCCAGCACTGCGACCACAGTGAACACTGCCAATATAAGCGTCAGCCAGGACATCGCCTCGCTAGCAAAATCGCAGGCTTCCGCCTCGCCATCCGCCTCGAGCCGCTTGGCAAACAGCGGCACAAACGCGCCGTTGAACGCGCCCTCGCCAAACAGCCGCCTGAACAGGTTTGGGAAGCGGAAGGCGACAAAGAACGCATCCGCAACGAGCCCTGTGCCAAGCGCCGCTGCGATCAGGATATCCCGAACGAAGCCAAGCAGCCGGCTGGCAATGGTCAAACCACCAACGGTGGCAAAGGCGCGATAAAGGTTCATCCGCCGCTGATAGCCAAGCCTGGGTGACAGGGCAAGCATGTGATTTCCGGAAGAACGATTGGAGCGCCCCCTTGCGATTGCTCATGCCCAGCCGCAAAGTGCCCAATCTTTGACAATCTATGGAGCCTCCCGACATGAGCAAAGCTGGCGTAACCGACGATATGCGAGCCGTACCGCCAGCAGGGTATTCACCCGATGACCGCATGCCGGTTATCGCAGAGGCTGATATGACGCCAGAGCAGCAAGCCGCTGTTGCTGCGTTCCGCGAAAAGCGTGGCCAGGAGCCGGGCGGCCCATTTGTACCGCTGATGCGCAGTCCGGCCGTGCTCAACGCCGCGACCAACCTTGGTGCCTATCTGCGGTTCGAGTCAGCTCTGGCGATGGACCTTTCCGAACTCGCAATCATCATCACGGCCCGGCGCTGGAGCCAGAACTACGAATGGGGTGCGCACCGCAAGATCGCCGAGCAGGCCGGATTGCCGGCCGCCATCGCAGACGCCATTCGCGAAGGCCGCCGGCCGGAGGGCATGAACGACGCGCAGCAGATCATCTATGATTTTTGCACCGAAGTGCATTCGAACGGCCAAGTCTGCGACACGACCTACGATAAGGCCAAAGCCGCATTCGGCGAACATGGCGTCATCGATATCACGACCATCTGCGGCTACTACTCACTGCTTGCCATGGTCATGAATGTTGCACGCACACCGCTGCCGACAGGCGCCGAAGCAGAACTCAAACCGTTCAAAAAATCCTGAATTTATCGACCAGAAACCAAATCGCACACTCGGAGGAACTCTCAATGGATCTCGGACTTCAAGGCAAAATGGCTGTCATCACAGGTGGCTCAAAAGGTATCGGTTTCGGTGTCGCAGTGAGCCTCGCCAACGAAGGCTGTGACGTGCAGATCGTGTCACGCGACAAATCCATGCTTGAGACCGCGCAAGCCAATATCAAACAGCAAACCGGCAAAGACGCCAAGATCCACGCCATGGACCTGTCGGTATCAGGCTCCGCCGACCAACTGCTCGCGGCGGCTGGCACACCGGATATTCTCGTCAACAACGCCGGCGCGATCCCAGGCGGCAACATTGCCGCCATCGACGAAGCGACATGGCGTGCCGCATGGGACCTCAAAGTGTTCGGTTACATCAATCTGTGCCGCGCTGCCTACGCACTCATGAAAGCACGCGGCCATGGCACGATCATCAACGTGACCGGGCTCGCGGCCGACAAGCACGACTTTTCCTATATCGCCGGCACCGCGGGCAACGCCTCGCTCAATGCGTTCACGCGCGCGCTCGGCGGTTACAGCCTGAATGACGGCATCCGCGTCGCAGCTGTCAGCCCCGGCCCGGTTGAGACCGACCGTCTGGTGACGCTCATGAAGACCCGCTCCAAAGCCGAGCACGGCACAGAAGATAAATGGCGCGAGTATCTGGCAGCACAACCACTTGGCCGAGCTGCTTCGGTGCCGGAAGTCGCCGACACAGTAACATACATGGCGTCAGAACGGGCGTCATATATTTCGGGCACCGTGCTCAATGTCGACGGTGGCCTGCTGTCACGCGGCGGCGTGTTTTAGGGAGTTTTTGTCACTCGCGGTGCTGTTCGCCCTGCTAAGAAGCAGGGCTGCACCTCCGCGGGGGCGGCGCATCTTGCGTTTTGTGTGCGTTGCACACGGGGCGCCGGCTCGCCCGACGGGAAACCCGCAGTCGACAGCTTGCAAGAGCTGGATGCCGCGAAAGTATCGCTCGCGGCAGAGACTCTCGACTGAGACAAATCGATACTCCAAAAAGGCCCTTGCCATGACAACGACCATCGAACTCAAGCACGCAGATCAAGGCAGCGGTGAGCCAACGTTCGTCCTCATTCACGGCCTATGCTGTGATCACAGCGACTGGCAACCGCAGCTCGACAGCTTGTCCAGCTCGCATCGCGTGATCACACCAACACTGCGCGGCCATGGCGGAGACGGCAGTGATTCAGCCACTTTGTCGATGGAAAACCTGGCGTCAGATGTGGTCGCATTGATGCGCGCCAAAGGTGTCACTAACGCCGTTGTTGCCGGGCACAGCATGGGTACGCGCGTTGTGCATGAGGTCCGCCATCAGGCACCGGAGCTCGTCAAGGGCATCATTCTGGTTGATGGCAGCGACAGTGCTTTCGGTGATCTTGATACCGCAATCGCTGGCTTCGAAACGGCGACTGCAGACAGCAAACTCAAGCCATGGCTGCAAGGCCTGTTCGAGATCATGTTCTATGGCGATGAATTCACGACTTTACGCGATGCCTGCGTCAAGCGCGCACTCTCAATGCCTGACGAAAACCTGCGCTCGCTCTACACCAACATGATGACCTGGGACGCAACCAAGGGTGACACCATCATGCGCGCCGTCGACGTGCCGACACTAGTCATCCAATCAACGACCCGCGGCGAAGACGGCATCCGCCGCGCGCTCAAGCAAAACGAGATGGGCCATTATCCAGATATCGTAAAATCGCGAAATGCGAATGCCGAGTTCGCGCTGCTGGCTGGTCACGGGCACTTCACGGGCCTCGAAGCACCCGAGTGGACAAACGATGCCATTGTGAGCTGGGCGAAGAAGAATGGGCTGGGGTGATCGAACGGCACGCCCTTCTTTATTGACAGGTCACAACCCCACCCAGCTTAAACAATCCCCGTCTCCCGATAGGGCGCGTTATCAATCACGCGTTGGTAGCCGAACCGTGTCAGGTCGAGCGTTTCGAAGCCGCCCGTCAGAACCAACTCGGCGATGGCGCGGCCGGTGGCGGGGGCGTGCATGATGCCGTGGCCGGAAAATCCGTTCGCGAGATAAACATTCTCGAGACCACCGACCCACGGGCCGATGATCGCCGTGTAGTCCAATGAGTTACGCGCATAGTGCCCGCGCCAACTGCGCTCCAACTTGATCTCTTCCATCGCCGGAATGCGGCGCGCAAGTGCCGGCCAAACCATCTCCTCGAACCAGGTCTGCGACAGCTCGAAATTCCAACCAGCGGTTTCCTGCCAATTCGGCAGCCCGCCGACATAACCGTCGCCTTCAGGACGTATCGCCCAATCCGTTTCGGCTTTCAGGAATGGCAACGGCTCCAATTTCTTGTTGCAACGGAAGAAGTAGGATTCACGCGACATCGGTTCAATCGGCAGATGAAGACCAACCATGGCACCAACTTCGGCAGCCCAGGCACCACAGGCATTGACGAACGTATCAGCCTTGATTGATTGCCCATCAGACAATTGGACACTGCGTGCGGCGACAGCATCGTGTTCCCAGCCGGTTATCTCAGCCGTCACAAACTGAACGCCGAGGCTCTGCGCGCTTGCGCGTAGTCCTTGCAATGCGGCGTACGGGTCGATCCAGGCATCATCCGGAGAATAGACCGCGATCGCAACGCCATCAGCCGATACGGACGGAAAACGTGCCTGCAGCGCGGGCCCATCAAGTAACTGCGCATTGACGCCGTGTTCGATCTGAAAGCGATGATTGCGCTGCATCTGCTCGGCGCCGCCGTTGTCCGACAGGAACAGATACCCCTGACGACAAAAACCTATCGGTGTTGGCACACCATCGATCGCCAACTCCTCGGCAAAGTTCGCATAGAAGTCGAGACCATACTGCGCCATCCCGATGTTTTCTGGCAACGAGAACAACTGACGGATGCCACCATTGCCAAGCGGCGTCGCAGCACGCTGATACGACGGATCACGCTCGATCACCGTTATACGTGCACCTGCGTCTCGATTGGCCAGATGCCAAGCGATGCTGCACCCAACAATGCCGCCGCCAAGGATCGCAACTTCAGCGCTCATGTTTTGCTGCCCGATGAGTGTTGCTGTTCGTCACAATCCCACCTCGCGACGCATCTTGAAGATCGGATCATCCTGATCGCGTCTGTGCGGCACCCAATCCGGCTTGATCGGCGGCACCTTGTCGAGCGCCAGACGTGTCGTCTCGAACACCACGATGCGGTAGGCCGTTTTCCACTTACCATCGCGTTTCTCGAAGCGATCGACGTATCGACCAATATGTGAAAGCTGCACTGGGCCATCGCTTGTGGCACCGTATTTTTTCTGTGTCTCGGGATCGAGCGTGTGGCAGGTCATGAAATAAGTCTCGACGACCGCCACGGAGTCCGATGCAAACTCGGCATAGCACTGCCCGAGAAAATGCATCGCCTGGGGCATGAAGCCAACGCGTTCTTTGGCAAACGCAATAAAACCCGGGATATCGCCCTTGTAATCGCCGTGGTCGTCGTAGGCGTCGTCGTGATAGGTGTCGCGCACAGCCTCCCAGTCGGCCCGGTCAACGCCACGCGCATAGCGCGCCATGCAATCGCGGATCTCTTGTTTGTCGATCAAGCTTTGCAGAGTGTCAGTCATGATATTCTCCCGAAACAACAAACGCCGCGATGATTTCCCACCGCGGCGCATGTCGTAAGTCGCGTTGCCGGAATGAACCGGCTGATCTTACTCAGCCGCCTCGGCGTGACCTTCGCTCGGCCCATCGACAACTTTGGTTTTGAAGTCGGCTGGCGAAACAATCTCAAGCACAGCGAAATCAGACGAGCAGGCGACTTCGCGGTGCTTGATCATTGGGCGCTGATTGATGACATCACCCTTTTCGATGCGCTTGACGCCCTCGCCTTCGTATTCAAATTCTGCCCAGCCATCGATGACGTAAACGAACTGAAAATCGCACTCGTGAATGTGCCACTTCTGCACTTCGTCTGTCATTTCCTTGCCGTTGTGTCGGACGATGTGAGCGACGTAGTCACCCTTGGTGCCGTCCTTGATGCCAAGATCGCGATATTCGAAAATCTCGCGCAGGCCAGGCGTCCAATCGGCATCCTTGGCTTTGTTGTGCAGGAATTCCCAGTGGTCTCTGTTGGCTAATTCAGTCATGGTGCGTTTCTCCAGGTTTGAATTTCGAACTACTTGGGTCTCAATTTTCTTGGGTCTGGACCCTCGATACTTTGCAAATTCAGACGACGGTGACGCCGCTATCAACCGACAGGATCTGGCCTGTCGTTATCTCGGACTCATCTGATCCAAGATACACCGCCATGTTGGCAATATGGATCGGCAAACCGAGGCCGAGCAGATGCGTTTCGCTGATTTTGCCGATTTCTGGGCTTTCGTCGAGCAATTTCCGCACGCGGTCGGATAACGTGACCGATGGTGCGATCGCATTGACGCGAATTTTGTTGGGTGCGTACTCGACCGCCATCGAGCGCGTCATCGAGGTGACGCCCCCTTTTGCTGCCGTGTAGCAATCGCGGCCCGGCAACGCCATCAGCGCCACATTCGATGACATATTGATCACCGATCCGCCGCCCGCTTTGATGATTTCGGGTATGGCCAGCTTTGAGCACAAGAACGTGCCAAACAGATCGAGCTTGATCACCCGCCAAAACTCTTCTTCCGGCGCCTCAGTAACCGGACCGTCCTGCATGGTCGAGCCGCCGGCATTGTTGTGCAGTATATCGAGCTTGCCGAACTGGCTGATTGTCTGAGCAACCGCCGCCGCGACGCTTGCCTTGTCAGTGACATCACAATGGATCGCAATCGCGTCGCCACCACTGTTGGCTGCATGTCCACGCGCAGATTCGGCTGCTGCCTCGCCAAGCTCCTGATTGATTTCGAGGATAGCAACGCGTGCGCCTTCTTCAGCAAAGCGTTCCGCCGTTGATTTCCCGATGCCACCACCGCCACCGGTGATCATGGCAACCTTGCCTTCCATACGTCCCATTCGAGATCTCCTTGTGGCTATCAGTGATATTCCGCCGGCAAAGCTCACTATTCGTTTGGTTTACCACCCGGCCAAACCGGAGTTCCGGCAAGGCTTGGCCAGCCAGCTGGCGCTTCAGCTGCAGCACGGTTGGCATCAACCGACTTTGAGGCATCCCACTCGGCTGCGATGTATCGATTGCCGGTCACGCCTTGCGCATCAGCCGAGCACAACCACAACATCGGTGGTGGCATGGCCGACGTCGGGATCAGTGCCGCGCGATCATAACCCGATTCCGCAGGCACCATCGGCGTATCGGACGGTCCACCCGGCACTACGACGTTGACGGTGATACCGAACGGTTCGAACTCCTGCGCATGGCCTGCACTCATGGCCTCCATGGCCGCCTTCGACGGACCGTATGGGTGGAACCGGCCGCGCAACATTGTGAACATACTGGTCGTTACATTGACGATGCGACCCCATTTCTGCGCTTTCATCGCCGGCACCGCCGCACGTGTCAGGTTCCATGCACCTGTCAAGTTCACCGCAATGAACTTGTCCCAGACGTCCGGATCGATATCCTCGATGCCAACCAGATCCGTGATATGGTGCGGGGAGATCACGCCCATGCTCATGGCGCCGTTGTTGATCAGAATGTCGACCTTGCCAGCGGCGGCCACGGCATCGTTGCACGCCGTGCGATCCGAAATGTCGACAACCCGTGTTGTGACGTTGGCGTCGACGCCAGCCGATTTCAGCTCTTCCGATAACTGCGCCAAACCGTCGGCTGCAACATCGGCCGCTAGAACCTTGGCGCCAGCCTCTGCAAACGCCCGTGTCAGAACGCGACCGAATCCGCCTGCCGCACCGGTTATGAGCGCTGAACGCCCTTCGAGAGCCTGTGCCATGCCAATCCTCTGCCCGTTGATGCCGTATTAATACATCAGCCTAAGCTCCGGCGGCCCGGCATGGAAAGCGGTTAGATCGGGAAACCCGGCTATCTGCGCGGCTAAATCATGCTGGCGATGGGACAGCATCCTCGGACTCGACTGCGAGAATGGTGCGCAGACGCTCGCTGATCGTCTCCTGGCGCTTTGGATCCACGATCTTCTTCGCGGTCAAATCGGTCACATAAAACACATCGACCGCCTTTTCGCCGAACGTCGTAATGTGGGCCGAGTTGATATCGAGTTGCAGGTCCGAAATGGCGCTGGTCAGCTCATAAAGCAGGCCGGGCCGATCAAGCCCTGCCACTTCGATAACGGTAAAATGGTCTGAGAGGTTGTTTGAGATCGCAATCTCAGGCTCCACCGTAAAAGCATCAATCCGGCGCTCAGTCGGGCGCTTGTTTTCAAGCGTTTCAGCCAACCGCATCTCCCCCTTCAGAACCCGCTCGATGGTACGGCGAATTTGAGAGACACGACGGTCTTCATCTTCTTCGGCTGGGAATCCGCGCTGCAACGAAAATGTATCAAGGGCCAGACCATTGCGCGTTGTTGAGATCTGCGCCCCGATAATATTCGCACCGGCTGACGCGCAGCAACCGGCAAACATCGAAAGCAACCGTGGATGATTGGGGGCCAGAATTTCAAGGTCAGTTATCGAGGTGAATGCGTCCGAGCGGAACGACGTTGCGAGATTTTCATCGCCGCCCGTCGCCTCGCGCATCAGTTTGGCATGCTCGATCTGGCGCGCCGTATCCGTTCGCAACCAATAGTTCGTGTAGTGGTTTGCAATAAATCGCTCAACATCTTCTTGTTTCCAGTCCTCGAGAGCTTCGCGCAATGCGTTCTGAGCCCCACCTGCACGCGCGACCCTGCTTTCAGATTCCGGTCCGCTGCCACCGCCGACCAATATTTCGGTCTCGTAATAAAGTTCGCGTAGCAGCTGCCCCTTCCAGCCATTCCAGGTGCCGGGTCCGACGGCTCGAATGTCGGCGACGGAAAGCAGCAGCAACAGTTTTAACCGCTCACGCGTTTGCACGACTTCAGCAAAGTCGCGAATGGTTTTGGGGTCTGAAAGGTCTCGACTTTGCGAGACATTGCTCATGGTCAAGTGCTCGCGGATTAACCAGGTGACAGTTTCTGTCTCACCTTTACTGAGACCAAGCCGGGGGCAGAGCTCGGTTGCGATGCGCGCGCCAAGCACCGAGTGATCCTCGGGGCGCCCCTTGCCGATATCGTGCAGGAAGGCTGCAACATACAGCACCTTGCGGTTCTGGATCGTCGAAATGATCTGATTTGAGAGCGGTAAGGTGTCGGCTAGTTCGTGATTCTCAATCGCCGTCAGCTGGCCGACGGTGCGCACCAGATGCTCGTCAACCGTGTAGTGATGATACATGTTGAACTGCATCATGGAGACGACACTGCCGAAATCCGGAATAAACCGACCAAGCACGCCGACCTCGTTCATGCGCCGTAGCGTATGCTCCGGTCGCTTGTTGTCTATCAGAAGCCCGAGAAAAATCCGGTTCGCTTCCGGATCTTCGCGCATTTTGTCATCGATCAGGCGCAAGCTATCGCGGATCAAACGCAGCGCTGTTGGATGCAGAAATGTTGCCGTCTCAGCTGCCTGAACAAAGATGCGCAACAGGTTGACCGGGTCGCGTTTGAATACACCCAAGTCCGCAACATTGAGACGATCATTGTCGATGCGGAACTCCGTCGTGCGGCGTACGCGGCGGCGTGTCATCCAATTGAGCGGATTAAGGTACTGCTGCACGCGTGGAGCGGATGCAAGTTGCTGCATCTCAAGCGACGAACACAAAAGTGCGGTCAACTCGCCGACATCCTTCGCAACCAGGAAATAGTGGCGCATGAAACGCTCAACCGGCAGCAGGCCATCGTCTTCTCGATAACTCAGCTGCTCTGCTATCGAAGGCTGCGTTTCGAAGCCAAGACGCTCGTTGGCGCGCCCCCCCTCAAAATGCATCAAGCAGCGAACCGTCCAGAGAAATTCAGCACAGCGTTTGAACGTCTTGATTTCCTCGGGCTCGAAAACATTCAATGGCATGTCCGCATCACCCGGCCCCGCTCCGTATGCATACTTCGACAACCAATGCAGCGTATGAAGGTCGCGCAGACCGCCCTTGCCGTCCTTGACGTTGGGCTCAACGCGGTAACGGCTCACGCCTGTTTGCTTGTGGCGACTTTCGCGCTCAGCCATCTTGGCGTCGATGAATTCGCGCTCCGTGCCCTTGACGACATCCTGCGCAAATCGTTCTTCGAACTCGGCGTACAGCGCCTCATCGCCAAGCAGAAAGCGCGCATCCAGAAGCGACGTCCGGATCGTCATATCGCTCTTTGATAGGCTCACGCATTGCGAAACCGAGCGCGTTGCGTGACCGACTTTGAGCCCCAGATCCCAGAGCAGATAGAGCATGTATTCGGCGACGCTCTCGCTCCACGGCGTCTGCTTGTACGGCAGGATAAACAACAGATCGATGTCGGAATATGGCGCAAGCAGCCCGCGACCATAGCCGCCGGTTGCAACAATCGCGATTTTCTCATCACTGCTGCCACTGGTGGTCGCGTGATAGATGTGGGCGACCGTGTAGTCGTAAATCAGCCGAATGAGCTCGTCGTGAAACCGGGACAGGCTGCTCGCACAATCAATGCCGTTGGCGGTGACCGCAATGCGCGCACGTGCTCCATCATGGGCGCCTGCTAACAATTCCTTGAGCCGCGCTAGAACCTGCGGCCGGCACGCTTCTGCACTATTGCCCGCCTTAAAAACCGCCGTCAGCTCTGTGCGCAGCGCGGCTGGATCAAAGAACGGCTTTTCCGGCAAATCAGTGTCTTGCATATGCGATGTTTCCGGCGCGGAGCCTGATTGCTGCAGCTACCTGCACCATACATCCGCGCCCGAGCAATCCATAGGCTTGCCGCTAAATTAGCCGCCACCGTCGAGCCTGATCCGCTTGAGCTGGTAAATCAGGTCAAGGGCTGCACGAGGTGTCAGCTCGTCCGGATTGATATCATCAACCGCCGTATCGAGTGGGCTCTTATCTGAACCGGCTGGTTCAGCAGCCTGCGCCAGCGAAGCTGCGAACAAGGGCAAATCTTCCAGCGCGTTAGCATTGTTGCTTGCCTGTTTGCCTTCTTCAAGGATTGCGAGGATTTCCTTGGCGCGGTGCGTCACGGCATCCGGCAATCCTGCCAAACGGGCAACATGGATGCCATATGAGCGATCCGCCGCGCCGGCACGCACTTTGTGCAGAAAGACAATTTCGTCTTTCCATTCCTTGACATCAACAGTGACGTTCGCGATCTGATCAAGCCGATCCGACAGCGTTGTCAGCTCATGATAATGCGTCGCAAACAGCGAGCGGCAGCTATTGACGTCGTGCAAGTGCTCAACCGTCGCCCACGCGATTGAGAGCCCGTCAAACGTCGATGTGCCACGCCCGATCTCATCCAGAATGACGAACGAACGCTCAGTTGCCGCGTTCAGGATAGCCGCCGTCTCCACCATCTCGACCATGAATGTCGAGCGACCGCTTGCGATATCATCTGATGCGCCGACCCGCGAAAATAGCCGATCCACAATGCCGATATGGGCATGCCCCGCCGGCACGAACGACCCCATTTGCGCCATCAGCGTAATCAACGCGTTCTGCCGGAGGAATGTCGACTTACCGGCCATGTTGGGCCCAGTCACCAGCCAGATGTGACCGGTATTGTCCTGGTCGAAGCCTGGCGGGTATGACACCGGGTCATTCGGATCGCGATCCTGGTTGTAAGCTTCACGTACATCCGAAGAAGGTAATGCCAACACGCAATCATTGCGAATGAACGGTCCAGAGAGATCGCGTGCCAATGCCTGTTCGACAACCGGATGGCGGCCATCTCGTATGACGAATGTCAGCGTGTCATCAACGATCGGACGCGCGTAATTCTCAACATCAGCCAGCTCTGCGAGCGCTGCAAGACAATCCAGATCAGCGAGTGCTGCCGCGAGTTCCGAAAGTGCATTCTCTTCGGCGCCGATCGACTGACCGAATTTGGCAAACATCTCGTTTTCGATCGCGGTTGCTCGCTCCGCTGCGGACGCGATCTGCCCTTCGATCTCGACCAGCTTCGGTGTTGAAAAGCGCACAGCATTGGCCATCGTCTGGCGATGCCGGAACGTATCCGAGAGCGGCTCTTCGAGCATCGGCTTGGCCGTTGCCGCACCAACTTCGATAAAGAAACCCAGCATATTGTTATGTTTGACTTTGAGCGTCTTGATGCCGGCAAGCGCCTGGTATTCGGCTTCCAGCTCGGCCATCACCTTCCGGCTGTCATCGCGTAACGCGCGCGCTTCATCTAGCGACGCATCAAAGCCTTCGCGAATGAAACCGCCATCGCGGCGCTGGTGCGGCGGCTCATCGACAAGCGCTTGCTGCAAGCTTTCGAGCAAGGCATCAGATGGCTTGGCGAGCGCCATTGCGAGCATCCGCAGATCATCCGGCAGGCCGATCGCGCCCGAATTTTTTTTGAGCAACGCCGCACACGCCCGGCCAGCAACGAGGGCATCACGGACGGCTGCGAGATCACGCGGCCCAGCCCGCTGCAGCGCAATCCGCGAAACGGCACGAGCGATATCCGGCGTGCGCTTCAGCGCCTCTCGCGTATCTTCGCGCAGCAATGTTTCCATCAACAGATACTGCACGGCATCAAGCCTCCGCGTTACCGAGGCGACATCACAGAGCGGGCTTGAAATGCGGCCAGCCAATTCTCGCGAGCCGGCGCCGGTTACCGTACGATCAATGCTGGCCAGCAAACTGCCGCGACGATCCCCCGATGACGAGCGCAGCAATTCCAGGCTGGCGCGGCTCGCGGCATCGATCATCAGCACGGCGCCGCGACCAGATTTACGCGGTGGCCTGATCGCGGGCTTCGCGCCAATCTGAGTGAGTTCGACATATTTGAGCAGCGCGCCAACTGCTGCCAGTTCGCCGCGCGAAAACGTGCCGAACGCTCCTAAATCCGCTACACCGAGCGTTTCGAGCATCGCGCGCTCTCCGGCCAGGCTATCGAACGTCGCAGCTGGTGCCGGTGTCAGGGCTGCGCGGATCAATTCGGCTGTCCGCGCCACATCGGGTTCGGCCAACACATCGTCGACCGCAACAATCTCGCCTGGCATCAGGCGCATAATCTCGCCACCGATATCGCCAATGCCGACATCGCCAATTTCAAATTCACCAGTTGAAATATCGACCGAGGCGAGCAGATATGAGGCTGCCTGTCCGCGCTCAGCTGGCTCACGAAAAATCGCCGTCAGGTAGTTGCGCGCCTTATCATCGAGCAGCGCGTCTTCGGTCAACGTGCCAGGCGTCACCAGTCGCACAACGTCGCGATGCACGATCGCTTTGGCGCCGCGCTTGCGTGCTTCAGCCGGATCTTCGAGTTGCTCGCAGACAGCGACGCGGTGGCCGGCTCGGATCAGGCGCTGGAGATACTCATCAGCGCGATGCACTGGTACACCGCACATCGGGATTTCTTCACCGAGATGCTTGCCGCGCTTGGTCAAGACGATCGATAGTGTTTCTGATGCCATCACCGCATCTTCGAAGAACAACTCATAGAAATCGCCCATCCGGTACCACAACAGGCTATCCGGGTTGGCTGCCTTGATCTCGAGGAACTGCGCCATCGACGGCGTCACCCCCGGCGGTGGTGCGGCGGCAGCTGCGGAACTGGATGAGTTTGCTGGTGTCTTCGACATTGCCGGCTGGGTAGCCGGTTTTCGAGGTCCGCGCAAATGGCTGTCGATCGGAGTTCACAGGGAAGATGCCTGGCATCAAGCGCGGAAGTTGTCTCGGCTGGACGCTGGGTTCCGAAAGATCGAGCTTTAGCGAGTTGCCCCATCAACTGCCAAAAACCTTGGCGCGACAACCGCATCATTTGAAATGATGAGCTATTCCCCGCATGATTGCAAAAATGATTAGCGAGCAGGCGGGGATACAATGGGACAAGAAGTGAGCAAGAAGGTCGCAGTGATTGGCGCGGGAATTGTTGGTGTATCGACCGCGATCTGGCTGCAACGAGCTGGTCATAGCGTCACGCTGATTGACCGGGAAGGCCCCGCTGGCGGCACGTCCTATGGCAACGCTGGCGTACTCGCTGCCGGATCGGTCGTGCCAGTGTCCGTGCCCGGGCTCTGGCGCAAGGCACCCGGCATGCTGTTTGATCCTAAGCAGCCACTGTTCGTTAAGTGGTCGTACTTTCCGCGCCTGCTGCCTTTTTTATTCAAGTTTCTACGCGCTGGCTCCGAAGAGAGTGTTCAGCACATCTCCAAATCCCTTGCCCTGATGCTGCATGACACGGCGGCGCAACATATCGCCTTGGCCGAGGGAACAGGTGCGGAAAAATTCATCAGCACGGGCGATTACGTCTACGGCTACGCCGATGAGGCGTACTACAAAAAAGATGCCTTTGGCTGGCGGATCCGGCGCGAGCGCGATGTGCAGATCGAGGAAATGCTGCCAGAGCGCATCGCCGAATATGATCCTGTAATGGCTGGCCGTTTCGGCTTTGCCGTACGCTGCGGCGAACATGGCCGGATTAGCGATCCCGGCGCCTATGTGCGCACCCTGGCTGCGCATTTCGAGCGCGAAGGCGGCGAATTCGTCCAAGCCGATGTATCCGACATCTCACTCAGCGGTGGCAAAGCGACCAGTATCCATACGTCCGACGGCGTCATCGAAGCCGATGACATCGTGGTTGCAACCGGCGTCTGGTCAGGTCCATTGGCGGCAAAGCTTGGCATCAAGGTGCCGTTGGAATCCGAGCGCGGTTATCATATCGAATTCGTCAATCCCTCCATCGTGCCGCGATCACCAATAATGGTTGCCTCAGGCAAATTTGTTCTGACGCCAATGGATGGCCGCTTACGATGTGCCGGCATCGTCGAATTCGGCGGCCTTGACGCAGCGCCCAGCCGACGCCCTTTCGAGCTGCTGCGAGAAAAGACGCTCGAACTGCTGCCTGAGCTCAAATACGAGCGCATCGATGAATGGATGGGGCATCGCCCGTCGACGTCGGACTCGCTGCCCTTGATCGGCAATTGCGAAGGCGCCAGCAATGTCTGGCTTGGCTTTGGCCATCAACACGTTGGCCTCAGCGGGGGCCCCAAGACCGGGCGCTGGCTGTCGCAATTAATCAGCGGCCAGCCGCCGAATGTCGATATCACTCCGATGTCGCCGAACCGCTTCCGTTGAGTGGCTGAACGGCTCAACTAATCCCCGACAGGCAACCAATGCGACGTCTCGGAAGGACACGACATGGCTGACCAACCACCACAATTTGGCTCCGTCACACCAACTTTGCGCAGCTTCGATGAAGCCATGATGCGCGAATTCTACGTCGACTATCTCGGCTTCGAGATCACCTTTGAGCACCGCTTCGGAGAAAATTTCCCGCTCTACGTCGGCCTCAAACGCGACGACTGCGAGTTGCACCTATCAGAACACCATGGCGATTGCTCACCGGGCGCCCGCGTACGTATCCATGTCGCAGGGCTCCACAATTACTGGGAGATACTGTCGAAGAATGACTATCGTTTCGCAAAACCCGGCAAACCGGAGCTCCAACCCTGGGGCGACAGTGAACTGACCATCTCCGACCCGTTCAGCAACCGACTGACATTCTTTGAGACGGGCGCTTGAGGCTCACAGAGACGATCGGCAATATCGCCATTGCTGCCCACAATCTTTGACAGCCCCACCGCCATCGCTTAACAGCGAGCTGTAATTCGCGTGGAGGCTGACAAATGGACGATCTCAAAATCGCAGTGATGGGCGCTGCCGGGCGTATGGGCCGCACATTGGTTTCGACCATCCACGAGCAAAACGGCTGCGTCGTAGCTGGTGGCACCGAATATGACGGCTCTGACGCGGTTGGTTCAGACGTTGGCCAACTTGCCGGTGTCGGCACGCTTGGCTTTGCCATCAGCAGTGACACCGCCGCTGTGATTAACTCTGTCGATGCGATCGTTGATTTCACGAGTCCTGCTGCGACCGTCGGATTTGCCAAGTTGGCGGCAGAGGCCGGCATCATACATGTCGTCGGCACAACCGGTTTTGACGATGTGCAGGAAGCCGAAATCGCCAAGGCCGGCGAGAAAGCAACTGTTATCAAGGCCGGCAATATGAGCCTCGGTGTCAACCTGATCGTCGAGCTGACCCGCAAAGTCGCCCAGGCACTCGATGAAGATTTCGACATTGAAGTTCTTGAGATGCACCACAAGCACAAAGTCGATGCACCATCCGGCACCGCCCTGATGCTTGGTCAGGCTGCTGCCGACGGGCGCGACATTGATCTCAAAAGCCGCAGCGTGCGCGTCCGCGATGGCATAACAGGCGCACGCAATTCAGGCGATATCGGCTTTGCCAACATGCGTGGTGGTAGCGTCGTTGGCGAGCACTCGGTTGTATTTGCCGGTGAAGGCGAGCGCGTCGTCATCTCGCATATCGCATCCGATCGCGGCATCTTTGCCCGCGGCGCCGTCAAAGCCGCGCTCTGGGGCCGCGGCCGCAAACCCGGAATGTATTCGATGATGGATGTACTAGGGCTGTGATGTCACCGTCGAGCAGCCCAAATTCACGCGACTGAGTTGCTCATGCCTGCTGATATTTATCCCCCAATTTGCTCTATCGAAAGGGCTGCGTGCTGCGGGATATCTTCCTCGCTCCAAATACAAATAAGATCAAGGTGAACAGCGCATGAGCGATACTCACAATAGCGACACTATCGGTGGCCCGACAGTGCTCTGCATTCTTGACGGGTGGGCACAAAGAGAATCTCGCGACAACAATGCGATTGCGCTGGCCGACACGCCAAACTGGGATCGCTTGATCAAGACTTGGCCGCACGATCTGCTCGACTGCTCAGGCCCGGATGTCGGTTTGCCGGACGGACAGATGGGCAACTCGGAGGTCGGACACATGAACCTTGGAGCGGGCCGTGTGGTATGGCAGGACCTGCCCCGCATCAACAATGCAATTGCTGACGGCAGCCTCGCCGGATCGAGCATACTTTCTGGTTTTGTCGAGACACTGAAACAATCGGGTGGTGCCTGCCACTTGGCCGGCCTTGTCTCATCCGGCGGTGTGCATTCGCATATAAGTCATATCGTGGAGTTGGCCAGGCTGGTCGCAAAGGAGGGTGTTCCTGTTTGCGTACATGCCATTTTGGATGGGCGCGATACTCCACCAAACAGTGCGATACGCGAGTTGGCCGACTTCACGCGATCACTCGATCCAATTGACGGCGTACAAATTTCGACGATATGCGGTCGATACTTTGCAATGGATCGGGACAATCGCTGGGACCGCGTTGAACTTGCCTATAACGTGATGGTCACTGGCGAAGGAGCGCCTTTCGAAGATTTGCAAAGCGCCGTCCAGGCCAATTACGATGCCGGATATTCTGACGAATTTATCCGCCCTGGCCGGTCTAAAAATTATCACGGCATGGCAGACGGAGATGGCATCCTGTTTGCGAATTTCAGAGCCGACCGGGCTCGAGAGATATTGGGCGCATTGATCGACCCGCAGTTCGACGGATTTCAACGCAAGAGCACAGTCTCGTTTGCGACCGCATTGGGATTGGTCTCTTATTCAGCCACTCTCAACAAACTGTGCGATGCGCTTTTCCCACCGGTCTACTTGCAGAAGACGTTGGGCGAGGTCGTGGCCAATGCAAGCCGTCGTCAACTCAGGATGGCCGAGACGGAAAAGTACGCGCACGTGACTTTTTTCTTCAATGGCCGCTCCGAAGTCCCCTTTGCAGGTGAAGAGCGCCAGTTGGTGCCCTCACCGAAAGTCGCCACTTACGATCTGCAGCCCGAAATGTCTGCGCCAGAATTAACCGACAAATTGGTCACCGCGATCGGCAGCGGTGCCTTTGATCTGATTGTCGTGAACTATGCCAATGGTGACATGGTTGGTCACACGGGAGACCTGGATGCGGCGATGGCTGCTGTTCGTTGCGTAGACGATTGTATTGGACGCGTCGAAGAAGCCGTCCTTGCAGCAAACGGTGTGATGCTTCTGACGGCTGACCACGGCAATTGTGAATTGATGGTAGACCCTGATACCGGCGAACCACACACAGCACATACGCTCAATCCTGTGCCGATCGTTCTCATCAATCATACCGATCCAAAGGCTTCGCTCGCTCGCGGTCGCTTAGCTGATGTCGCCCCGACACTACTTGACCTTCTGCACGTGCCCCAGCCTGAAGAAATGACCGGCCAAACTTTGATCCGGCCTGCTTAGAGCCTTGAGGTTGAGTAGAATGCACATCTGAAATAGAGGTATGCGTTGACAGACTGGGGGACAGCATGACCGATATCGCCGAAGTCGCGAGTGGCCAAAACACCGATAATCGCACCCGATGGATCGGTGTCTATATCGCAGCACTTGCTGTGATGCTGTCGATCGCCACCATGATAGGCCAGAACGCTGAGAAAGACGCTGCCAAAGCCAACCTCGATGCAACCAACACCTGGGCTTTCTTCCAAGCAAAGAACATCCGGCGTGAACAGTATCGTGTGGCGTTGGAGAGCATGCGTCTCAGACTGGCCGAGAACCCGGAAATGCCTGCTGAAGCGAAAGCCATGATTGAAGCCGGAATTGCCAAGTACGACAAAAACATCGCGCTCTACACTTCAGACAAGAAGCGCAACGAAGGCCTCGACGAACTATGGGTGCGGGCAAAAGAGCTGGAGAAAAAACGCGATGACATTCTCTCGCGCGCACCCTATTTCGATTACGGCCAAGCGTTCCTGCAAATCGCAATCGTACTTGCTTCCGTTGCCATCGTCACCGGCGGCGGCAGCGCACTGTTTCTCAGCATCCTCATCGGTGGTGCGGGACTGGTTTCAACCGCGAACGGTATTTGGATGTTCGGCAGCCTGCCGGGCCTCTCATAACGAGCTTTAAAACACACAAAAAACAAACAGACGGAGTGATCATGTCCACCACCCAGAAACTACTACTGCTGCCAGGCGATGGCATTGGCGTCGAAGCGATGGTGCAAGTTGAGCGTGTCCTCGCGTTCTTCAACGAAAAGAGCAACAACGTCACGTTCGAAACAGACAGCGATCTGGTTGGCGGCTGTGCAATCGACAAATATGGCGTACCGCTGACCAACGAAGCACTCGATAAGGCACAGGCTGCCGATGCCGTCATGTTTGGCTCTGTTGGCGGACCGAAATGGGCCGACGTGCCATTTGACATTCGCCCAGAAGCCGGCCTGCTGCGCCTGCGCAAAGAAATGGATTTGTTTGCCAACCTACGCCCGGCGATCTGTTATCCAGCCCTTGCCGAAGCATCATCGCTGCGCCGTGAAGTTGTCGAAGGCCTCGACATCCTCATTCTGCGTGAACTGACCGGTGGCACCTATTTTGGCGAACCAAAAGAAGTCGTCACGCTTGAAAACGGCGACAGGCGCGCCGTCGACACGACATCTTACACGTCTCCGGAGATCGAGCGGATCGTCAAAGTCGGCTTTGACCTTGCCCGTGCGCGCTCGAACAAGCTGCACTCGGCTGAAAAGCACAACGTCATGATGAACGGCGTGCTTTGGAAAGAGGTCGCCGAGCGCCTCTCCAAAGACTACGGCAAAGGCGTCGAGTTCGAACACATCCTCGCCGACAACTGTGCCATGCAGCTGGTCCGCAACCCGAAACAGTTCGACGTCGTCGTCACCGACAATCTGTTCGGCGATATTCTCTCAGACGCAGCCGCCATGCTGACAGGCTCACTTGGCATGCTGCCATCCGCGTCCCTCGGCGAGCCTGATGGCAAGAACGGCACACGCAAGGCACTCTATGAGCCTGTACACGGTTCAGCGCCTGATATCTCTGGCCAGAACAAAGCCAACCCGATTGCCACCATTGCCTCATTCGGCATGGCGCTGCGCTATTCGTTCGGACTGATCGAAGAAGCCAACGTGCTCGACAAGGCGATCTCCAACGTCCTCGCACAAGGATTCCGCACCGGCGACATCATGCAGCCCAACATGCACCAAGTCGGCACGATCGAAATGGGCGACGCGATCCTCAAAGAACTCGGCGCTGTTACGGCGTAGCTCGATTGGGCGTTGGGTACCGATCCGAAACGGTTGCCCAACGCCCTCCAGACGTGATTGAAGACGAAATTGGCGGTAGCCCCACTAGATGGCGTTGCTATCAAAACCACCGCCGGGAGCACTAGACACCCATCCGCAACGTTGGATCGGAAAATTCACACTGCGAAGCGACTCTTTCGAGCCAATATGTCCCTATTTTTCGCCAACACCTACTCATCATTAGAATAATATTCTAACTTACCCTCTGTTTTGCACGTTTTGCCAGAGGGATAATGACCATGTTTGAACAACTGGGTCTCGACGGATGGACGCCGGTTTCTGCTTCCGTCGTTTTCGGACTTGCCATTGGCTTGACCTTCGGTTTTCTCGCACAACGGTCTCGCTTTTGCCTCAGGCGCGGTCTGACCGGCGATCAACACGAGCGTTCGGCGGCTCTTGGCACCTGGCTGATAGCACTCGCTGTCGCCATCGCCGGAACTGCGGCTTTGACCGCATTCGAGCTGGTCAGCTTTGCCGAACATCGCTTCCACGAGTCATCGCTACCAATGGGCGCCATCATCATCGGTGGCCTGCTGTTTGGCGCCGGCATGTTTCTCGCCCGAGGTTGCGCGTCCCGCCTCACTGTTCTGGCTGGCACCGGCAATTTGCGCGCCGCAATGGTGATCATCATTTTCGCGATCACCGCGCACGCCACGCTGAAAGGTGCGATCGCCCCAGCGCGCGTCTGGCTCGGCTCATTCACGATTGATCTCAATGGCTTTGCAACACTTGGCGCACTGCCGGGCGGCATCTTGCTATGGTCCGCGATCGCCGTCGCGGTGCTGCTTGCTATCGCGGCCCGCTCAGGCGCGTCTCTCCGCGACCTTGCGCTTGGCGGTCTCATCGGTGTACTTATCCCTATTGGCTGGCTTGGCACCGGGTTTGTGCTTGCCGATGAATTTGACCCGATCACGCACGAGAGCCTCGCCTTCACATCAGCTGCCAGCGAAACACTATTCTGGTGGGTCGCCGGTACCGCCATAGCACCGGGCTTCGGCGTCGGCCTGTTCGGTGGAGTTCTTGCTGGCAGCTTGCTCGCCGCTCTACTCTTTAGCGAGTTCAGGTGGGTTGGGTTTACCGCCAATACTGAAATCACAACCGGGCGCTATCTGACCGGCGGCATCCTGATGGGCGTCGGCGGCGTGCTGGCTGGCGGCTGCACCATTGGCGCCGGCCTCTCGGGTGTCGCCACTCTCAGTGTCTCAGCAATCCTTGCCCTTGCATCGATTGCAACCGGTGCGTTGGTTGCTCAGAGCATCGCACTCCACACACCGGCAGTGGCACTGCCATTGCCGGCCGAATAACCGTCTCCCGCGCGCATCACGAAATAGTGCTGTCGCGGATTTTCACATTCGATAAGCTGCATTTGTCGACAAGACCAACAAACCAATGAAAAGCCCCAGGAGGACACCATGAACAGTTTCGTAAAATCCGCACTGGCACTGCTCGCGTTCGCTGTCATCTCGCTACCCGCATCTGCTGGCGACATGCACAAACTCGTTCTGCAGATCAGTGACGACAACCCGCAAAAAATGAACACCGTCATGAACGTTGCAGCTAACGTTTCGCGCCTCTATTCGGCACGGGGCGAAGAGATCGACATCAAGATCGTCGCCTTCAACAAAGGCCTGCATATGCTGCGCTCTGACACCTCACCTGTTGCAAAGCGTATCTCGAATTTCGCAGCCGGCATGCCGAACGTCGAGTTCCAAGCCTGCGGCAACACCCGCTCCGCGATGGCCAAAAAATCCGGTAAGGACGTGCCACTGTTCAAGTTTGCCGAGGTCGTACCAGCCGGCGTCGTTTCGATCATCGAGCTTGATGAAAAAGGCTACACCGTCGTACGGCCTTAGACCAATTGCACCCAAGCAGCTTTCACGTACTAACTATCCACATGGTCTAGAGCCCGCCACGCATTGTTGGAAACGCGGACTCGCCCCATCGGGATAGCAGCAAGTCATGGCATCGACGGCGAGCGCAGCGAACATAGGGGCACGATCGCTTTCCCAGGGCATGATCTTCATGGTTCTTGCCATGCTGATGCTGCCCGGGATTGATGCCCTGGCGAAGCTCGTGTCCGGATCGGTTTCAGCTGGCCAGACCGCGTGGGCACGCTTCTTTTTTCAGATCATTTTGCTGGCACCGGCCATCGTGTGGCAGGGCGGCTTATCGCAGAGCGGACTGATCTTTGATCGAGCACTTTTGTTCAATCGAGCACTCTGGGCACATGCCGCCCGCGGCTTTCTAATCGCACTTGCAACACTTTTGTTCTTCGCCGCACTCAAAGTGATGCCGCTGGCCGACGCGATTGCTGTCTTCTTCGTGCAGCCGTTCATCGTCACATTGCTTGCAGCCCTGATCCTCGGTGAAGCATTTGGTTGGCGACGCATGGTGGCGATTGCCATCGGTTTTGGCGGCGCGCTACTGATCATCAAACCGAGCTATGAAGCATTCGGCCTGACCGCATTGCTGCCTGTCGGCACAGCTATTTCGTTTGCATTCTACGTTATCCTGACACGTTGGCTCGTCCAGACCGCCTCGCCCCTAACGATGCAATTTCTGGCAGGCGTCTTTGGTCTGATAACGATGACAATTGCACTCGCGTTCGGAAATGCCTACGAGGTCGCCGTTCTCACACCGACCTGGCCCGGCACGACGGAATGGCAACTGCTGGCGCTGCTGGGCGTCATCGCAACCACGGGGCATATTCTGGTCGTCATGGCGTATTCGCGCGCGCCGGTGGCGACCCTGGCGCCCTTTCAGTACCTGGAAATTGTCAGCTCTGCGACACTCGGCTTTCTGCTGTTCAACGACTTGCCCGATCTGCTGACATGGGTTGGCATCTTCATCATCGTGTCGTCGGGCATGTTCGTCTTTTACCGCGAGCGTAAGCAAGACCAAACCTGAACTATGCCTCAGACAAGAGCACGCCACAGATTACAAATTGCCGTCGATCAAATAGGGTGACTACTATCCACCCCGATGAACCACACACGATATCTCGCCTTAGCCTGGAGACCGTTATTGACCGAGCTACATCAAAAGACCGCCACGGAAGCTGTCGACCTCCTTCGCCGTGGTGAAGTCACGCCATCGGAACTTGTCTCGGCATCGATCAATCGAATCGAAGCGGTCGACAGCGTAACCAACGCGTTGCCGACGCATTGTTTCGAGCGCGCGACCGAACAAGCACAACGCTGGACATCGGCTAAGCATTCCGACAACCCAAGGTCGTTGTGCGGACTTCCAATCGCCGTCAAAGATTACAACGATGTCGGTGGCGTTCTGACGACGTACGGTTCCCCTATATTCGCCGACAATGTTCCCCAAAAATCCGACGCCACAGTCGCACGCTTGGAGCGCAACGGTGCGATCCCCATCGCCAAATCCAATGTTCCCGAGTGGGCCGGCGGCAACACATTCAACCCCGTCCTCGGCACAACACGGAACCCTTGGAATACAGCGCTGAGTGCCGGCGGCTCATCAGGTGGCTCAGCCGCTGCACTTGCAAGCGGATTGGTTTGGCTGGCAACCGGCAATGATCTCGGCGGCAGCCTCAGAACGCCAGCCAGTTTCAATGGCATTGTCGGGCTTCGTCCCGGGCCAGGACGCGTTCCGAGGGGGACCAGGCTCTCAGCATTCGACACGCTTTGGGTTGAAGGCCCGATGGGGCGTTGTGTCAGCGATGTTGCGCTGATGCTGGACGCCGGTGCCGGGCATGAGATTGATGATCCGTTTTCGTTTGATGATTCTGAGACCTTCTTCGTCAAAGAGCTCAAGCGTGACGACCTGCCAAAACGTATTGCATTCAGTCCTGACTTAGGCGTCGTACCCATGGAGCCGGAGGTGGCGCGCATTTGCGAGCGAGCTGCGAACCGTTTTCGCGATTTCGGCGCCGAGATTACAAACGACACTCCGGATTTCACCGGTGCTCTCTATGGTTTTCAGACCTTGCGAGCGGTGCTTGTTGCAACGATGATGGGGGCAGTTCTCGAGGAGCATCGCAACCAGATCGCGCCTGAAATCATTGGTAATATTGAACGCGGCCTGCAGATTACACCGGAAGAAGTGTTCGCGGCCGAGCGCATTCGCTGGCAGCTCTACCACCGCATGACTGCGTTCTTTGAGCATCATGATGTGTTGGTTTGCCCGGCAGCATCGATCCCACCATTTCCGGTTGAGCAGCGCTACGTCGAAGAAATCAACGGGCAGCCCTGCGAAACCTACATCGATTGGTTCGCGATAACGTTTGCATTGACCATGACTTCTTGCCCCGTGATCAGCCTGCCATGTGGGTTCACGTCAGAAGGATTACCTATCGGCATGCAACTTGTCGGCCGCCCCAGAGGTGAGGCTGCCTTGTTGCGGGCGGCGCACCATCTCGAAGGACTGTTGGGCGTTGCTGAGCAGTTGCCGATTGATCCGCGCCCGCCTGGCTAAAGCCCGTCGCGTTTAATCGAATTCTTAAATCGCCCGAAGATTGGGCGTTTTAAGGCGCATTGTGAATCCGTTAAAACGCGACACGCCTTAGAACACCGACAGATAAACCAACGCCACCATTTATCCCCTGCCTCCATTCCTCAACTACACTCTTTTCATCCCGTCCATTCAGGGGCCGCTGACCGGTGGCGACCAGCAGAGGGGGCGGAGTGTAGGTTGCGCGCGGACGACGCACGTTCTCGTTAACAGCAACGCTCCCCGCTCGCACCTGGGTGAAAATCCCAGGCAGCCGCACTTTAATGCTGGGTGGTTCTGCGAAAAATCCTGCACGGGGCGGTCATCGGCCGCATTACTTACTACTTACGGAAGCGGACGCTGATCGCCCCGTACTCCTGAACCATATTTCACGCCATCTCCCGAATATCACCACATAACTTGCATATACTATTCATGTCGTCGGGCTGGCGTCACGACACCAACACATCGTAGAATTCTGGAAGACACATGAGCCGCTATGATCTGGAGGGCAACCTTGAGCCATTCACTCGACGACAACTCGGTTGCCGAATTCCATGAACATGGCGTCACCATCATTCGGGGTGCCTTTGCCGACTGGATCGAGACGCTGCGTGCCGGGGTCAAATTCAATCTCGAAAATCCTGGCCCGTCCGGGCGCAGCTATACCGGCGACGATGGCGGTGGCCGCTTTCTCAGCGACTATTGCAATTGGCAGCGGATCCCCGAGTACCGCGACTTTATCTTCAATTCGCCAGCCGCCAGGATTGGCGCCCGACTGATGCAGAGCGATAGCGTACGTCTGTTCCATGAGCACGTTCTGGTCAAAGAAGCCAAGGCCGGTGTTGCGACACCCTGGCATCAGGATGCGCCCTACTATTGCGTTGCGGGGCCGAAGACGGTCAGCCTGTGGATCCCACTTGATGATGTTCCGCGAGAACGCACGCTGGAATTTGTCGCGGGCTCGCATCGCGCAGGCAAACTGTTCCAACCGCAGTACTTCAATGGCAATCCGATCAACGAAGGCGACGGCCTTGACGCGCTTCCTGATATCGACGGCAATCGCGCGGCATACGACATTCGTGGCTGGGCTGTGGCGCCTGGCGATGCCGTGGCGTTTGACTACCGCACGATCCATGGCGCCCCCGTCAACAACAGCCCTAGCGCCCAGCGCCGCGCCTTTTCGTTGCGTCTGGTCGGCGACGGTGCAACGTTCGTGCGCCGCGAAGGCATGGCAACCTCACCACCCTTCCCGGACGTCGCATTGGCGCATGGCGACGATCTTGATATCGCCGAGTTCCCGATGCTGAGCACTTAAACGCCGCCGCTCCTATCCGAAGGCCACCTCAATGGACCACAACAAACGGTCTGCCATTGAAGTATCTCGATCGCAATCGACCAACGGCGCTGAGTTATCCAGCTCCCGATTGGCACGCTACGCCGCATCGCCTACGGTGACGCCGATTTTCGGGCCCGCTATGACATACACGCCCAACATACGAGCAGGACGCACAAGGAAACAGGCCGCATGACGACACCTTATGATTGGTCCTCGGACGTATTTTCCGAGATCAAGAAGCGCAATATCGAGACCGTATGCACCGTGCCGGATGGCGGCCTCACTCAGCTGCTCAATATGGTCAAGGATGACACCGACACGCGACTGGTCACGCTCTCCACCGAAGAAGAGAGCATGGGCATCGTCACGGGCCATTGGCTCGGCGGCAAACGATCAATGGTTGCGATGCAGTCATCGGGCGTTGGCAATTGCATCAATGCGCTTGGGTATCCAGCTGTCATGCGCGCGCCCTGCCTGATGATTGTCACGATGCGCGGTCAATGGGGAGAGTTCAATCCTTGGCAAGTCCAGATGGGACGCAGCACTGAAACGGTACTCGAAGCAATTGGCGTCAAATGCTTTCCCGTCGATAAGCCTGAAGAAGTTGGCGAGACCTTCGCTGGTGCGGCAGGGCTCGCATTCAACGGTGGCTTCAGCGCAGCCGTTTTGATTTCTCAGCGCATCATAGGCGCCAAAGGCTTTGGCAAGGAATAGGGCAACGAACATGAGTGGTTCCAATAAAATCCAGCGCCGCGCTTTTGTTTCCGACTTGCTCGGCAAACGCGACGGCACCCTCGTTATTCCAGGCCTCGGCTCACCGACGTGGGATTGCTTTGCAGCAGGCGACAGTCCTGAATATCTTTATTCCTGGGGCGGTATGGGCTTGTCCGTGCCAACAGCACTTGGTCTTGCGTTGGCGCAACCGAACAAACGCATTCTCGCACTGACTGGTGACGGTGAAATGATGATGGGCATCGGCTCACTCGGTGTTGTTGCGGACCAGGCCCCGGGCAACCTCGCCATTCTTGTTCTCGACAACGAGCATTTCGGCGAAACTGGACGCCAAACCGGTCTTTCGTCGAACCAGGCGGATCTTTGTAAGATCGCAGAAGGCTTTGGCATCAAGCAAACAATGGCGGTGACCGAACATGGCGCCGTGGGCGAACTGGCCGACTTTCTTTTCAAGGCACCCGGCCCCGTGTTCGCGACGGCCAAGATCGCGCTCAGCGATGATCCGTGGATGTTGCCCGTCAAAGACGGTGTCGCAATCGCGCAGCGATTCCGGACTGCCCTTGGCGTGGATGAAACTTAATCAGCAGGCCCTCAACATCAGAGGAACGGCAATTTCTCCCTTGCCGTTCTTCGCAATTTGTAGATGTTATCCCCTTCCCGAATTGACCGGTACAATTGAGCCAAAGACTGGTGGGCGCTGAACAATTTGCGTCCAGCAACAATTGGGAAGGTCGCCCGCATGCGGTTGCTAAGTTTGAATGTCGAACGATCCGCTCATCTCGACCGCTTCATTCCGTTCTTGCGCGACACCGCTCCTGATGTCGCATGCCTGCAGGAACTCGTAGAAAGCGATATCGCCGAAATTCAAGCCGCGACCGACCTGACGTACTGTCATTTCGTTGCAATGGCGCGGTTCTCTCCAGATCAAGCAGCACCGTTCGGCGTGGGCATCCTGTCCCGACACGCCTTCCGTACAACTAACCTCTCAGTCTATGCCGGTGGCGGTGATGGCGGGACGGTGATTGACCGCGCGTCGCCCGAGAGCCGGTTTGCGACAATAGGTACGCAACAGCGCAAGTTCGACTCGCTTCGGACATGCTCGACGCGCAGATAGCGACGACGCATTTTCCCTGGACCGAAGGAGGCCAGCCAACTGATTTCCAACACGACGCTGCAGATCGCATGATCAACATGATGGGCTCGGAGCCGCTGCTACTATGTGGTGACTTCAATGCCCCACGTGGCGGTGCAGTTTTTGATCGCTTCGCCAATCGGTGGACTGACTGCGTTCCAGCCCATATTTCAACAAGCATTGACCCGAAATTGCACCGAGCCGGCGCACTCGAATTGATGGTCGATGGTATTTTCGCTTCGCCCGAAGTCCGTGTCAGTGATGTGCGTATGCACTGTGACCTCAGTGATCATCAGGCAATCACTGCAACTGTCAGCCAGTCCGATGGCAAAGCATAGAGCCAGATCAGACAGTGACAGCCACGCGACTCTGGCGCTCGTCCGGAGCTCCAAAATGTTCGAAGTAGCGAGGGTCAATCTTCTCTACTGGCAGAATGATCAGCACATCGGTTGTGCCGAATTGATGATCGACAACAGCACCATCTCCAACAAACGCTCCCAATCGAAGGTAGCCCTTAATGAGCGGTGGCAACCCTTTCAGCGCGGCTTTTGGATCAATTTGATCTTTCGGCAAGCGATCCATGGGCACGTGCAGACGATCGTGCGCTCGAACGCGCCATTCGGGCGGTGCTAGGCGTTCCTGGTGCAGGAAACTCAGAGCCATTGCGTGGGCATCGGGATCCGTGCCTTCGAAACTTGCACACCCGAGCATAACATCGACGCCGTGCTCGCGAATATAAGTCCACAGCCCGTGCCACAGCAGCTCGACTGTTCGCTTGTTGCGATAAGGCTTCAAAACGCAGGAGCGCCCGAGCTCCATAAACGAATACTCAGGCGAGCGCTGATCGATCAATTCGGCGATGTTATATTCAGACTGGGTGTAAAATCCTCGAGCGCCGCGCGGCATGTCCTGGCGCAAAACGCGATACGTTCCAACCACGCGGGCCCGTGCTCGGCGGCGGTCCATCCCAGATGGCTCAGCCGACTTATCGATCACCAGGAGATGGTCGCAAATCGCGTCATAAGAATCCTGATCGCGGCGGCGCAGCTGTGCCGCCAGCGATGGCTTCGCCGACATTTCGTTATAGAATACTTCGTAGCGCAGGCGTTGCGCGCGCCGAACTTCCGAGCGCGTGCGCGCCAAGCGCACTTCCAACGAGCCTATCGCGCCGTAAACCTTCGCAGGTTTGCGACCGATGCCGAACGGCAGATGCAGCCCGTGCGCGCGCGCCTTGGGT
This sequence comes from uncultured Hyphomicrobiaceae bacterium, assembly GCA_905480435.1. Classification (GTDB taxonomy): domain Bacteria; phylum Pseudomonadota; class Alphaproteobacteria; order Rhizobiales; family Hyphomicrobiaceae; genus CAJQQK01. The sequence continues at coordinate 8,944 of CAJQQK010000176.1, read as the reverse complement.
CCCAACGTCTTGAGTATCCGGGATGCCCGGCCCCTAAGCGGCGTTCCCCGGAGCCTTTTGGCTCGACCGCCGATTTTCGTTTTCATTCACAAGCTCTCCAACCCGGCGGGAGCCTAACACGCTAATACCGTGCTGTCGCGGATAGAAAGTTGCAAGATCAACATCTTCGCAGGGCGATGCTGATGTTGAGACTGATCTATGTCATCGACAAAAGATTGTTAGAGAGGCGTTGAGAGAGAAATGATCTATTGTGCGCCGCAGCAATCGAGACCTTCAACCGGCAAGACGTTGGGCAACACTGTCAAGAATCCGACGCAAGTCGCCTGGTTCAAACGGTTTTGAAAGGTAATCATCCATCCCGGCTGCGATGCACTTGTCACGGTCCTCCTGAAATGCATTGGCGGTAACCGCAACGATTGCTGGACGTGGTTGGCCCGCAGCATGACACAATCGATGTATCTCAGCCGTTGCTTGCAATCCATCAACCTGCGGCATGTGCAGATCCATCAAGATCGCATCCAGCCGAGGCGTTTTGCCGGCCAGGGAACGCGAGACTTCGTCGATGGCTTCTCGACCATTAGCGACCATCACTGGCACACAACCAAGCCTGGCCAGCACCGTGCGGGCCAGTAATGCGTTGATTTCATTGTCTTCAGCGACCAACACACGCCAGCTAACGGCGTCTTTGGATGCCGCAACGGCCTTATTCGAAACCAAAGGCGCCCCGACCGTTTTATCAACCTCCCCCGCCAGAAGAGCCAAGAGCGTCGAAGGCCGGATTGGGCGAACCAGGAAGTTCTCGATGCCTGCTTTATTGAAGCGATCGAATTCAGCGCGGTCACCGGTTGCGGCTATTACGGCGGCTTCAATGTCCGTGTCTTCCGACAGCTGATCGAGGACTTTGCGCGCAGACTTCGGATCTATCGTGCAATCCAGCAAGACGATATAAGGCGGCTTGTCGGTGTCATTGATCTGCCCGGCAGCGAATTCATCAAGGCTCACGAACTCAGCCACCGCCATGTTATGTGCCCGCAAAAAGTTTGCGATTGTGCGGCGCTCAATTTGCTCGGGCGAGACCACCACGACGCGACGCTGGCGCAGACGCTCAGCAGGCCCCTTCGGTTCATGCTGGGTGGCCCGCGGCAGCCGAACAGACAACACAAACGTTGCCCCCGCGCCAAGAACGCTCGTCACTTTGATGCCACCGCCCATGCTCTGAGCCAGACGTTGGGCAATGGCCAGCCCTAAGCCTGTTCCGCTTTCCTGAAGAGATCCGTCGGGCACCGCGCGCTCGAACTCCATGAAAATGCGCGCTCTTGCATCTTCGCTCAGGCCGGGACCAGTGTCGCGAACAACGATCTTTATTTCATCAAGCTGATCGTCCGAAGATTCAGCTCCCACCCAGACAGATATGCCACCGCTTTCGGTGAACTTCACCGCGTTACTAAGCAGGTTAAGCAATATCTGACGCAATCGCGCCTCATCACCCAGAAATTGGCGCGGCATGTCAGGCGCAGTAGACCAGACTAATTGCAATTGTTTTTGATAGGCGCGCGCGGCGAGAAGCTCTACCGCACCTTGCACACAGTCAATGATATCAACGGGATCACTGGCCAGTTCGATGTGGCCTGCCTCAATTTTTGAGAAATCCAAAATCTCATCTATCAGCGCCAGCAAAGTTTGCGCGGATTTGCGTACCGCCTGGATGTAGGTGCGTTGCTCAGGAGACTGCTCAGTTTCGCCAAGTAATCCTGACATACCAAGAATGCCGTTCATCGGCGTCCGGATCTCATGGCTCATCGAAGCTAGAAACCGGGATTTGGCACGGTCGGCCGCCCGAGCCTGATCACGGGCGCGCGCTAAAGCTGCCTCATGACGTCTCTGATTGGTGACATCTCGACCAACCGTTTGAATACCCCCATCACCATAGCTAACGTCTTCCAGTCGCCGATGCGTCCATTCTATCCATCGAGAGCCACCTTGAATTTCAACGAGCTGGACCGACATTTGCGCCCATGACGGTAGCTTTTCAGCCAGCAAATTCGGAGACTCTGCTGCATCGACATGCTCAATCACTGTTGGATGAAATGGTTTGCTTAGGACGTCTGACAACTCAACGCTGAATGCTGTACAAAATGCACGATTGGTAAATGTTATCTTACCCTTTGCATTGCGCTTTAGAATAATGGCGGACTGAGCATCCAGGAGAGCCTGAAGATGATCAGCGTCGTCTTGCGCCTGCCAGCGCAAATCCTCAAGAACTTCTATTTTTTGTTCTAGCTCAGCTCTGGAAAGACCATACAAACCTCCTTTACTCGCACCAAATTTCAACTCCCAAGTTACCGCCACGGCGACCGCAGCAATCGCAACAGCACTGGAGCAGGCAAATAAGTACAACGGAATTGACGATTGCGATCCGATACCGGCCACGCCGCCAATTGCTAAAAGCAACGAGACCAGACTAGGCATTGCGAGTCTCGATTGTATCGTACCCAGCGTGTTAAATTTAGCCGGCGACTCGATCAATTCACGCGCAGACTGGCGGCCGATCGGATCGGGGCCGCCCCAGCGCACGGCTGCATTCACCGCTGATTGATCGTGCAATTGAAGTTGCATTGTTATCCGCATCCATTACCGGACGCGACACTCATACAAATTCCTTTACAGGAACCAACTATTTTAAGTTAATAAAATATTTTCCCATCAAACCATTTAAAACTCCATCGATAAAAATGTGAGATACGTAAATATTGAACTATCTTATAATCCCGACGCAAACCTTTGATGACTTAAACTTACTCGAACTGATGGGCAAAGAAAGCAACGAAAATGAAGCCAACGGCCGTCAAAAACTACGGAAGCAACCTGAAAAAAATCGCCGAAGCCAATGCACGCGATGATCAGATGCAGGCCATTCGAACGACTCAGTTCAAAGCATCATTGGTTGATGATCCGTTGCGGGCTAGCCCGGACTTAGTTCGAGCCATCGAGAATTCACGAAACAATTCGCGCAAGTAGCTGATCGTTGAATACTACCGCTCTTGATTTTTACGGTCCAACGAGGCTTGTTGGGCGATGAAATCATCCGGCCAAGTCCGCAGTTCCCTGCAACGCGTGAGCGCTTAGGCTGGCAACCCGTCACGCGGATCGCCGTATGCCCCCCTCATATTCCTTTGACGACAAGCTGAGACACCAGATGGCACAGCATCTGGACGCTTTCCCGCGGCAGGAAATTCACGATACAAGCCTACGTTTGGCAGGCGTTGCACTCGTCGTGGCTCCAGCCTCCAACGGCTCAGGTGCGTGCCTGTTACTCACACGACGATCGAGCAAACTTCGGCGCCATGCGGGCCAATATGCTTTGCCTGGGGGGCGTGTCGATGAGGGCGAGACATTTCAAGAAGCCGCGTTGCGTGAACTCAGCGAAGAACTTGGCCTGCACTACGACCCATCAACCGTCCTCGGAACTCTGGATGACTACAAGACGCGTTCCGGGTTTTGCATTCGGCCATTTGTTGTGTGGGGTGGCTCCCTTGCCGAAATGACGCCAGACCCAATCGAAGTGGCAACCGTGTTCCAAATTCCACTTGATGATCTCGACAATTCTGAGATTCCACGCCTTACACCAGGAGAAGACGCTGATCGTCCTATTCTCGGCACACCGATAGCAGTGACAGGACATGTCGTTCACGCACCGACCGCCGCGCTCATCTATCAATTCAGAGAAGTCGCGATGCATGGCCGTCAGACGAGAGTTGCACATTTTGAGCAACCGCTGTTCGCCTGGCAATAGCCCCGGCAGCAACCGAGCCTACGTCTCGATTTTTGATGTGGCGGCTGATCTGACACAAATCATGATCGAGATCGTTCCGCACTTGTCGCGGCGCACCAACTGGCGACAAATCGTTTGATATGCCTCGGTCGATCGAGAACCGACCACTCCGCTATTGAGAACAAGGACCTGAGCTATGGATGCTGATCGGACACCAATCCTGGTTGGTTGCGGACAAGTCACGCAGCGTGAACCCAATCCCAAGATAGCTCTTGCAGCAATGGATCTGACAGCATCTGCCGCCCGCGAAGCTGCAGTGGACGCCGGAGCAGATCAAAAACTGATTGATGCGCTCGACACTGTCGTCATTTTGCGTTCGTTCTCCGACACCAGTTGGCGGTTCACAAGCCCATTCGGTGGCTCGAGGAACCCACCAAAGTCAATCGCCGACCGAATTGGCGCTGGCAACGCCAAACGCCTGATCTATACATTCCAAGGCGGAAACATGCCGCAGTGGTGTGTCAACCGACTGTTTGAGCAGATTACAAAAGGTGAAGTTGGCGCTGCGTTGATCGCTGGCGGTGAGGCGCTGGCGACACAGAAAGCCGCGCAGCGGGCCAAAGTTGAACTCGACTGGAATGAAAATCCGAGCGGCAATCCAGAGAGCTGGGGCGTTGGTACGCCAGGCTGGAGCGAGCACGAAGAGCGCCACCGCATGTCAGGCGCCATCTTCTCTTACCCGCTTTTCGAAAACAGCATTCGCGGCAGCCGCGGCCGCACGATTGATCAGCATCTCAATGCGATGGGGCAGCTGTTCGAACGATTTGCGTCCGTTGCAGCCAGCAACCCCCTCGCTGACCGCCAACAAGGCTTCTCAGCACAACAAATTGCCACCGTTAGTGCCGATAACCCCTACATCGGGTTCCCGTATACGAAGCTGATGAACTCTAATGCCTTTATCGATCAGGCATCCGCAATCATTCTGACGTCGGTTGGCAAAGCGCGTGAGCTTGGCATTCCGGAATCGAAATGGGTCTATCTGCATGGCTGCGCCGATGCTTATGACCATTGGTATATCAGTGACCGCATCAATCACCATTCGTCGCCAGCAATGCGAACCGTTGCGGCTGAAACACTGGAAATGGCAGATTGCAGTCTCGACGATATTGGCGCATTCGACCTCTACAGCTGTTTTCCATCCGCGGTGCAGATAGGCTGCCAGGAGATGGGGCTTGCCGAAGACGATCCGCGCGGCCTCACGGTTACAGGCGGTCTTCCCTACTTTGGCGGGCCGGGCAACAATTACGTCACGCACTCAATCGCCGAAATGATGAACCAAGTACGTGCAAAGCCGGGTATGCGCGGCATGGTGACTGCCAACGGCAACTACGTCACCAAGCAATCGGGCGGCATTTATTCGACCACACCGCCGGAACGCCCGTTTGCTCCGAAAGATCCAAAAACCTATCAGGCCAAGATTGATGCGGACAAAGGACCAACAGTTGTCGAATCTGCATCAGGGACTGCGAAGATTGAAACTTACACGGTGATGCATGACCGCAAAGGTCCATCATATTCAATCTTGTTTGGCCGAGACGAGGCGGGCCGTAGATTTATCGCCAACACTCCGGACGACCCAGCATTGTTGGCCGATATGACGACGCGCGACTATTTGAGTGCGACCGGTCACGTTGAAACCGACGCGAATGGTGTCAACATTTTCAAGCCAGCTTGATAGAGGTGCTTGATTTTAAATTTCGAATGACCAAGAGAGACCAGCGTGAGCTTCAATGCACAACCAGAACGCGTTCGCGAGCAGATCTATCTGATCTTGCAAGCATGGGGCATGACCGACGACCTTGCCGCGACAACCGCAGACGTGATGCTTGAAACCGACCTTATCGGCGTCGACTCGCATGGCATATCAATGCTCATGACCTACGAGACGAAACGCAGCGAGGGCCGTTTCGATTTCGCGGCGCGGCCAAAGATCGTCAAGGAAAGTGCAGTTGCTGCTTTGATGGATGCGGGCGGCAACCTGGGCCATCCGGTCTCGGTTGACGCAATGAAACTTGCCATAGCCAAGGCGCGCGAAACGAGTGTTGGCGTTGTCTCCGTCCGCAATTCGCATCATTTCGGAGCGGCAGGCTATTATGCTAAAATGGCAGCTGACCAAGGCTTGGTCGGCTGGGTTGCAAGTGGCGCGCGCGGCATTACCGTTGTGCCGACTGGTGCTGCCAATCCGATCCTGGGCACCAACCCATTGGCATTTGCTGCACCTGCCTCACGCAACCGCCCTTTCGTTCTCGATATGGCGACAAGTACTGTGGCTGTTGGCAAGGTCAAAGTTTATGGCTTCCAGAACAAGCCAATCCCCGAAGGCTGGGTTGCCGACGGGGAAGGCAAACCAATGACCGACGCCAACGCCGCGTATCAGTTGCTGCTGAATTCGTCGAAAGGCGGACTGACGCCAGTTGGCGGCACTGCCGAGCTCTCCTCGCACAAAGGCTATGGGCTCGGAATGATGGCTCACATTCTTGGTGGGGTTCTATCTGGCGGCTCGTTCTCGCCCATCCATAAACCGCGAGAAGGCCCGAGCGATCCGGAGAACATCGGGCATTTCTTTATGGCAATGGACCCGAATTTCTTCCGCGACGAAGGCGACTTCGAAAGCGACCTCGATGACGTGGTTGATTACCTGCACGACGCCGAACCGACGGACCCCGCTAAGCCTGTGCTTGTCGCCGGTGATCCGGAAGCCGTGAAGCGCGAGGAAAGATTGAAGTCCGGTGTGCCGATTCCTGACGCGTTGGACGAGCAGCTGCGTGACGTATGTCGACGGGTCAATGTTGCTTATGTTTTGGCCAATACCTGATCAACCAGCAGAAAGGTGCAGCCAATGCGCATAGAACCCTCCGGCCAAACGCTTGGCGCTTCGGTTTTCGATCTCGACCTGAGCCAACCGATTGACGACGCCACGTTTGCCGATCTGGCGCGGGCGCTAGGCAGATATGGCGCTCTGTGCGTCAAGGATCAAAGCATAGAGCCGGCGGCACAAAAAGCATTCGCATCGCGCTTGGGGACACTCGAGATCAACGTCGCTGCAGGCCCTTACACCGTGCCAGGGCATCCCGAGGTCATGATCCTTTCTAATGTCGTAAAAGATGGCAAAGCTACCGGACTCGGCGATGCTGGTCAGGGTTGGCACACGGACATGTCATACTCCAAGGAAATCGCGTTCGCGAATGTGCTCTATGCGATCGAGATACCTAAACGCGATGGTAAACCTCTCGGATCGACATTGTTCGCAAATATGCACGCGGCGTACGATGACTTGCCAAGCGACATGAAAGAGAGCCTCAAAGGCAAAGTCGCGATCCATGATTTCGAAAAGTTTTGGAACATGATGCGGGCTCGCCCAGGCTCAACACGTGGACCACTCACTCCGGAACAACGAGCTAAGAAGCCGCCGGTGCCACATCCGATTTTTCTCACGCATCCGATTACAGGCAAGCCAGTACTTTACTGCAATCCAGGCTACGCGATGCACATTGAGGGTATGGACAAGAAAAAGAGCGATGAGACGCTGGCATTTCTGTTTGAGCACCAATTGCAGGAGAAGTACCAGTTTGCGCACGAGTGGTCAGAAGGCGATGTGCTGATCTGGGAAAACATAGGCACGTTGCATAATGCGGTCGCCGATTATGGACCTGACGAGCCACGTTATATCCACCGTTGCCAGGTGATGGCAGACAAAGTGTTTGAGCCTGGTTTTTTGGCCGTCTGATAAGTTAAAGCACGTCGCGTTTATTGGGCGCCTTAAATCGCCCGAAGGTTGAGCGTTTTAAGCCGACATACCCCAAGTAGATCGATGAAAGTCTGATTTTAGGTGCTGACGTTCAGCTGTCAATTCTGATCCGCGCGTTTCGACCGCAAGCGCGTGCTGTAGAAGCCCTGATGGGGATGCGATGGAGCCAATCCGGCATCTCTTGCGCCGGGCCGAAGCGCTCTGGGCGGATTTATCGAGCCTCTTACATTCTATTGCGCGCAGATTGAAGGTCATATCGGCACCGGAGATGGTCGTAGTCGGTGTATGGCGAGAAGGATGCGGTGGAACAGATCGCCGCTGACCATGACCTCGGCCAATTGGAAGGTTACGGCGCGGGCGTGCCGAACGACACGAGCACCGATCTTTATCAGGCGCGTCTGCAAGCTCGTGAGAGACCAAGTTGCGATCTCCTCAGGCAGATCGGCGACCTGGAGGAAAGCGCCAAGGTTTTAGGCTAAGGCATGAAGCTGCAGACGGACCTCGTTCTGAGCCATCGTCTTGCACGACAGGCGGGTCCACTTCAGCGAGATCTTGCCTTCCTTGATGTACTGCTCCGCCGTGCCACGCTGATTGTAGAAGCCGAAGACTTGCTCCGGTTCCAAGGGCAGGTTGGTGACGAGAAAGCCAACGCGAGGGAAGAGTTCGCCGGGATGCCATTCCACCTTGGCGAGGACACGGCGGGGCCTGTCCCAGGAGCCTGCCTTATAATCAAACTCACCATAGAGCCGCCGCACATGGTTTGGTGGCCGCCCAACCGGACGCTTGAGCAAGTTTGCAATCCTCTGCTGTAGCACGGCGTTCGTCGGCAGCCTGATCGCGTAGAAGTAGTCCTCTGCCTCCAGCGTGGCGTAGAGCGCCGGAAGTGCAAAGGCAGCATCGGCTCGGAACAGACGCAGAATGTCTCGTTTAGCGTAGCGCGCCATCACAGGCTTCAAGACATCTTCCCAGCCATCAGCGCTGTGCACGTTGCCGGGGCGCAACTTGCAGCGCTCAAGCTGACCATGTTGATTGAACAGGAAAAGTGGGTGATAACACGAGCAGCCGAAATGGCCGTTCCAGGCTGTGCCTTCCTGCTCGCCATGCGTCGGGCTGACTGAGCTGTCCATGTCGAGTGTGATCCACTTCGGCGGTACCGCTTCGTGAAGTCGATCGATCCAGTGCCCCGGCATGTCAGGTAGAGCGGCGAGGTTATCCGGCGTTGTGAGTACCTCGGTTTCGAAGCGCCCCATCTGGCTCGCCGAGGCAGCCTTTTGGTCAACGGCGCGCCCTCCAACGATTTGGCGCATCACGGGGTCGAGCGCCAAACGCTTGGCGTCATTGACGTCCTCGTAGCCAGCAAGCCG
>CAJQQK010000175.1 GCA_905480435.1 uncultured Hyphomicrobiaceae bacterium | reverse complement strand
CGAAGGCATCAACTCCCTCGTGCAAGCCGCCAAAGCAAAGGCACGCGGCTATCGCAATCGAAAGACGCTCAAGGCCGTCACATACCTCATCGCCGGCAAACTCGACCTCAAACTACCCACTTGAAACAGCGAAGAGCCATATTTTTCGGGCAATCAACAGTGTTCAAATCCCAATCTGGGTCAGCGTCTTCACTAGATGAACTCAAAATACACCGCAGAACGTCGCAAAATATGACCGGCCACAAACGCAGCAAACATAAAGAAAAACAGACCGACCAACGTCTCTAGCCAGAACCGCGCCCAATCTTTGGGGCTATAAATATCGTAAAACCGTATCTTCCAGTAACGATCCGTCAACCATCCAACCACACCGAGGCAAAGAGTGAGCGGCGGCAACCACCAGAAACTTATCTGTTGGAAACCGATCAGCGCAGCCAGCATGAGAAAGCAAAGTTGAACAGTCGCGCTCACGGATCGTATGCCTCGCAGATCGAATGTCGGATACTCATGCGAAAAATTGATTGACTGGCCGGGGAAGCCCGAGATGCTCGCGCAACGTCGTACCTGTGTATGCTCTACGCAGCAGGCCTCGGCGTTGCAACTCGGGCACAACCTTGTTGACGAAATCATCAAGTCCGGCGGGTAGATACGGGAACATGACGGTAAACCCATCACAGGCCCCACTCGTCAGCCAGTCTTCCATTGTGTCTGCGATCATCTCAGGAGTGCCCAACAGCGAGAGACCGCTATACCCGCCCAATCGCTGGGCGAGCTGACGGACAGTGAGATTGTCACGTTTGCCAAGCGCAATGGCACGCTCTCGACCGCTTTTGCTTTGGTTGGTCTCCGGTAGGTCCTCAGGCAACGGCGCATCCGGATCATACTTTGACGCGTCGTGACCAAGCGCGATCGATAGCGCTGCGATGGCGCTGTCTGAATTGACGAGACTGTCGAGATGCGCCCGGCGATCCTGAGCTTCCGCAAGACTATCCGCAACAACGACAAGCGCTGCCGGTAGGATCTTCATCAATGCCGGATCGCGGCCATAATCAGACATGCGGCGGCGTATGTCAGCACAGAAAGCCTGACCGGCCTCGCGCGTCGACGCGGAAGTGAAGATCATTTCAGCCGTCTCGGCGGCCAGTTGCCGGCCATCCTCAGAAGCGCCTGCCTGTACCAGCACTGGCCGGCCTTGCACCGGTCGCGCGATATTGAGCGGACCACGGACAGAAAAGAACTCTCCTTTGTGGTCCAGTGTCTTTAGTTTCGCTGGATCGAAAAAGTCGCCGCTGTCCTTGTCGCGGATGAAGGCATCATCCGCCCAGCTGTCCCATAGGCCGTTGACAACATCCACGAATTCCCGTGCGCGCCGGTAACGGTCCGCATGCTCCATATGATCAGTCAAACCGAAATTGAGCGCTGCATCCGGGTTCGATGTTGTAACGAGGTTAAAACCAGCCCGCCCGCCGCTAATATGATCGAGCGATGCAAACCGGCGCGCAATCAGGTAGGGCGGCTCAAAAGTCGACGACGCTGTGGCAATCAGTCCGAGATGCTTAGTCACCATCGATAACGCAGGAAGCAGAGTCAAAGGATCGAATGACGTCACGGTGGCACTGCGCTTGAGGGCATCGATTGGCATATTCAGCACAGCCAGATGATCCGCCATAAAGAACGCATCAAAACAGCCTCGCTCCAGCGTCTGGGCAAACGACACAATGTGCTCAAGGCTAAAATTCGCATCCGGCTCGCTGCCGGGATATCGCCACCACGCGGTATGGATCGATACGGGCCGCATAAAGGCCCCAAGATGCAGCATTTTCTTCATCGCAGAGACGTTCTCACACCCGGTTCCGTAAGGCTGTCGGCACCCGAAGAGGACATGCCGGATAAAGGATAGATCACCAATCACATGGTGCTTCAAACATATTCACGATGGTTGAAGCACGCCACACGCTGGATCGAAAGCGACTATGTCATTGTTTCTGGGAAATTCTCTATTGCATCATGCTTTTGGCATTTGGTATGCCAAAGAAATTGAGGGATGGGCGAGCGTGACAATCCTGCCTATATGAGCCTTCGGAACTCTGATATCATTGGGTGCTGGCAAGCCCACAGCCGAGACCTGATGTTCCACGTCGCTGCGCAACCACATGCATTTAAGAAAGAATTACATGACTGATAGTGTTGGTGAAGCAGGTTCCAGCGGACAAAAGAAACGCATTCACCCAGGTTCGGGAAGGCGCAAAGCACCGGTATTTCCCAAGGGCCGGTTACTTCGGTCAGCCGAAACAGACGCGGTAAACGCGCTGCTCGGCAATCGAGAAGTGCGCCGTGACGAATTGATCGAATACCTCCATCTCATTCAAGATAGCGAGGGCTGCCTGCCCGCAAGCCACATGCACGCTTTGGCCGAAATCATGCGATTGCCGATGGCTGAAGTATACGAAGTCGCCTCGTTCTATGCGCACTTCGACATTGTACGTGATGGCGAGGATCGGCCAGCACCCGTCACGGTCCGGGGCTGCGAATCATTGAGTTGCGAGCTGGCGGGCTCCGAAGCGCTGATTTCGGCGCTGCAGCAAAACTCTGGAGCCGATGTCCGTGTCCTCCGCGCGCCTTGCATGGGCCGCTGCGCGACAGCCCCGGTTTGCGAAGTTGGGCATCATCATGTTGACCACGCAACCCCCGAAAAGGTAGCGGCAACGATCGAAGCCAAACATTTCCACGCTGACATTCCCGACTATGTGAATTTTGACGCCTATAGCTCCGGTGGCGGTTACACAGCACTGCGGGCCTGCACGTCCGGCGAGCGCAACGTTGATGACGTCATCTCGACCCTCTCGGATGGCGGGCTTCGAGGCCTTGGCGGCGCAGGATTTCCAACGGGTCGCAAGTGGGGCTTTGTACGTGCGGCACCAAAACCGCGCCTGATGGCTGTGAATGCCGACGAAGGCGAAGTTGGCACCTTCAAAGACAGACATTATCTCGAAACCAACCCGCATCAGTTCCTAGAAGGCATGTTGATCGGCGCCTGGGCGGTTGAGGCCGATGCTGTATATCTTTATCTACGAGACGAATATCCGGCAGCACGTGAGATCCTGATCAAAGAAATTGCCAAGCTCGAAGCAGCCGGGCTTTCGGAACACACCAAGATCATTCTGAGACGCGGCGCCGGCGCTTACATCTGCGGCGAGGAGTCCGCGATGCTTGAGAGCATCGAAGGCAAACGCGGACTGCCAAGGCACCGCCCCCCATATGTTGCGCAGGTTGGCATTTTCGGGCGACCGACCTTGGTCAACAATGTCGAGACGCTGTACTGGATCCCTGAAATTCTCAAGAATGGCCCAGAGTGGTTTGCATCGCAGGGCAAAAATGGCGCGCAAGGCCTGCGCTCCTACTCAGTCTCTGGCCGCGTTAAGAATCCTGGCGTGCAACTGGTACCGGCAGGCACAACCGCTGCTGAGCTCATCGAACACTGCGGCGGTATGCTCGACGGACACGCATTCAAAGGCTATCTGCCAGGTGGAGCATCTGGCGGCATCCTGCCGGCATCGATGTCAGATATTCCGCTCGACTTCGGACAGTTGGAAAAGCATGGATGTTTCGTTGGCTCTCATGCCGTCGTGATCCTGTCCGACCAGGACGACACCAAAGCAGTTGCGCTCAACCTCATGAAGTTCTTCGAGGATGAGAGCTGCGGACAATGCACACCGTGCCGCAACGGAACCGAAAAAGCCGTCAAACTGATGTCGTCACCCGATTGGGACGGCGACCTTCTCGAAGAGCTGTCCCAGGTTATGGCGGACGCCTCAATCTGCGGCCTCGGCCAGGCGGCCCCCAATCCACTGCGTAGCGTTTTGAAATTCTTCCCCGAGGACCTCGCATGACCAAGATCACCTTTGAACTCGATGGCCAATCCGTCGAGGCCGAAGAAGGCGAATCCATCTGGCAGGTGGCAAAGCGCATCGGCACAACAATTCCACATCTGTGCTGGCAACCGGAAAAAGGCTATCGCGCCGATGGCAATTGCCGCGCCTGTATGGTCGAGGTTGAGGGCGAACGCACCCTCGCGGCATCGTGCGTGCGCATGCCAGCTGAAGGCATGAAAGTCCAAACAGCGACGGAACGCGCCAAAAAATCTCGCGACATGGTTTTTGAATTGCTGCTCGCAGACCAACCCGCACGCGAGCAGGCACATGATCCAGAATCAAAATTCTGGAACTGGGTCGATGACATGGGCGTGGCGCCAGTCAGTCGCATGCCGGCACGCGACAAGGTCGAGACCGACCGGACGCATGCCGCAATCGCAGTCAATCTTGATGCCTGCATTCATTGCAATCTTTGCGTCCGCGCATGCCGTGAGGTCCAGGTCAACGACGTCATTGGCATGGCTTACCGTGGTCATGAATCCAAGATCGTGTTCGACTTCGATGATGGTATGGGAAGCAGCACCTGCGTTGCATGCGGCGAGTGCGTGCAAGCCTGCCCGACCGGCGCGCTGATGGAGGCAAACCTCGTCGACGACAGTCAGGTTCGCACCGAATTTTCCGACAAGACCGTCAACTCGCTCTGCCCTTACTGCGGCGTTGGCTGTCAGACTGAGGTGCACGTTAAAGACAATCAGATCATCGCGGTTGATGGCGCTGATGGACCAGCAAACGACAATCGCTTGTGCGTCAAAGGCCGCTTCGGTTTCGACTATATTCATCACGCCGACCGCCTGACAGTGCCGCTCATTCGGCGTGACGATGCACCAGTTAAAACCGGCAGCGTTCAGATCGAACAAGCCGAAATCTCCACCTATTTCCGCGAAGCGACGTGGGACGAAGCACTGGAAAGAGCAGCCGGCGGCATGAAGACCGTCCACGCACGCGAAGGCGGCAAAGGCATTGCCGGATTTGGTTCGGCGAAATGCTCGAACGAAGAAGCTTATCTGTTCCAAAAAATCATCCGACAAGGTTTTGATACCAACAACGTCGATCACTGCACGCGATTGTGCCACGCATCGTCGGTTGCAGCCTTGATGGAAGGGCTCAATTCTGGTGCCGTGACGGCTCCGTTCACAGCGGCAGCCGACTCCGACTGCATCATTGTGATCGGCGCACGCCCTGCAGAAAATCACCCGGTCGCTGCAACGTTCTTGAAGAACGCAGCAAAGCGTGGCGCTCACCTCGTCTTGATGGACCCGCGCGGCCAGAACTCCGGCCTAGCTCGTCATGCCGACCAGGTGTTGCAGTTCAAACCAGGCAGTGACGTCGCCCTGCTCAACGCGATGCTGCACACCATCATCAGCGAAGAGCTTTACGACCAGCAGTACGTCCAGGCCAACACCGAAGGCTTTGCCGAACTAAAATCCAACATCGTCAACTTTCCACCGGAAAAGATGGCCGATGTGTGCGGCATCGAAGCTGACGTCATCAAGTCTGTCGCCAGAACCTATGCGCGATCCGAAGCGTCGCTGATCTTCTGGGGCATGGGCATCTCGCAGCATGTACACGGCACCGACAACGCCCGCTGCCTGATCGCGCTTGCACTCACGACCGGTCAGATCGGACGCCCCGGCGCCGGATTGCATCCACTGCGTGGCCAAAACAATGTGCAAGGTGCATCGGATGCCGGTCTCATTCCGATGTTCATGCCGGACTACAAGTCGGTCGAAAACGACACCATCCGCTCTGGGTACGAAGAACTCTGGGGCAAGCCGCTTAATGCCAACAAGGGTCTCACTGTTGTCGAGATCATGGACGCCATCCACGCCGACGAAATCAAGGCGATGTATATCCTTGGCGAGAACCCGGCGATGTCGGACCCCGACCAACATCATGCCCGCGCGGCACTTGCCAAGCTTGAGTGCCTCGTAGTCCAGGACATCTTCATGACCGAGACGGCATGGCACGCTGACGTCATTCTGCCAGCCGCCGCACATGCGGAAAAATGGGGCACATACACAAACACCAATCGTCAGGTCCAGATGGCGCGGCCGGTCGTCGACCCGCCAGGTGAGGCGCGCGCCGACTGGGAATTGATCACCGAGCTTGCCAATCGCCTTGGCCTCAACTGGCCTTACAAGCACCCAAGCGAAGTGTTCGCCGAAATGGCACTCATGATGCCGTCGCTGAACAACATCACCTGGGACCGGATCGATTCTGAGAATGCCGTAACTTACCCGTGTGACGCACCGGACGTTGCTGGTAACGCCATCATCTTCGGCGATCGCTTCCCAACAGCAAGCGGCCGCGCAAAGATCGTACCCGCAGATGTCACACCACCCGACGAACTGCCGGATGCCGACTACCCGATGGTGCTGACGACAGGCCGGCTGCTGGAGCATTGGCACACTGGCTCGATGACCAGACGAACATTGAACCTCGACCTACTTGAGCCAGAAGCGATCGCCGGCCTCAACCGGCACGACATGGCGCGCATCGGCGTAGAACCTGGCGACTTCGTCAAGGTCGAAACCCGCCGCGGGCATGTCACTCTGAAGGCACGCCAGGACCGCGACGTCCCTGAGGGCATGGTGTTTGTGCCGTTCTGCTTTGCAGAAGCGGCAGCCAACATCCTGACCAACCCGCAGCTTGATCCGATGGGCAAAATTCCAGAGTTTAAGTTTTGCGCAGCCCGCATTGAGTCAGCCAGGGAAATGGTCGAAGCAGCCGAGTAGCGTGGTCTTTGGCTGATTATCATTCACGGATTGCCGCCCTTTGCTTCCCCAGCACCGCGTGGGGGAGGCACCGGCGCGCCTGTCATCCGTTGCGACCGACATCAGATTAAGCTGCGCGCGAAATGCCCTGGAGGTGCCGGTGTGCGGTAAGGGAAAGCCTCGTGAGCGAAAACAGTCTGAAAGCGAGGCGCATGTGATGCGACGTGCTTTAGAGTCGTGTCGAGAGCATCAAAGATGCTTGGAATGCGGATCCAATATACTCATGTTTAGTTGTTTTTTGACCGACAACTACGGTCATTTGTGCGTTGCACTTTTACGCAAGAACTCTCCAACGAGAGCGTTGGTTGTATCCGGTTGCTCCCATGACGGAAACCCTCCCGAATTGGGAATCGTACCGCGATGCGCCTTCATCATCAATTCAGTCAAGCGGAAGGCTTCGGCAATGAACTCAGGATGGTCGAACTCTCCGTTGTAGATGAGAGTTGGTATCTGAATGCCAGCCAGACGCTCGACAACATCTGGAACTGGTGCGGGCGTCTGACTATCAACCCACGGCCGCCCGGAGAATGTATCAATAATCGCTTTGTGTTCTCTCGCGCGACAAACTTCGGGATGAGCACGCATGTAGTCAAACCATGGCGCCTGTGACCACCAAGCATCAATCGCCGCAGACACATTTTCTGCAGATGCGGTCTTGCGCGCACGCGTAATTTCTGCAGTCACGCTCGGGACGTTTTCACCCGGAACAACAGGGCCTTCCAACACAAGCGAAGCGAAACGCTCGGGCGAAGTGGATGCGATAATGAGACCTGCTGCTGTCCCCGTGTGTGTGCCCCAATAGTGGGCTCGATCAATACAGTGTTCGTTCAGTGCATTCTCGACGTGGTCCGCGTACTCGGCATGACCGAAGGGCCCACTATGATCGGAGGCCAGGCCATGTCCCGGCAGGTCGATGAGCAGAATACGATAGGCTGATGAGAATTCATCAACTTGGCGATCGAACACCAAATGGTTTTGAGACATGCCGTGGACCAGGACGAGCCATGGTTTGCTGGAATCGGGGTTCCCGACAATATGTGTAGACATGAGTTTCCCCGCTATTTCGTCTTTGTGCTATTTGCTACAGTAATCGTAGCAGTAACATATCAACAACACGGATGCTACGCAAATTGTAGCGAATTGAAATGTCCGAATTTCCCAGACCTGGTCGCCCTGTACGGGGCTCAAAGAGTGGCGAGCCAATAATGGCGTTGTTTGATCTGCTCGGTCGGAGCTGGTCGATGGGCACATTGTGGCAGTTGGCAGATACCGGTCCGGCGAATTTCCGGGAATTGCAGAAACGCTGCGAAGGCGTTTCACCAACGGTGCTCAACACTCGGTTGAAGGAGCTCAGAGCAGCTGGCCTCGTAACGCGCGGCTCACTTGGCTACGAAATCACGCCGTTAGGCCAAGAGCTTTTCGATCATTTGAAACCAATGGGTACATGGGCTGACCGATGGGCGCAGGAAATTGACCGCTGACGCTATTGGGAACTGTCTGAAAGGGTCCTGGACATCAACCCAACTTGAGCACGGCATCACTAAGTTGGCTTTAGGATCTCACGTGGCGTGCGACAGTCGCGATATCTGGCACACGATGGGCAAATCGGCTAAAGGGTGTGAGCATAGCCTCCCAGCCCACTATTGCGGGGCACAGTCACGGCACGACAATCATCGAAAACCCACCGGCATATCTGCCGCTTCCCCGGCGCATCGCGATCCTTGCGTTCTGCATGCTGACGTTGACTCTGTACTTCACGACGATCCTCGTGGTGTCAGCCATCCTTCCCCAGATCCAAGGTGCGTTGTCTGCGACGCCGGACGAAGTCTCGTGGATCATCACGTTCAATATTCTCGCCATCGCGATTGCAACGCCGATGACGGGTTGGCTGGTCGGCAGCTTCGGGCGCAAACGCGTGATGTGTACGTGCATTGCCGGCTTCACCTTTGCGACGTTGATGTGCGGCCTCTCGGATTCACTCGAAACGCTGGTGTTTTGGCGCATTCTGCAAGGCGCGATCGGTGCGCCGACGGTGCCGCTGACGCAGTCCCTGCTGCTTGATAACTGGCCTAAAGAGCGCCACCAGATGGTGATGGGCATCAACGGGATGGGCGTCATTCTGGGACCGATCATCGGTCCGACGTTTGCCGGTGTCGCAGCAGAAGCCTACGGTTGGCAATCGGCATTCCTTATGTTGATACCGATTGCGTTTATCGGCTTTATCGGTCTGTTCTATGCCCTGCCACGCGACGGCGCGACGACCAAAATCCGCTTTGACTGGATTGGCTTTCTGTCGCTCTCGGTCGCGGTCTCGGGGCTGCAGTATGTGCTGGCGCGTGGTCATCGCCTTGATTGGTTCGAGTCGGGCGAGATAACCTTCGTGGCGCTGCTGGCGATCCTATCGTTTTATGTGTTCCTGACACACAGCTTTACAGCCGAGCAGCCTTTCCTCAACTTGAGTCTACTGAAAAACCGCAACTTGGCGCTCGGTTTCATTCTCGCGACGATCTTTGGCATGTTGAGCTTTACACCGATGGTGATCTTGCCGACATTGCTGCGCCAGCATTTCCAGTATCCAGATACGCTGATCGGACTGCTCGTTGGCAGCCGCGGCATTGGTGGCCTGCTCGGCTTTCTCCTGGCGATGTATAGCGACCGGGTCGATGCACGCCTCAGCATGGCAACGGGTTTCTTACTTCTGACCATCGCCGGTTATTGGATGATGCAGTTTGACCTGAACGTGACACCGCTTGAGATCGCACTTAACGGTATACTGCAAGGCTTGTGCATTGGCATGGTGTTCGTGCCGCTCAACGTCATGGCCTTTTCAGACCTCGATCCAAAATATCGGCCCGAGACGCTTGGTATGTTTCACTTGCTACGCAATATCGGGTCGAGCCTGTTCATATCGATTACCGTTACCGAGATTGTTCGCTCGACCGGCGTCAATTATGCCCGACTTATTGAGTTCATCAACCCATTCAATCCAGCGCTGCTATCGCCTT
Organism: uncultured Hyphomicrobiaceae bacterium; assembly: GCA_905480435.1. GTDB lineage: Bacteria > Pseudomonadota > Alphaproteobacteria > Rhizobiales > Hyphomicrobiaceae > CAJQQK01. The sequence goes on along the minus strand of CAJQQK010000175.1, from coordinate 16,610 downwards.
GGGCAGCCGGTGCCTGGGAGGCGTCAACTTTGCCCGGCCTGACAAAACTGTCAGCCGAGGTCAGCCGTCAATCCGCGATGATCGCTTACCTCAATGCGTTCGGGTTGTTTACGCTCGTAGCAGCGCTCGCGATACCGGTTGCCCTCCTGACAAAGCCGACGCCAAGAAAAGCGACCTAAAACGAGTCACATCAACCGCGCGGTTTGCAGTCTCGGGCGGGGATGTAGATGAACACGGCGAGCAACGACAGACCGGCAAGCGCCGCAAAACCAGCGCGATAGGCAAGCTCCGGTGAAACACCGTTGACGGTTGGATAAAGCCCGATGATCCAACCGAATAGCAGCTGAGATAGTGCGATGGCCATCATGATCCCCATGTTCGTGACGGCAACACCGCGCCCGACAATCTCCGTCGGGACCAGTCCGCGCGCATGCGCAAAGGCAACCATCGGATACATCGTCACGAAGCCTAAGACAGCAAAGACTGTGGTTACCAGCCAGATCGGCGGCTGCGAGATCGCAGCAAGAATAGAAAGCATCAGGCAGACAATCATACCGCCACCGACAATCGGCGTGCGCACTGAGTTGAGCAATCGCGCGATATAGCCATAAAAGGAATGCCCGAAAATACCCGTGACAGCCATGGCCAGCATGATGCTCCCGCGCTGAATGTCATCCAACTGATGAACGTCGCACAGATAGGGTGCACCCCACGCACCGATAATAGTCGTTTGGCAGGAAATCGGCACGCCAACGACGAGCAGTCGCTTCATGCCGGGTTGAGCCAGCGCACCCCGGACTCCTGCGAGGATCTGGCCAATCGTCTCGTGCCGTGCAGCAGACGACACTGTGGTTTTCGGCGGCTCTCTAAGACCAAGCAGGACGGCAAGCAACAGAATGCCAACGCCAATTGTGAACATCCAAAAACAATCGCGCCAGTCATAGATGATGAGCAAAGCTGCCAAGGGTGCGGTTGCACACAACCCGCCGATCGCCGCAAAGCTGTTGAGCAGCGCCGTCTGCGTGATGACGCGGTCTGAGGAGACCCATTGATTGACAACAAAGAAGGCACCGCTGAATATCCCAGCGCAGCCGATCCCCATTAGGATACGCGCTGCAATAAGCTGCGACGCGTTCTCGGCGATCGAAAACAACGCAGCACCAGCTGTCGTAAACAGCAACAGAAATGCCAGCGTACGCCGCGCACCAAAACGATCAAGCAGCATGCCGCTTGGGATCTGCATCAGTGCGTAGGCAAAGAAAAACGAACTGACGACGACGGACAAGGTAGCAGGCGACAGTGCCATGTTCTGCGAAATCGATGGCGCCATAATGCCAAGACTGTTGCGCAGGAACAGATTGGTGAAGCCCAGCATGTAGAGCGTCATCAGCACGACAATCCCGATTGATTGCCGTGGGCGTGCCTGCGTCGCAGAATCCGTCACTCACATCCCTCTCAGACGGTACGACGACTCACCTTAGCTTGGCAGAATAACGGCCTTGCCGGTCGTTTGCGTGTCGAACAGTTCGTAAGCTTCTTCCGCCTGGTCAAGCGTCCAGCGATGCGTGAAAAGTTTGTCGACGGCGATCTTCCTATCTGCAATAAACTCCGCGCACTCAGCTTGTCCCTGTTTCGAAAAAGTCCACGATCCAACCAGTGTGATCTGGCGGCGGATCAAATCCGGACTGACATCCAACGTCACTTGGCCACCCTCACCAACGTAACACGCCGTGCCCCAGGAACGGGTCGAGCGCACGGCCGCAGCCCGGGCGTCCGGCGACGATGAACAATCCAGAGTTTTATGCGCACCTTCACCATGAGTAAGATCACGAATCGCTTCAACCGGATCATTTGAGCGCGCATCAATCACAACCTCAGCGCCAAAATCTTCGGCCATCTGACGTCGCTCGGGCGAAACATCAAGAGCGATCACGCGCGCACCCATAGCGGTTGCCAATTGTGTTGCCGACAAACCAACCGGCCCTTGTCCGAAGATCGCGATCGTCTCATCACCACGCAGGTTAAGCCGTTTCAACGCTCCCCAAGCCGTGCCCGTCCCGCAGGAAATCGCAGCCCCCGTCTCGAAAGACAATGCATCGGGCAAAGGCACAATCGTGTGCACTGGCGCCTTCATATACTTGGCATGACCACCATGACTGCTTGAGCCGAACACCGTGGTGCCATCAAGGCACATCTGCGTCCAACCACCGGTGCAGTGCTTGCAGCCGCCACAGCCGTCGTAATGATGATCCATCACGCGCTGGCCGACACGCGCCTCCTGCTCTGTCACCGCCGAGCCAACCGCTGCGATGACTCCACACGGCTCATGTCCGGCGATGCTGCCGGCTTGGCGTTTAATTCCGCCTGTTTCGGAACCCTCAGGACTAGCTGGAGCGCGATACTGATGCAGATCGGTGCCGCACATACCGGATGCTTTGATCTCGATCACAACTTCACGCGGACCTGGCGTTGGATCGGGAAACTCCCGCAGTTCGAGTTTACGATCTCCTAGAAAAACAACACCACGCATCGAATCGCTCCCATATCTCAAATTACTGTCCGTCTATACGGACCTATGCAGCGCCTTTGATCGCGCCAATTGCATCTTCACGGATCATGTCCGCGCCCTTCTCACCGATCATGATCGCCGGTGCATTGGTATTGCCGGACGTCACCGTCGGCATGATCGAAGCGTCAACCACTCTCAGCCCTTCAACACCGTGCACGCGCAAACGCTCATCAACCACGGCCATCGTGTCCTGACCCATCTTGCAAGTGCCGATTGGATGATAGGCGGTTTGCGATGTCTCACGGCAGAACTCGATCAGCTCATCATCGGTTTGAGCTTCGATGCCGGGCTTGATCTCATCGAGGCGATATGGGTCCATAGCCGGCTGCCCGATGATATCTCGAGCAATCCGGATACCAGCAATGATGCAGCGGATGTCCTCACTGTCGGTCAGGAAATTTGGCACGATCGCGGGCGGCGCGAAAGGATCTGCGGATTTAATGTGGATCGAACCTTTTGACTCAGGCCGCAGCTGATAAGCGCTGAGCGTCATACCCGGCTCCTTATCCATCTCAGCTCGGTTATTCGGGTTACCGTAACTGACCGGCATGAAGAAAAACTGGACATCCGGTGTCGCCAGCTCAGGACGCGTGCGCACAAAGCCATGTGCGACACCGGCTCCCACGGTCAGCATCCCCCGCCGCGTCATGACGTACTTGAGTGTCTCACCGACCAGCCTCAGCCCGCGCGTACGCTCATTGAATGAAACCTTTTGCGACACCCGCCAGCTAAGCCGCGCAGCAACGTGGTCACGATAGTTCTCACCGACGCCTGGCAGATCATGCACGACATCGATCCCGAGTTCGCGCAAGCGATCGCCCTGGCCAATGCCGGAGAGCTCCAGCATCTGCGGCGACTGCACACCACCGGCAGAGATAATGACCTCACGCATTGCCCGTGCTTCACGGGCAACACCTTTAACATCGTAGGCAACACCAACGGCGCGCTTGCCCTCCATGATGACGCGACGGGCATGGGCATGCGTCTCGACATGTAGATTGGATCGCTTCTTCGCGGGATCCAAATAGGCTTGCGCCGCACTCCAGCGCATTCCGTTTCGCATCGTGGTTTGATAGTAACCGAAGCCGTCCTGCGTACCGTTGTTGTAATCGGGATTGCGTGGATGCCCGAGTGATACGCCGGCATCAACGAACGCATCTGCCAGTACATTTGGCGCGGTATTATCTGTGACGTTGATTGGGCCGCCTGATGCGCGCGTGTCACCACGGCCTTTGCCATCCCGGTCAAAGTTTTCGAGTTTGCGGAAATACGGCAACACGGAATCATACGACCAGCCGAGATTGCCAAGTTGCGCCCAGGTGTCGAAATCGAGCGGCTGGCCACGTACGAAGAGCATACCATTGATCGCACTCGAACCGCCCAGCGCCTTGCCGCGTGGAATCGGAATACGGCGGCCGTTGACGCTGGAGTCGGGCTCAGTTTCGAACATCCAGTTGAACTTCGGGTTAGTCATCAGCTTGGTGAAACCAACCGGCAGGTACACCCAGAAATTCTTGTCGCTGCCGCCAGCTTCAAGCAGCAGCACCTTGCTCTTGCCGTCTTCTGTCAGCCTGTTTGCCAAGACGCAGCCAGCTGAGCCAGCACCGATGATGATGTAGTCGTATTCATCCGCCAACGTTCACGTCTCCCACAAGCCTCAACTGACCCGGTTCCCCAACTGACTTAGCTCGAAGAGTAGACAGCGCAGCCCATTCCAACGCCAGATCAGGAGCGATTAATTTCAATCTCCATCGCGATAAATATATTGATGCCCAGAGACATAACCGAACCGCCGCGCACTTCGTTTATTGAAGCTGAAATCCTTCGTAACCGGCAGCGGCGATCTCATCGCACTTTGCGCGATAGCGCCCAACACCGCCGATATAGGGCAGAAACACCCGGGGTTTGCCCGGAATATTGGCGCCCATGTACCAGGACGCCGCTTTCGGATAGAGCGTGGTGTAGGCAATCTCGGTGCTGTGTTCGATCCAGGCATCCTGTGCTTCAGGTCGAGCCTCGATCACCGCGTGTCCGGACGTTTCCATGTGCCCGATGCAATCCGCCATCCAGTCGATATGCTGTTCAATCGAGACCATCATATTCGAGAGCACGGACGGGCTTTGCGGACCCGTCACCATAAACATGTTGGGAAAGCCAGCCGACATCATCCCGAGATAGGTCTTGGGACCTGCTTCCCACTCCTGCTTCAATGCCCGGCCGCCGCGACCGCGAATATCGATGCGCGCGAGTGTGCCGGTCATCGCATCGAAGCCGGTGGCAAACACGATCGCGTCAAACGCGTAGTCTTTGCCGCCTTGGCGTAGGCCATCTTGCGTCAGGTGCTCAACGGGTGCACCGCGCACATCAATAAGATCGACGTGCTCCAGGTTGTATGTCTCAAAATACCGCGTATCGACACAAATCCGCTTGGTACCGATTGGATAGTCTTTGGCCGCCAACAGCTCGGCTGCGTCCGTGTCTTTAACGATGGCGCGAATTTTCTCGCGCACAAACTCAGCTGCCGTGTCGTTGCTTTCTGCATTCGTCGCAAGATCATTGAACGATGCCATAAACCGGGTGCCGCCGTCAGCCCAGCGCTGCTCATAAACCTCACGCCGCTCGTCGGCACTGGTCTCGATCGCTGATTGATCATTGGGATTGGCGAGAATACCGTTCTTGGTTTGGCGCGCATCGGCACGATGTGCCTCGTAGTCGCGTTTCCAGGATTGTTCGTAGTCGTCCGTCATCGGCCCATTGCGCGATGGAATGGAATAGTTCGGCGTGCGCTGAAACACGCTGAGGTGCGAGGCTTGTTCCGCGATCACCGGAATGGCTTGAATGGCCGAAGAACCCGTGCCGATCACGGCGACGCGCTTCCCCGTAAAATCAACGCCCTCATGCGGCCAATGCCCAGTGTGGTAGGTCTTGCCCGAGAAGTCCTTGAGACCTGGGAAGTCCGGCACCCGCGCTGACGACAAACAGCCTGTCGCCATGACGCAATAGCGTGGCTTGAACTCTTCACCGCGATCCGTTTTGACGATCCAACGGTTTGCGATTTCATCAAAGTGCGCCGATTCAATCGATGTTTCGAATTGCATGTCTGAACGCAGATCAAAACGGTCGGCGACGTGATTTGCGTAGTCGAGGATCTCAGGTTGCGCTGAAAATTTTTCGCTCCAGCGCCACTCTTGCTGCAGCTCTTGAGAAAACGAATACGAATACTGCATGCTCTCGACATCGCAGCGCGCACCGGGATAGCGATTCCAGTACCAGGTGCCGCCGACGCCGGTTGCCCGATCGAACACACGTGATTTGAGGCCAAGCTTGCGCAACCGGTAGAGCATATACATGCCACTGAAACCGGCACCGACAATCACGACGTCCAACTCGTCTGCTGCCGCACCATCTCCGGACGGCGCTGATCCATTCGTCACCGTATTCATGTGCTCTCGACCTCTCGCTGCTCTGTATTCCAATCGGTCTGACCCAGGTCAAATCGTTGCCATAGAGCAGCTTATCACGCAAATCCCTATGCGATTTCAGCGGTCACTGGGCTGTCCAGTTTTTTCTGCGCCGCAGCAACGTGCACATCCGGTGCAAATGAAGCTGGCAGGCCTGTTGGCGCTCGGTTTTGGACAATGCCGTCGATCAATCTGTCTGCGACCAGATGCGCAATGGCAAGTGTGATCTTGAAGCCACCGCCCGCGATGTAAACCGGCGCATCGTCCAGCAATTGCCCGGCAATCGGATCACGGGCAGCTGACTGCGGCCTGACCCCGGCCCAGGAGGCCATAACCTCGGCATTTCGCAGCGGCGGACAGAGCCGCCGAGCCTGCTCCAGTTTGGCTGCCATGCCATCATCAGTCGAACGCGGATCCGTCCAGTCATTCTCGGTTGTACTACCGACCGCACAGAGTGTCGGCGTGTGCGCAACAATATACATGCCATCGTCGAATATGATCGGCCGCTCAACCGGCATCTTGGCTGCAAGCACCACCGCCTGACCTTTGATGCCGCGCCCCAGATTGAGCCCGGTCATGGCTTGCGTCAGGCCGAACGTTTCGTATCCGGCTGCCAGCACCACTGCCCCGGCCAGGATGTCACCACCGCCAGATTCGCACGACACTTGCCCCGTGGCTGCGTCGAACCCGGCAAACCGGCAGCCTTCAAGCACGTCGCAGCGCTCAACGATCGATGCTTTAAGCGCCGCGATATAGCGTTGCGGGTCGATACGGGCAGCAAGAGGATCCCAGAATACGCCAAGCCCGGCAGCCTCTGGCGCCAGCCACGCGCGAAAAGCGTCCGTTTCCAGCAATGACAGCTCGAAGCGCTGCGAAGGCGCCCGCCAATGCTGCCAGGTCGCGATGCGGCGCGATTCAAATTGATCCAGAAAACCTTTAGCGCGGATCGGCATCACGCGACCACAGCGCGCATAGCCTGAATCAAGCCCGGTTTCATCTTGTAGCAGCTGCGTTTGCGCTTCAAGGCCGACCAACGCCGCGAATTGAAACTGCTTCTTCTCACTCCATCCCGTCGCGACATGCGGCATCAGGGCACCGAGCAGGCCACCGCTGGCGCCGGCACCGCAGTGCTCCGCTTCCATCAACGCAACCTTGAGCCCGGCCAGCACAGCACACCGCGCAACCCAAAGACCTTGCACCCCGCCACCGACAACGAGTAGATCGTAGGTCGCCAATGCGCTCTCCTATTGCAACACGCGCCCAACGCGCGCGCTCACCAAAACAAGCCATCATATCGAAGCTGATGCCAAATCACAGCGAACCGTTCGCCGCAATCTCCTGGAATGAGGGTGATACGCCTGTCTCGATCCAGTTTGACGATCCGTATTTCGCCCGCGAAGGCGGTCGCGCTGAGACTCGACATGTGTTCCTAGCCGCAAATGACCTGCCAACGCGCTGGCAATCTCAAGAGCAGTTCACGATTGCTGAACTTGGTTTCGGCACCGGTTTGAATTTCTTCGAGACCCTTGCAACCTGGCAACGGGAACCCGGCAACTGCCGGCATCTGAGGTTCGTGACATTTGAGCGCTACCCGATGGCGAGTGATGACCTCGCCCGCGCGCTGGCGCCCTGGCCGGATCTCACCGAAAACGTCAACCATCTCCTCGAACACTGGCCGCCACCGAATGGCACGGCATGTCACATCATACCGTTTGCCGGCGCATCCCTCGAAATCCACCTCGGCGATGCCAATCAGACGGTCACCGAATGGAACGGCAGCGCCGATGCCTGGTATCTTGATGGCTTCAGTCCGGCCAAGAATCCCGACCTTTGGAGTGCCGAGTTGATGGCGCAGGTCTATGGCCATACGGCGCCTCAGGGCACTTTTGCAACCTATACGGCCGCCGGCTGGGTGCGCCGCAACCTTGCTAATGCAGGCTTCAATGTATCGAAAATCACTGGATTTGGCCGCAAACGCCACAGTCTTGCCGGTTATCGCTAGCCTCGGATGGTGATGTTTTCGCGGCATAGCGACAAATCGAGTGTTCAGCCAAGCCCGATGATCTGCTAAACAGCTGTTTGAAACACTCGCAACAAGGCCAGCCACGGCCGGATATGCCTGAGAACACTATGACCGCACGCATTTACAAGCCCACGAAGAACGCCATGCAGTCCGGCCAGGGCCGCAGCAAGGAATGGCTGCTAGAGCACGAACCAGCTTCAGCCCGTGAGATCGACCCGTTAATGGGCTGGACATCATCAAGCGATACCCAATCCCAGATCCACCTTCGGTTTGAGACCAAGGAAGACGCGATCGCCTATGCCACGCGCCACGGCATCCCATTCGCTGTTCAGGAGCCGCAAGTTCGGAAAATGCGCAAAAAGGCGTATGCCGACAACTTCAAATTCGGACGCAAAACAGCCTGGACGCACTAGAGAGGCGGCAATCGGTCGATCCACAGTGTCGCCTCGCGGTATTGCCTCAAATCATGTTATGATTACTCTTACGGTCCCGTAGCTCAGCTGGATAGAGCACCCGCCTTCTAAGCGGACGGTCACAGGTTCGAATCCTGTCGGGATCGCCATTTCATCCAATGTCTGCCCGGAGTATGGACCCAGGTACGGGGCGCTGGCATTCCGCCGCCATTCTCAGAGAATTGCTCTCAGACGACAACCATGCCCGTCGGCATCTTGGATTCCCATGCAGAAAACCATCGATCCAGCGCAATCCGACGCCAAGCCGTCGACGGCGACCGCATTGCCGATCCTGTTTGCTCTCAGCCTTGCGCATCTGCTGAACGATATGATGCAGAGCTTGGTGCCTGCGATTTATCCAATCATCAAAGACGCGCACGGCTTGAGCTTCGGGCAAATCGGGCTGATCACCTTTACGTTTCAGCTGACGGCCTCGCTTTTTCAGCCAGCTGTCGGTCATTTTACGGACAGAAAACCTCAGCCGTATTCGCTTGCAGCTGGGATGGGCTTCACGCTAATTGGCCTCGTCATCCTTGGGATGGCGGCAAGTTATGAAACGTTGCTGATCGGCGCCGCACTGGTTGGCACCGGCTCTGCTATCTTCCACCCTGAGGCGACACGCGTTGCGCGGATGGCATCCGGCGGTCGGCAGGGCTTCGCACAAGCCATTTTCCAGTTGGGTGGCCAAGGTGGTGGCGCAATAGGGCCTGTCTTGGCGGCATTCATTGTTGTCCCTAATGGTCAGGCAAGCGTCGCCTGGTTCGCGCTTGCAGCCGTGATGGCAATGCTGGTCTTGAGCTATGTTGGCCGCTGGTACGCAGAACGTGTGCCACAGATCATCGCGCAAAAGTCAGCGCCCAAAGGCAATCAACCAGACGCCGCATCCCGTGGCGTTCTGTTCGCAGTGTTTATTCTGATCGTGCTGATGTTTTCCAAGAGCGCCTACACGGCGAGCTTCACGTCGTACTATACGTTTTTCCTGATCGACAAATTCAATGTCTCGATCAAGACCGCTCAGCTCATGCTATTTCTGTATTTGGTTGCGGGCGCTGTTGGCGTCCTGGTTGGTGGCCCGTTAGGAGATAAGATCGGCCGCCGTCAGATCATCTGGTTCTCGATCCTCGGCGCGCTACCATTCTCGCTTGCGCTGCCGTACGCTGATTTCTTCTGGACCGGCGTGCTGACAGTTATCGTGTCCTTCATCATGTCGAGCGCGTTCGCTGCCATCCTCGTCTTTGCCATGGAGCTGTTGCCAGGCCGTGTCGGCTTAATCGGTGGATTGTTCTACGGTCTGGTGTTTGGGCTCGGCGCCGTCAGCGCAGCCGTATTGGGGGTAGTCGCCGACCAGACAGGCATTGCAGCGGTTTTTCAATGGTGCGCCCTGCTGCCAGTCATTGGTCTACTCACCTGGCTGTTGCCTGATATAAGACAGAACAGTTGAGGACGTGCCGGCTGAGCCGGCACAATTTTCGCTAAGCCGCAAAGTTGAGCGGCGTCAGTCCCTGACGCTGCAAACCTCTGCCGGGGCGCAGGCCGGTGGCGGCGCCCTCCTGCCACACGCATGAGCCGTTGACGAACACGCGCGATATGCCGGCTGCCGGTTTGACCGGTTCGGCGAACGTTGCCGAGTCGATGATTTCTTTGGGATCGAAAAGCACGAGATCGGCAAAGCAGCCTTCAGCAACCACGCCACGATCTTTGATGCCGAATGTCTGTGCTGTCAGTGATGTCATTTTGCGGACGGCCTCTTCCAAGCCGAACAGACCAACATCGCGCGAATAGTGGCCAAGCACGCGGGGGAACGTACCCCAGAGTCTCGGATGCGGGTGCTCGTCGTGCGGCAGGCCGTCCGAGCCAATCATGGTTTGTGGAAAACTTAGAATACGGCGGACATCGTCTTCGTGCATGTTGAAGTAAATCGCACCGGCCGGCTGTAGCGCTTCAATCGCTTGCGCAATATCGACACCCATTTCGGATGCAATATCGGTAAGGTCTTGCCCGGCAAACTCAGGCCGTGTGGTCGACCAGGCGATCACCGTGTTTGAGGCTTCCTGGACACGATAGGGATCGAGCACCGTTGAACTTGCGACATACGGATAACAATCCAAGGTGATCCGCTGATTGGCGAGTGCCTTCTCAATATACGGCAGCGTGATCTCGGATTTTCCGTGATTTGGAATGCCGGCGCATTTGTGATGCGAGACAATCACGGGGATCTCGGCAGTCCGACCAATGCGGAATGTTTCGGCAAGCGAATCCATCACGCCGGCACCTTCATCGCGCATGTGCGTCGAGTGGAAGCCTTTAAATTCGGCAACGACTTCAGCCAGCGCCTCAATTTCCTCGGTCGATGCCTCGTGCGCAGGTTGGTAGGCAAGGCCTGTTGAAAATCCTGCAGCGCCTTGCTCAAGCGATTGGCGCAAAGCACTTCGCATCGTCTCGATCTCTGCTGCGGTGGCAGTGCGATTGAGGTCACTCATCGCCATAACGCGTAAGGACGAATGCCCGACCTGTGCGATCACATTGACGGCTGGCGGCGATTGATCAAGCGCTGCAAAATACTCAGAAAATGTCGCAAAAAAGGCTTTTGGCTCCTGGCCGATCAGGTCGAGGGGTGCAGGTGGGCGTTCGCTCAATCTGACAGGCGCGATCGAAATCCCGCAATTTCCGGTGACGACGGACGTGACGCCCTGACTGATCTTGCACGCCATGCCCGGATCAGCGAGGACAATGCGGTCGTCGTGTGTGTGGGCATCGATGAAGCCTGGCGCCAAGGCCAATCCACCGGCATCAATCTGTTCGGCGGCATCGGTGCCCAGATTGGGGCCAATGGCGCTGATCCGATCACCGGTTATAGCCACATCGGCGGCTGTCATCGGGCCGCCCGTGCCATCAATGAGTTGGGTGTTTCGAATGATGATGTCGGCGCCAGCCATGCTTTATCCTTGATTGCTTACGGTCTCGCCCGCCGCCAAACCCTAGTCGTTCGCTATTCCGGCCGGTCACCACATACCGTGACGCGGTAGCCAAGGCGCTTCTGCGGATAGTAATCCCAAAGCGCATAATGTTGAGCGCAGCGATTGTCCCAGAACGCCATTGACTTCTCACGCCAGCGGAACCGGCAGTGAAACTCTGGCGTGCGAACATGATCGAACAGCATATCAAGCAATGCCCGGCTTTCGTTCGATGCAAGCCCGTCGATGCGGGTCGTAAATCCCGAATTGACAAACAGGCACTTGCGCCCTGTTACCGGATGCGTGCGCACAACCGGATGCAGCGCCTTCGGATATTCTTTCGCCGCCTGCCCCAGTGTGCCGCCAAGAGTCTGCGCGCCCTCATGCCATGCACTCAGCCCCGACAGGAAGGTCTGCATCGGTTCGGAAAGGGCCTCAAAGGCTGCATACATGTTGGCAAACATCGTATCACCGCCAGCAGGCGGCAACGAACGCATGTGCAGGATGCTGCCCATTGGTGGTTCCTCGTTGCACGACACATCAGAATGCCAACGGTTGCCAGCAATCGCTTTCGACGCCTCATCAGCCTTGATGACAAGAACTTCCGGATGTCCTTCAGCAGATGGCGCCGTTGGATGGATATGCAGTTTGCCGAACTGCCGACCGAACGCCTTGTGCTGTTCAAGATCAATATCCTGGTCGCGAAAGAAGATCACCAGATGCTCCGACAGCGCGGTTTGAATTTCGCTTTGCGTTTGATTGCCAAGCGGTTGCGTAAGATCGACACCGCTGATCTCTGCCCCGATAACAGGGCTGATCGGATCAACCTTGATTGTTTCGTATGACGTTGCTTGCTCCGACATCCGTTTCTCCCTGGCACCACTAGCAAAGACTTTGCGAACAGGTCTCAAGTGTTGTCGGACTTTGGCAATCAGCGCAAGTCACTCAACCGGGCGCAACTGCAAACTATTCGTATCGTGCTCGCGAATGCCTCGCCACATCTGTACCGCCCCGCCGCCAGTCGATAGGATACGCTAACTCTCGACATCATCCGCCGGCGCGAAGGAAGCAGAACATGGAACTCGGGCTCAAGGGCAAATCTGCCATCGTCACAGGCGGCAGCCGCGGTATCGGCCTTGCAATCGCAGAGACTCTGGCGCGTGAAGGCGCGAACGTTTCAATCTGTGCGCGCAATGCCGAACAGCTGGAAAAAGCCAGCAGCGCAATCAGCAAGCATGGCAGCAAGGTGCATTCCGAGGTTTGCGATGTAGCATCGCCCGAAGCGCTTGAGGCGTATATCCAGGGGGCACACACGGCGCTTGGCGGCCTCGATGTGCTCGTCAACAATGCCAGCGCGTTCGGGCGCAGCGATGATGAGAATGGCTGGCGAACCAGCATTGATGTCGATCTGATGGCAAGTGTCCGTGCTTCATGGGCTGCAACGCCAATGCTTGAAGCAGCCGGCGGCGGTGCGATTGTGCATATCTCATCGATTTCCGGCTTTGGCGCTTCAACCCGGACGCCACCTTATGCGGCAATAAAAGCAACTCTGATGCAATATACCCAGACCCAGGCGCTTGATCTGGCCGCCAAGAACATTCGCGTCAACTGCGTGGCGCCCGGCTCAATCTATTTTAAGGGCGGCACCTGGGATGATGCCGAACAAAACAACAAGCCACTCTTCGATGGCATCCTGAAATCGATCCCGCATGGCCGCTTCGGCACGCCGGAAGAAGTCGCCGACCTCACCGTATATCTGGCGTCCGATGCCGCCCGTTGGGTGACGGGCCAGACCGTCGCCGTCGATGGCGGTCAAATGCTCTAAAGGACATCACAAATGGACTTTCCGAAAATCAACGCCGAACGCGTTTGGCGGCGCCATATGGAACTCGCTCGCATTGGCGCGACAGCAGGCGGTGGTGTGCACCGCCTCGCGTTGTCAGACCTGGATATCGAAGCGCATTGCCTAATGAACAAATGGGCTCGCGCGCGCGGCTTTTCGGTGGAACTCGATGCGATCGGCAATATGTTTATTCGCCGTCCCGGAACGTCAAGCGGATTAACATCAGATGCCGTACCGGTTGCGAGCGGATCTCATACCGATACTCAACCGTTTGGCGGTCGCTTTGACGGTGCGCTTGGCGTACTCGCTGCTTTCGAAGCTTTGGAAACATTCGAAGACCAGGGACTGGAAACGCGTCGCCCGGTTGAGATTGCGATCTGGAACAACGAAGAGGGCGCGCGCTTCATGCCGGGGCTTTCAGGCTCTGCGGTTTATACGGGTGCGCTGTCACTTGATGATATGTTGGCCTGTACCGATAGCGATGGTGTGACCATGCAAAGCTGCGTCGAACGCCTACACGCCGCCCTACCCGACGCCGGAAAACGCAAACTCGGTCAGCCTTATGCCGGTTTTGTCGAAGCGCATATCGAGCAGGCAACGCTTTTGGAAGAGGCCGGCAACACCATCGGCGTCATCACGGATATTCAGGGCAACCGCCGCTTTGAAGTCGAAGTGCTTGGCGAGGCCGCACACTCTGGCACGACACCACGCGCGCGCCGCAAGGACGCATTCATTGCAGCAACCAATATTGCAACAGCGCTGCGCCAGCATTTCGAGGCCAACGACCCAGACGATATCGCTCGCTTCACGATTGGTATTTTCAATGCATACCCTGGTGCCAAATCGATCGTGCCTGGCAAAGTTGAGTTCTTTATCGACTTTCGTCATCCGTCATCAAACACTCTGAAAGAACTCGGCGACGCGATAGACGTCATCGCCAAGGCCAACCAAGGCACCTGTGCTGCGATTGTCCGTGAAGTCTCAAGCGCCGCGCCTGAGCCGTTCGCCGATGAGATCATCAACAAAGTTGCAGCCTCCGCCGAACGTCACGGCTACGGCAATCAGCGCATGATCTCGTGTGCCGGTCATGACGCACGCTTTCTTTCCCGGCTCTGCCCGAGCGGCATGGTTTTCATTCCATGCAAGGATGGCGTCAGTCACAACGAGAAAGAAAGCGCCGAACCAGCCGACGTGGCTGCGGCAGCGCAAGTCGTTTCAGACGTGTTGCTGGAAATGGCCCAGCAGCAATGATGCCGTTGTCGCAGACAAGCGACACGCCGCATCGGTACGCACCATGAGCACTCAGCCATGGCAACGCGTCGCGATCGGCGCCGGTGCCGGCATGTTTCTTGGCATGGGGCTTGGCCGGTTTTCCTATTCAACGATGATCCCGGCGCTCATCCAAGCTGGCGATGTCGATGTGGTCACAGCCGGCTACATCGGCGGCGCGAACCTGGTTGGATTTCTGACGGGCGCGGCCGCTTCAACGGTGGCAACAAAGGTCTTGCGTATCGACCGATTATTGATCGGCGTCATCAGTGCAGCGTTCATTGCGTTGGCTGCTTCCGCTTTGCCCTGGGGCACAATATGGCTTGGCGGTTGGCGAGCGGTCATTGGCGTTTCAACCGGTTGCATCATGGTGTTAGGCCTTGCGATCACGGCGCAGGCAGCCCCACCCGAACATCGTGCACGCGCGATGAGCTACATATTCATCGGCGTTGGCGGTGGCATTTTGTTTGGCGGAACCGTTGTGCCAGCCTGTCTCGATATCAGCATTCAAGCAGCTTGGATTGCCGTCGCTGTCGCAGGCGCGATTGCAGGCAGCGTTGCGATCACGTGCTGGCGCGGCGTCCATTGCATCCTGGCACCGGCGGCGAACGAGAATACCGCGCGCCAGCAAACCAGTAGTCGCGCTGCCTGGTATGCGGTGATTGCGGCGAGCTTTCTGTTCTCGGTCGGGCTTGTGCCACATACGATCTACTGGTTTGACTATCTCGCGCGCGACTTGGAGCTCGGCTATACGATCGCCGGTTGGCATTGGACCGTCGTTGGCATCTTCGCGATCCTGGGGCCAATTGCCGTTGCATGGCTTGCAAACGCGACCAGCACAACGTTTGCATTGGCGATTACGTATCTAATCCTGGCTGCTGGTCTCGCGACACCGTGGTTCTCTCAGGCGATGTCCGCTCTTGTTGCATCAACGATCATTTTTGGTGCGCAGCCAGCGGTATCGACATTGCTTGGCGCCCGTGCGCGGGATCTCGGATCCGCTGATCAGATGCCCAGTATGATGCGGACGATTATCCTGTCGAACGGCATCGGCTCTGCCATGGCCGGGCTTGCAGTTCCAAAGCTACTTGAGACGACAGGGTCTTACGAGCTGCTGTTCCTCACTGCTGGATGCGTCATGTGCCTTGGTGGACTGTTTTGTCTGCCGGCCATGTTTCATCGCAATTCGGATTAGCTGTCATCAGATGACATGGATGCGAGATGTGGCAACCGACATGTCACGCGTCTCGCCAATGATTGTGGCATCCTCGTAACCCACATCTTGCAATGCAGCGACCGCCGCATCAGCTTCAGCCAATGGTACGCCGGCCAAAAGACCGCCTGCGGTTTGCGGATCGAATAACAGCTGAAACTCGGGCATCTCCGTCACCAAACGCCGCGCCTCGATCTGCTGTTGCCAGACAAGATTGGCGGGTTGTAGTGACGATACGATACCACGTTTGACAGCATCGGCCGCACCGGCAAGCAACGGTATTGCGCCAATCCGAAGCTCAGCTGCTGCATCGGATGCCTGCAGCATTTCGCCGAGATGCCCAACCAGACCAAACCCGGTTACATCGGTCATCGCCTGCGCACCATGTCGTCGTAGAATGTCGGCAGCCGTCGCATTGGAGAGCAGTGCATTGGCGATCGTACCTTGCACGTAGCGCCCTTTGGTCTGCCCCCGACCATGTGCCGCAAACAGTGCGCCTGAACCGATCGACTTGGTTAGAATGAGCGCCAATTTGGAACCGAGGCCGGCTTTGCGCACAAGCTTGGCTTTCTCAGAAAAGCCGTTGACCGAAAGGCCGAAGGTTAGCTCCATGCCCTCACTTGTATGCCCACCAACAATGGTGCAACCAGCCACATCGAGGACACGTTTTGCACCAGCCAACAACTGATCGGGATAGGGGAGCACCTCACGGTACTGCCCCTCCCACACCACCTGGCATACGGATCACGTACCTCGGCGGTTCGATCGGGTTGAGCTTTCAGTCGGGACGTAGAGGCGGGGCAGTCCGAGTGAATCGAAGACGTGG
>CAJQQK010000174.1 GCA_905480435.1 uncultured Hyphomicrobiaceae bacterium | reverse complement strand
CAGGGTACGTAGCTTCGCCCTCAATATCCTGCGTGCCAACGGCGAAAACAATATCTCGCAGGCCATGTGGCACAACGTCCTCGACATCACACGGCCGCTCAATTATCGCTTCATGTAGTTAGCGTTGAACAGCCCTGGTTGATGGGGTCGACCACAACCACGCCAGCGTTCGTGACGGTTACAAGCGAATGATGGAAATTGTTCTGGAAGCGGTAGACATCGCCCGCCACTTTGGTGATTGAGCGCTTGGCGTCCTGTGCTTGAGACGCGGAGGATATGCAGAACGTCATTGCGGCTGCCGCAACGATCGTGAATAGCTTTGTCATTGATTTCTCCACTATCGACATCGACTGGCACGCCATTCCGCGCCAACCTTTTAAGTGTACCCTTTAAATCTGAGCACAATCGAGACGACGCTATCGCAAACCTCTTGTGCACAGCCGCACATGTCGGGGCTTGTAGCGTTCACGACTACAAGTGCGGACTGCGTCAGCGGTCATCTGGTCGGAATTATCGCGCGACCATCAAGTGGTGTAACCAGCGTCCTCGTCTTGTCGGCGGGCATCAGCGGGGCGATTTCCGGGATCGCCCCAGCCTCCACCACCTGATGTTTCAAGACGGATCCGATCACCGCTGGCCAGCCGCACGCCGGAGATTTTTGATGGCAACTCTGTGGTGCCGCTTTCTGAAACGTGAACAAACCGGCCTGGCCTACCGTCCTCGCCGCCAGCCAAGCCGTAAGGGCCGTGCCGAAAGCGCTCGAAGCTGCCGGAGACAGTGCCCCAGTCAGCATTGAGGCGCCATTCGCGCGCGAGCCCCAATCCACCACGATGCTCGCCATCGCCACCGCTGCCAGCGATCAGGCCGTATTCGGTGAAGGTGATCGGGAACAAAACTTCGCACATCTCCAGAGGTGAATTGGCAAGGTTGTGGAACCCGCAGGAAAAACCATCGGCGCCGTCCTGCTCCGGATGGCCGCCCCAGCCGCCGACTTCGACTTCGAAATAGACGCGGGCTTCGCCCTCGACCAAAGGATCGGGGGCCTGCAGTGCCAAGACGTAAGACACACCATAGTAGGCAGCCGGGACACGATCCGGGGCCGCTGGCGCTAATGCGCCAAGCACGGTTGTCACGATGCGGTGGCCGGTTGCCATGCGGTTGGCAACTGGGGCCGGCGACTGGCAGTTGGCGATTGATCCGCTGCGGCAGATTACGTCGATTGGCCGATACGCACCTGAGTTGGCCATAACAGTGCCATCTGCCAGGCTCAGCAATGCGCAATAAACCGCTGACTTCGACATGTTCAATGTGCAGTTGACCGGGCCTGGCGCCTGATCGGCACTCTCTGACAGATCGACTACGCACGTATCGCCAGCAATTTTTACGGAGGCCACAACCTGAAGGTCGACCGCTTCCTGGCCATCGTCGTCAACAAAGTCGCGGAAATTGTACGTGCCATCGGGAAGCGCGGACAACGTCACGCGCATCATCGCTTCGGACTGATCGAGAATGGCAGCCATGGCCGTTTCCAGCACATCGTTGCCGTAGCGCGTCGAAATTCTGCCGATGGCCGCAGCACCGACATCAAGACAAGCGAGCTGCGCATGGACGTCACCGCCAATTTTATCTGGTTCGCGGCTATTGCGGCGGATCATGGCGATGACAGCATCATTCGTGCGACCACCATCGACAAGTTTGAGCGGTGGAATGCGCAAGCCTTCCTGGTAAACCTCCGTCGCCTTTGCGTAGTAGCTGCCCGGCGCACCGCCGCCAACGTCAACGTGATGCACGATCGCAGCCGAAATTGCGATCCGGCGACCATCAGAGAAGATCGGTTTGAAGGCGACAAAGTCCGGCAGGTGTTGACCACCTGAATAAGGATCATTGGTCAATATGACGTCGCCATCATTCCATTGATCAATCGGGATCGGGCCCGCGATGATGTCTTCGAGACAAACCGACATTGAGTTGAGGTGGATTGGAATGCGGGTCGATTGTGCGACTGCCCGGCCGGCGCCATCAAACAATGCCGTTGAGTAATCGAGCGTTTCGCGCACGACCGTCGAACGGGCCGTCCGCCAGATCGACACGTTCATTTCCTCGGCACCAGCGATCAGCGCGTTGCGGATGACTTCCTGCTTTACTGCATCAACTTTGGTCATGCCGCATTCTCCCTTTGGCGTACCGCCATCAGACATCCGTCACCGACGGCGCGTATCGCCCAACCGGCTTCAATCAAGAGCGAGGAGTAAGCCTCTTCTATGAGGACCGGTCCATCAATTGGCTCAGAGCCTAGCGTATCTCGATGACGCACGGCTGTGTCGCGCCAGCCGTCCCGCAGATTGATCTGCCGTGATCGTGTTTCAACCTCACGGCTGCTGGTTGCCGGAGCATCGGCCGCGACTTCAGCACGTCCCAGCAGCCCGATTGCGATAGCACGGATCGTTACGATTTCAACCGGTTCGTCCGGTGCGCTATGGGCGTAACGTGTGAGGTGCAAGCGATGAAACGCCTCTTTCAAGGCGTCAATGGCTGTAGCGTCGACATGCGGCGCTTCATTGAGTTGCGGCCAGGACGTCACGATTTCGTAGGCCTGCCCGCGATATCTGCAATCGGCTGAAAACTTGATCTGCCGCTGCTCGGCTGTGACGTTATCTACGTCGAGCATCTTGCTGGCCTGAGCGTGAAGGTCACGGACGATTTGATTGAGCGGCCCGGCTGCATCCCCGTCCAGCAGGAACAATTCGGAATGAGACAGGTCGTGCCGTAGATCGGATGTCAGAATGCCGCCAGCTGAGAGCGTCGAGGCGGTTGCCGGGAACAGTACGCGATCGATATCAAGCTCTTCGGCGATGGCGCAGGCATGCAAACCGCCGGCACCACCGAACGGTGCCAGCACATAGTCAGCCGGATCAGAGCCTTTCTCAAACAGGCTCAGCCGCACGGCGTTGGCCATACTGGCGTTCGCGACATCGACGATGCCGCGTGCAGCATCATCCTGAGACAGCCGGAGTTCTTCCGAGAGTGATTTGATGGCGCCCCCAGATGCTTGCTTGTCGAGTTGCATCTCACCGCCGAGGAACGATTCAGCATCGATACGGCCAAGCAGCAGATTTGCATCCGTAACTGTCGGCTCAGAACCGCCGCGACCATAGCAAGCGGGGCCTGGCATCGATCCGGCGCTTTTTGGGCCAACACGCAACGCGTCCGTCACAACATGCGCGATCGAGCCACCACCGGCGCCGATGGTGCGGATCTCGATCATCGGCAAGCGCACTGGCAATCCGTCAATTGTGCCCTCTCCGGTTTCATCAACCTGACCACCTGTGACAACCGACACATCTGAACTGGTGCCGCCCATGTCGATGCCGACCATGTTTAGCAAGTTGTGTTCGCGCGCCAGCCTTGCCATTGCCATCGCGCCACCGGCTGGTCCTGACAACAGAAGTTTTACCGGCAGTCTTGCCGCATCGTCCGGCAGCGCGACGCCGCCATTTGACTGCACGAGATAGAGTTGTGCCGACACGCCAGCATCAGAGAGGCGTTGCGCCAAGCGCTCAAGATATCCCGATATCACCGGCTTCAGTAGCGCGTTCAGCACCGTCGTCGAGATCCGCTCAAACTCGCGAATTTCGGGGCTGACTTCGTGCGATGTCGAGATTGACAGTCCAGAAACTTGCGCCAGGATATCGGCTGCCTGCTGTTCATGAGACGGATTGCGATAGGCGTGCAGGAACGCGATCGCGACGGTTGACACGCCTTCTCCCACCAAGCGCTCGCCAATGGTGCGCACAGCCCCCGCATCCAATGGCGTCTCGATTTCGCCGCTAGCTCGTATGCGTTCCGTGATCCCGAAGCGCCGCTGGCGTGGAATGAGCAGCGACCGCGACTCGGCCTTGAGCGCATAAACGTTGTGGCGCATGTGGCGACCGATTTCGAGAACATCCGTGAAGCCGGCAGTTGTAAGCAGAGCGCCTTCGGGCAGCTTGCGCTCCAGAACTGCGTTTGTCGCGATGGTCGAGCCATGCAGCAGCATCGTGATGTCGGACAAGGCAAAATCAAACCGAGTGGCTGCACCATTGAGAGCGGTGATCAAGCCTTCAGATGGATCATGCGGTGTGGACGGTGATTTAAAATCGTGGACCGTGCCGCTATCGAGATCGAGCACCTGAAGATCGGTGAATGTCCCACCGATATCCACTGCAACCCGGATGTTCTTCGTGCCCATAAAGTTCGCCTCAAATGGTGAGTGATTTTCATGACATTAGAGCATGCCCGGACACGTTCATACACGAGACAAATTGGGACCGCGGCGCATCATCTGTCGGCAACCATACGCCCGTCGTGACGCCCACAAAAATCAATTAGGGCGCCCGTGCATGTCTTCGGGAACAGCAGCTGCACCATATGATAACGAGTGGGCAGATGCATGATCTCAAAGTTCTTGAGGCCGTCTCGCAATAGTTGCTCTTGCGCGTTGCTCGTGATCTGACCACCAGTTGGGTACATACCCAAAACTGGCAGATTGATATCATCCAGGAGTTGTTTAGCGTTGGCTTCATTGACCAATTTCGACATCGCAACCTGAACGTCGGCGTCGCCCTTTGCAAATTCATCAACATACCAGGCGAACAATTCAGGCTCCTCATCCGCCGGCAGCCTTGTTACGCGCGTCGTCTCGGCGACCCACTGCCTGATGCCGAGTTTCTGCATGGCCTGAACGCGCGAACCATGTCCGAGTGCATAACGCTCTTTCATTTGTTGCTCAATGAAAACGGGCGTTGAAACGAGCGACAATGTCCGAACTCGATCAGCGTGACGGGCGGCCATCGCCAGCCCCAGTATGCCGCCCATAGATTCGCCGCAAAAATGAACGGTGCCAGCGCCAGTGTGGTCCATCACAGCCAACAGGTCTTCGATCAGCAGATCGAGCGTGAAGTCTGCGTCCAGATTCAGCTCGCCTGTGGATTGACCGAGGCCTCGCATGTCCGGCCGTATAATCCGGAAGTGGCGAGCCAGATATGGAATCCACCCATACCAGAACCGTGCTGATCGTCCGTTGCCATGTTGTAGAACCAAAAATGGGCGTTCTTGCCATGGGTCCGTAAAATCGTCGAACTCATAACTCAGCTGCAGTCCTGGACGACGCTCGAATATTGGCATTGCTGACTTCTCTTGCCGTGTTTATCTGGACGGCTCATGGGCGGGATCGCATTTACGTGGCGCGTAGATCATAACCGAGCCGCGGGAAATGTACGACAACATTGCCCAGGGATGGATCGTTGCGCCTGATTGCGATTTCATGTGGCGTGATCTGTATCAGATCGCCTTCGACGCTGTCTTTGCCATAGTCGTCGGCCCGAATACGCACCGTCGTGCCAAGTGCCGGATCTTCAGCAAATGGTTGCGATGGGCCGGGCGGTTTCGGCGTTGCGTTGGCGGCAATCGCAAGCGCATTGTCGGCGGTCATTGTGCGCCGCTCACCATGGCCGAACGCTGCCATGCGGGTCATCCAATCTCGGATGCGCTGATAAGGGGTGAGCTCAAACGCCAGCTTGTCTGTCCGACCGGTAATGAACCACAGCGCATGGTAGATCGAGAAATCGGCGACTGTAACCTCGGGGCCCAATACCCATTTGCGACCGTCCAACAGCATCTCTTCTATAACTGGCAACTGTGCCCTGACCAGCGGTGCATTGCGCGCTGCTGCGCGCGCCATCGCGGCAGCGCTTGGTGGCGGCATGCCACGCATGCGTGCACGATCGGCCTGCAGGCTCATCGGGAACACATCCGGATTGCTGCCCGATACATAAAGTGAGATTGGCCGGAACAACTGCGTCTCCGCCCAGTAGGCGACGGTTTGAGCATGTGCCCGGTAGGCTTTGGGATAGAGCGTTGGTTCCGGGTGCAGCCGATCAAGCGTCAACAAGATCATGCGCGTATCGCAATAAATATCGGCACCAATCTGAAGCACCGGCGTCCGGCGATAACCGCCTGTTAATGGCTGCAGACCAGGCTTTGGAGCAACGGACGGTATCGTGACAGAATGCCAACTGAGCGATTTGTAGCCAAGCGCCAGGCGGCCCTTCTCTGCATAGTTCGAAAAATCGTAGTGATGCAGGATGATCTCGTCCATTGGCGCTTCCATGTCTTTGTCTCTACCGTCTGCACGTTCCTAGACGGACTTCTGGCAACGTTTTCCGGCAACTGAAATGAGCGTAGTGCGCCAATATCGCACGAGCAAATGTTCGACAAGTTGCAGTCGCACTCTTTGCTCGACTTGTTCTTGGCGCGCGAACCAGCGATAAGCTGGCTTGTTCGATCGAAGGAGACCGGCAATGCCTCAGGAATCAGATAGTTTCGTCGGCTCACCGTTGGTCGATTCTGCTGCCGAATGGTTGATGTCCAAAGCGCTTGGTGATGGCGAAATTCGGGAGATTTTTGCTGGTTGTTGCCGACGCATGGTTGCCGCCGGCATTCCGATTGCGCGCTCCTTTCTCTACTATCGCACGCTCCATCCCCTGCATGCATCGGTGTTTCTGATTTGGGAGCGCGGGGAAAGCGATGTGCAGGTTCACGAGCTACTCCACGAAGGCGCTTTCTCGTCCGAGGAATGGCTTCGCAGCCCAATGAACTACATGTTGCAAAACGGGGTGCCATATCTGCGGCGGCGACTTGTGGGCTCGTCCGCCGTTGTCGACTTTGAGACGCTTGAATTCCTACAGCGCAAGGGTGCCACCGATTATCTCGGCTACGTCATTCCATTCTCCGAAGATGAGGAGCCGGGGCCGACAACAGACGGCATCTTTGGATCCTGGACGACAGATCGCAAATCGGGCTTCACCAGACGCGATATCCAAGACCTGACGCGTGTTCAGAAGCGGCTCGCCGTCGCCTGCAAAGTTCAGATTCGGCGCGAGATCACACACAATGTCCTGACCGCTTATCTTGGCGATGAAGCGGGCCGCAAGGTTCTGGATGGACAAATCAAACGTGGCGATGGCCGTCAGGTCAATGCGGTGATCTGGTACTGCGATTTGCGCCGATCGACAGAAATGGCGGAAGCGCTTGAGAATGATGCTTACCTCGATCTCCTCAATCGCTATTTCGAATGCACCGCCGGGTCAGTTCTTGCTTCCGGTGGTGAGGTGCTCAGTTTCATCGGTGATGCTGTGCTTGCGATTTATCCGATCGATGCCGAAGGTGCCGACGCGCACTCCGCCGCCCAGGCTGCACTTGAAGCTGCCAATGCCGCGCGCGTAGAGCTGAAAGCTCTGAATGCATCCCGCCCCGGGGAAGCGCCGGTCAACTTTGGACTCGGCCTGCATGTTGGCCGCGTGATGCACGGCAACATCGGCGTGCCGCAACGGGTCGACTTTACGGTGATCGGGCCTGCAGCCAATGAAGTAGCAAGACTGGAAGAGCTGACCAAGACACTTGGACCAGATGTTCTTGTGAGTGCCGCCTTTGCTGACTTACTGCCAGATGTCGCGTGGGAGGACCTCGGCGCCCATGATCTGCGCGGAGCAGTCCGCCCGCTTGCCGTGCTCGCGGCGCCTGAGACGCAACGTTAAAGCACGTCGCGTTTAATAGGATCCTTAAATCGCCCGAAGATTGGGCGTTTTAAGGCGCATTGTGAATCCGCTAAATCGCGGCATGCCGTAGCGACCACCGATAGGTTGCTGGTAACCCATCAGTCAGGAATTTCTATTGTCAGAAGCGGGCCATGTTGCTGGGCACCGTAAATGTCCGTATCACCGGGCGAGCCTGAGGGGTACAGACGCGGGATCGTAATCTTGATGGCATAAGCGACGTCATAAGGAATGATCGCAACTTCGTTGTGCGAAATACCGTACAGCTCAGCAATCAGATCGGGCGTGATGACACCGCTGTCGCGCACCTTTTCATAGGTTTCCTGGTCGTCAAACATCAGATCGAGCGTGCACAGCAGGGCGCCTGCATTCTTCGATCTCAGCACTGATGTCAGCTCGGCAAGTGCCGCCATTTATCTGAGCACCTTTCTACACATCCATCATTTCAATTGGGAAGGGTTCAAGCGGATCTTGAAGCTCCATTACGTGCCAGGCGAAAAACTCATACGTCCGACCGACCGGCATGTCCGACGGTGAAAACGGAATGGCCAAATTTCCCGAAATGCATTTGCGACCGGGGAAATCAGTATGCAGCAACGAATAGCGCGCCTTGGCCATGATCGCCTTGCTGGTCTCTTCGTCATCAGCCAGCACGTCGACGAGAATGCCGAGTTCGTGTGCGCTGAATTCCTTGACCGGTTCGCGCGCGCCCATCGTCGCGTCCTTGCCATAGATGCGAATGTTGAGATTGTATTCATCTTTCGAAATACCAAGCGATTTGGCTTCACTGGCAACGCGCTCATGACACGACTCGACGAATTCATCGATCACGGAAATCAGCGTTGGATCGCGCGTACCGGCAATGAAGACAGTACGGAACCCGGATTGCTTGACGCCCTCCAGCTTCACCGTATAGCGATCAGACTTTTCAAAACGGCTGCCGGCGACGCGCACGGTGCGCTCATCGATCTGCTCGTATGTTGAATCCGTCGTTATCAGCTGCCCTGACGGCTCTTTGAGCACATAGGGGCTTGGATTTTCATAGAGCGTGTGCGCTGCGATTTTCGTGCGCGTGCAAATCTTGTCGGGATGGCCGGGCTCGACTGTGAAATGATCATCGCGCAGCGTGCCGATCACGCAGTCCTGCCCCGTGCGCGGGGTCACGACCTGGCCGGCGCACTCGATGATCTTGGCCAAATGCCAAACGAGACCGGGATCAAAACCTTTCATCAAGGGGATAGCTGAAAACAGCGCTGCATCACTGGCGCGCCCGGCAATCACAACCTGGGCGCCATCATTGAGCGCCTTCTGAAATGGTTCAACGCCCATCATCGCGACGGTGCGATGACTGCCGTCAATCGCTTCGTCTGTCAGATCATCAATGGGGCCCAGAGGTTCGATCTGTCCGTCACGATTTTTCTGCTTCAGGTACTCTTTGTCCTGCTCTGCGTGAATGACGGCGAGTTTAAATTTGAGACCTTTCTCACGCGCGATGTCGAGGACGATATCTCGCACGATTTGCACTTGCGGCGCGCCGCCGCCACCGCCAGCCGAACCGATAAGCATCGGAATGTTGTTTTCAACTGCCGCTTCAAGCATCGACGACAAATCACGCTTGATGGCGGCCTCTGAGACGAACGGAACACCTTCGCCCAGGTAGTGTGGGCCGGGGTCCATGGAACCGGCGTCAGCTGCAATAAAATCCATACCTTGTGCGATGCCGTTGCGGAACGCTTCTTCGGTATAGCCGTAGCCGACCATTCCGGTCGTTGCCATCACCTTCAACTCTGCCATGTTCGCACGCTCCGTTGCCCAATCGATCAAGCCAAGATCAACTACCAATTGAACACAATCTAGCATGATTGAGTTCGTGTGCAGTTTGATATTGCATCACAGCACTGATCACGCCTGCTCTGTTAGGACCTGGCGCAGATCGTGCTCGGCGACAAAGCCAAAAGCATCGCGTGCGGCACTGAGGTCGTAGAGTGGAGCAAACGGTTCAGCTTCGTAAAGGTCCGGTGACTTCACCGGAATCCGAACGCCATCCATGCGCCCCGCCAACCGTTCGATCGTCGGATCAGGAGCCAACGTATTGGGCCCACAGATGAAGAACGGGCCCAATCCGGGTTGCTCGGCTTCGAGCGCCATGCGATAGGCACGCGCCACATCGCGTGGATCAACGTAGTGCCACATGACGCCACCACCAGCTGGCTGCCGACCGCCCGCTGCAGGCCCTGTGTAACCGTCTGGATCAGCAGCACGGGCAATGACTTCACATTCAAACTCGGGATAGAGCACGTAGACCGGACGGAAGGCGACGACATCGAGCTTGCCGCGATCGCAGAACGACTGCGCCATCTTTTCACAAAGCACCTTGCTCAGCGCATAGGGATCAGTGGGGTGCAGTGGATGCTTGTTATCCACGGGCAGATACGCCGGTGGGATCATGGCGCCTTGCAACACGGTGTAGCCGACAACGGAATCGCTTGACGTAATGATGACCCGCTTGACGCCCGCATCTTCAGCCGCCTGCAACACATTCCATGTGCCGGTTACGTTGGTCTGGATGATCTCATGGCCTTCGCCGCTCCATATGTTCGGCCGGGCTGCGACATGCACAACAGCATCGCAACCGCGCACCGCTTCACGAACGGCGTCGACATCTTCAATGCTGCCACGCGTGAATGATGCAAACTCGCTTGGTGTCGGTGGCTCAAGGATATCGAGCCCGACAATCTCATCCGTTTTGCCGGTCAATTCGCGCACGACATATGAACCAAGCAGCCCGCCGGCGCCTGTCACCAATACTTTTCCAAGCGACATTTCTGATCTCCCTAGTGGTCTCGATGGCGGAATTGGCCAAGGCACCCGCATCTTTGCTCGTTCTGCATTATTAGTCTGTCTGGAGCCTCCAAGTTTCGCAAGCCGTTCCGGTGTGTGATTTCTTAGGTCCTGATCATGGCCGCATGCCGGAACGCGCGACACTCGTGTAGACTTCGCCGCGAAGGTCGATTTGGAAGGGATACGCTGTGACGAACTTGAACGAGCTAACCGCGACAGAAGCTGCAGCCAAGATTGCGAGCGGCGAAGTCTCTGCAGAACAACTCATGCAGGCCTGCCTTGATCGGATCGGGCTGCGCGATGCCGATGTTCAGGCCTGGGCGTATCTCGATCCCGAATATGCATTGGCGCAGGCGCGGGACGCCGACCAACAACTCAAGGATGGCAAGAGCGTCGGCCCGCTGCACGGCGTTCCCGTTGGCATCAAAGACGTTATCGATACTGCCGACATGCCAACCCAGAACGGTTCGCCAATGTTCAAAGGCCGACGCACCAATCATGACGCCGCGTGCGTTGCCGCGCTTCGCTCAGCCGGCGCCATCATCATGGGCAAGACGGTGACGACTGAGCTTGCCAATGTTTATCCAAACAAGACGCGCAATCCGCACAACCTGGAGCACACGCCCGGCGGCTCATCGTCTGGCTCTGGCGCTGGCGTCGCCGACTTTCAAGTGCCACTAGCGCTTGGCACACAGACTGGCGGCTCTGTCATCCGTCCGGCATCTTTCAACGGCGTTTACGGCCTCAAACCGACGCTTGGGCTGATCCCGCGTGGTGGCGTCCTGATGCAATCGCATATGCTCGACACCGTCGGCGTCTATGGCAAATCCGTCGAAGATCTTGCGCTGATCACGGACACGCTGTCGATCTTCGATCCTAAAGATGCACAGAGCTATCGCGGCAGTCGCGGACGGACACGCGATGTGCTTGCTCAAGAACCGCCGCGGCCGCCGAAATTTGCGTTTCTGCGGACACCGGCTTGGGAGCACGCTGAGCCCGAAGCGCAGGCGGCTATCGAAGGCGTTGCACAATCGCTCGGTGATCAGTGCGACATGCAGGATCTACCGGAACCATGGGACCAAGTCATTGACTTCCACTCCACGATCATTGCTTCTGAGGATCTGGCCTACTACGGCAAATTTCTCGAAGAACAACCGGAACTGCTGAGCGGGATGATGACGGATCGGCTGAATGCCGCCAAATCAATTCCCGCCGATGACTACATCAAAGCGCTGCTGGCACGCGAGACGATCAATGATAGCTTGGAAAAATTGCTCGGCAGCTACGATGCTGTGCTCTGCCTCTCTGCTCCCGGACCGGCGCCGCACAGCCTTGAGACGACCGGCAATTCGATCTTCAATGGCCTTTGGACCTATCTTGGGGTGCCGTGCGTTTCGCTGCCGAAACTGACCATCAGAGATATGCCACTTGGCGTCCAGCTGGTCGGCATGCGTGGCGATGAAGGCCGGCTGCTACGCACCGCTCATTGGTTGGACAAGAAATTGGCGTAAGCCACCCGGCGTCAGCGCGCCAAACGACGGAGCGCCGCATTCATGATGACAATCGGTGGAATGCCGGCAAGAACGATAAGCAGCGCTGGCAACGCTGCTTCTTCGAGCAACTCGTCCTTAGCGAACTGGTAGACATATGTTGCTAGCGTTTCATAATTGAACGGCCGAAGCAGCAACGTCATCGGCAGCTCCTTCATGACGTCGACAAACACGAGCAGGCCGCCAGCGATAAATGATTTTTGAATCAACGGCAGAATGACAACACGAACGGTTTCCCCGAACGTGCAGCCAAGCGTTCGGCTGGCATACAGCAAGTTCGGTGGCAAGCGTTCCAGCCCCGATGTCATGGCACCATAGCCAATCGCTTGAAAGCGCACGGCACATGCCAGAACAACGAGACCAATGCTGCCAGTGAGCCACCCCGTATAGGTGAGGCCGAACACACCGCTGAGCAGCGAGGCAATCGCATTGTCGAGAGCACCGCCAGCCGTCACCACACCAATGGCCAGGATTGTGCCGGGAAAGGCATATCCGATCGAAGCAAGAGCCGTTGCACGCTGCACCACAATGCCCGACTGGTAGCTGGCAACCAACGTCATAAAAGTTGCGACAGACATAACCAGAAGGGCAACGGCGGCTGCGATCGTGATCGAATTGAGCGCCGCCTGCGTCACGGCAGCATCAAAGCCAACCGATTGCCCGCTAATCACGAAATTCAGCAAGACACCAACAGGCAACACGAACCCGACACATATCGGGATCAGGCATAGGGCCAGACAGGCACTGGCACGCCAACCCGACATTCTCTCAGGTGGCAGCGGCACAGAGCGCTTGGTTGTGTCTGTGTAGCGCCGGTTCGCGCGGGCCATGAGCTCGACGACCAGCAATGCAATAATGAACAGGAACGCCACGACAGCAATCTGAGCTGCGGCTGGCAAACTGTTCATGCCCAGCCAAACATTGAAGATTCCAAGCGTCAGCGTTTCAATTGCGAAATACTCAACGGTACCGAAGTCGGAAAGTGTTTCCATCAGCACGAGCGCCAAGCCCGCCACGATCGCTGGCCGCGCCAATGGCAATGCGACAAACCAAAATGTGCTCTGCCCCGCCACTTTGCTGGTTTCGAGCAGTGAGCCCGGCGTCAACAGAAAAGCCGTGCGGGTCATCATATAAACGTAGGGATAGAGCACGGCGCCTATGACCAGCATCGCGCCGCCCATCGACCGGATCTCAGGGAACCAATAATCACGCGCGCTTTGCCAACCGAACAAATCGCGTAGCGCGCCCTGAACGGGCCCGGCATACTCCAGGAAGTCGGTATAGGTGTAGGCGACAAGATAGGCCGGCACAGCAGCCGGCAGTAGCAACATCCACTCAACCATCCGCCGGCCCGGGAACTCGTAGCTGGTGACAATCCAAGCCGTACTGATGCCGAACAGTGCAGTGACGATGCCGACGCCAACCATCAGCACCACCGTATTGGCAACATATCTCGGCAGGACCGTCTCAAACAGATGGCCCCACAGATCACCGCTGTCGCCGGTCGCTGCCACGAAGACTGCCACGATTGGCGCCATGAATATCGCAACGAGAACGAGCGTTACCAACGTCCATGGGTTCAGCGGCAAACCCGAAACAATGCGGGTCAGTTGGCCTTTCGGCCCTAGGTGTTGATCGCCTACAACGTTTACCATCCCACCCTGTCGATAACTTTCTGAGCATCAGGTGCCAACTCAGCGATGCGTGAGATCGCCGCTTGATCTTCCTTGAACTCCCCCCAGGATCGTAGCTCCTGTGAAACGGGCACACGTGGATTGACCGGATACTCGAAGTTGATGCTGGCGTACAAATCCTGCGCTTGCTTCGATGTCAGAAACTCAAGAAAGCGCACTGCCTCGGCCTTGTTCTTTGAGTGCTTGGCAACACCGCCGCCAGAGATATTGACGTGCGTGCCGCGATCGCCCTGGTTTGGGAAGATCAATCGTACCGCTTCCGCCCACTTCCGCTGCGCGGGTTTGTTCGAATGCTTGAGCTTGCCGTAATAGTAGTTGTTGATGATGGCGATATCGCAAACACCCTCGAAGACAGCCTTGACCTGGGCGCGATCATTGCCTTGTGGACGGCGGGCGAGGTTCTTGATGACACCTGCAGCCCAGGTCGTCGCAGCTTTAACGCTGCTCGCTTGAATGACGGACGCAACCAGTGCGCGATTGTAGACATGGCTGCCGGGACGCGAGCATATCCGCCCTTCGAATTTTGGATCGGCGAGGTCCTCATAGCGCTTTAACGTGGCTAGGTCGCCTGCGCGTTTGGCAACGGCAATGACACGCGCCCGTTTCGAGAACGCATACCAGCGACCTTTCGGGCCACGCAAATATGCCGGGATGTTTCGATTGAGGACATCAGAAGAAGTCACAGCAAGTAAATCTTTGTCCGCATAAACGGAAAGGCGCGAAATATCGACTGTCAGCACCAGGTCAGCTGGAGAGCGCGCGCCTTCGGCCTGCAAACGCTGCGCCAGCCCTTTCGAAGCATAAACGACGTTGATCTTGGTGCCGGTGGCTTTCGTGTACGCGTCGAGAAACGGTTTGATCAGGAATGGCTGGCGGTGCGAGTAAATGTTCAGCTCGCCGGCATGCAGCGCGGAAACTGGCATGGTGCCCAAAGCAATGAGCAACCCGACGACGGCTGCTCGGCGCGTGCTAGAAACTGAAAGCGACATGTCCATTTAGTCAGTCCTCATTTCACTATCGCTGCGATGCTGAAGATCGCGTTTCAGAGAAATTGCCTGCGAGCCGTTTTAACAGCGCAGACATTACCATCATCCTTCATCGCCACGACAAAACCGCAGTCGGCTGCAAGGTGACAGCTCAGCATATGTGCAATAGAGAAGTGCTCTCGTCAACAAAAAATCGTTTAATTACAAAAGGTTAGAATTATTCTAAGAGTCATTCTAAGAAGTGATTGATGACGTTGTCTGATTAAAGGGCAGATTCATGATGGAGAAATCCGCAAAGCCAGGTGGGTATATGCTGGAGTGTGGCCTCCGCCTGAATTGCCCCGTTTCCTCTATTTAGAGACGTGCTCGTCAAGGAAGCGACGGCAGGCCTCGAAGCTTTTGTCATAGCCTTTCGGCAGCTTTGCGTTCTTGTCTTTGGCAAGACGCTGCGCAAAGGCGACCATCTTGTCGGTCGGCGGTTTCGAGTTGTCCATCGATTGGTGAGCGCTTGCAGACGGCTCAGTTTTACGCAGTTTCCTGCTGCCCGCATCCATCGACCGTGCACCGGCCTTGGAGCTACTGGATTTTTTGCCACCTCGTTTGGCCGTGGTGAGTT
Organism: uncultured Hyphomicrobiaceae bacterium; assembly: GCA_905480435.1. Classification (GTDB taxonomy): domain Bacteria; phylum Pseudomonadota; class Alphaproteobacteria; order Rhizobiales; family Hyphomicrobiaceae; genus CAJQQK01. The sequence continues at coordinate 16,995 of CAJQQK010000174.1, read as the reverse complement.
TGCCGAGATCAACTTTGATGCCGTCGTGTTGGCGCAAGACTGTGATTAAACGGCCTGCCTCGCCAGCTATCTCATCGATGACGGCCCTAAAATTCGCTTTGCCGAGCACTACATCATCAAGTCGCATTTCCCAGATCGCCGTCGTGCCAGGATCAACCAGTGTGGGTACAGCACTGCGTAGCAGCTCATATAACTGAAGCCCGGCCGACGTTGGGACAACCTGTTTGCCTTTGGCCACCAGTAGGTTCTGCTGCTGTAGTCCCGTGAGAATGCCAGCTCGCGTCGCTGGTGTGCCGATGCCTTTTGCTTCTTTCAGGCGATCCCGCAGTGCGTCATCCTTGATGAAGCGCCAGGCGTTCTGCATCGCATCAATCAACGTGCCTTCGCTGTAGCGCGGCGGCGGCTGGGTTTTCTTTGACTGGACGCGCGGACGCGTGAGCGTCGCGGATTCGCCATCGTCAAGCTGTGGCAACGTCTGCTCGGCCTCTTTGTCTTTCGGCGGCTTGGCATCTGGATCCATTGTCCCGAAAGCGGCCTTCCACCCCTGTTTGAGCGGGATGCGCCCAACCGCCCGAAACTGTGCTTTAGCCTCTCGACCGGTCTCTCCCGACCGCCATGGAACATCCATTGTGATGACTGTTTGCCGATATTCGAAATCCGGCATCACAGCTGCCAGATACGAACGGCAGACCAGCGCGAACATTCGTTTTTCGTCGTCGCTGAGACGTGTCAGGCGCTTTTCCAGTTCCGCCATGACGTTCACGTTGGGCACGATCGCGTGGTGCGATACGCCTTCCAGCGCCTTATCGGAGAAATGACCGGCTTTACCGCGCCGGATCACAGGGGGGGCAATTTCAAGATGCCCGAAACCGCGTAAGCCGGTCAGAGCTGAGATAATCGCTGGCACGTCGTCGATTTGGTTTTCCGACAAATGCCGAGCTTCAGCGCGTGGATACGTCAGCAGTTGCTTGCCGCTGCCATCATATAATTCCTGAGCAATCGACAGTGTTTTGTCGGCTGTCCAGCCCCAACGCTGGCCGCAGATCTTTTGCAGAGATGGCAAATCAAACAAGCGCGGCGGCGCCTGCCGGCGATGCTCCACTTTTACAGCGAGCGGTCCCGAATATTTGGTCGCGGCTTGAACAATGGCATCGGCAACCGTGCGATCTTTTATGCGCGCTTTTGCCGGCGGCGCGTGGCGCATGACGAACGTGCCGTCGTCGACTTTGGCAGTTGCGACAATCTCGAAATAGTCTTCGACTTGGAAATCTCGGATTTCCAATTCACGCATGCAGACGATCGCAAGAGTCGGTGTTTTGACACGACCGATCCCGATCACACCCTTGGTGCCATAAGCCAGCAAGGTTTTCGTCGCAGTGCGGGTCAACGATAGATTGAAGATCTGGTCTGCCTGCTGGCGGGCCACGGCTGCATGGTAAAGTGGATGCAGTTCTTCGTTGGGCTGCAGCTTATCGAATGCCTGGCGCAGCGATTTTGGGTCCTGCGCCGTGAATAGCGCTCGGCGAACCGGGCCACGATAGTGCAAGTGTTCGAGGATCTGCTGGCCGATCAGCTGTCCCTCACGATCGCAGTCCGTCGCCAGAATGACTTGATCGCAACGCTTTAAGGCTGATGCAATTGCATTGAGTTTGGCGGTTTTATTGCCTTGTGCCGACGGTTTTGTTGGATAGAGGCCGTCCGGTTTCAGGAGCACACTCGACCAGCTTTTCCACGACGCTTCGACCTCATGCGGCTCAGCCAATCGCAGAAGGTGACCTTCAGCCGGCAGAATTTGACCGAACCGATCCCCCAGCGCCGCGCGCAGGTCTCGAGCCTGACTGGTCTTTTCTGTGATGATAAGGGTCGCCATATACCTTGTCTGAAGCGACTCGTCCGTGGAGCCAAGGCTCGGCCACCACACTGTGCACTAAAGATTGCGGCGAACTACTAAGAGACGCAGTGGCCGTTGTAAAAGTGTAACGGCCATTAACGGCAAGTTCAGGCTGCCTGCTCAACCGTCATCGCGCTGCCAGCAACCGTCGTTCGGCGCATATCGCGCGGTATGCTGGAGTCATAGCGGCGCACTCGATGCATGGTCTGTTGATTGTCCCACATCACGAGATCGCCGGTCTGCCATTTGTGGGCATATATGAACTGCGGGCTGGTTGCATGCTCCGAGAGATCACGGATTAGAATACGGGCAGCCGGCATCTCCATACCGACAATCGCGCCAGCATGAGAGGACAGGTAGAGAGATTTTGCTCCCGTGGAAGGATGCGACCGCACCAGCCTCTGGCGGACAGGATTGAACATCCGCTTTTCATCGTCTGTAAAATCCAAGAAACCCAAGGCACCGCGCGAATACATCAACGAATGCTCGCAGACCAGATCCTTAATCTCAACCTTCGTGGCCTCATCAAGCGCCTCATATGCAGCGCGCATACTCGCAAATTCCGTGTTGCCGCCGACGGGATTAACAATGCGCGCTGTCAGGATCGAATACTTGGCTGGTACGGCTCGGAAAGAGCTATCCGAATGCCACAACATATTGCCGATGTTAAACAAATGCTGGCGGCTATCGGTCGGCAGAGGACGACCATCTTTGCCGAGGTTTGAAACATCATTCAGCCCCTCTGCAAGGCGCTTGTCCTCGGCCTTGGTCACATTGCCGCCGCGTGCATTTTCGAGCGGTCCGAAATTGACGCTGAAGGCTTTCTGCTGCTCGTCCGTGATCTTCTGGCCAGGGAATACGAGAATAGCATAGCGGTCCATCGCCGCCTCGATTTGCGCGGCTTCATCGGGCGTTAGCGGCTTGGTCAAATCAACACCAGAAACGCGCGCACCAATTGCTGGCTGGATCGGTTCAAACGAGATGCTCATTGCCTGGCCTTTCCTGGATAAAAGCTGGTGCAGATACGTTATCCCGGCCTTGGCTCAACTGGAACTCGCAATCGTTCAATGCGCCTTAGTTATCGCCCATAAAATCTGACAACCGCTTTAGCTGCTGGCCCCCGGTATCGAAGTTCGCCGGATCAAGCCAAGCCTCATGAGCTGCGCGAACAGCCGGCCATTCCTTGTCTGTGATCGAGAACCAGGCAGTGTCGCGGTTGCGGCCGCGATAATGCAATGCCTGCCGGAAAACACCTTCGAACTTGAAACCATAACGCTCAGCTGCAGCTCGAGATGGCGCGTTCAGCGCGTCACATTTCCACTCGTAACGGCGGTAACCGAGATCAAAGGCATGCTTCATCATGAGATACATCGCCTCCGTCGAGAGCGGAGTGCGCTGTAGCTTTGGCGAAAATCGCAAGTGGCCGACCTCGATTGATGCCGCGCTTGGAGTGATCCGAAGATAAGAGCCAAGCCCGACGGCTTTCCCCGTTGCCAAGTCGATGTATGCCGAGAACATGGGATCATCTCCCATGCAGGAGGTCTCCATCCAATTTCGATACTCTGCCAAGTCGGCGAATGGACCGGCGAGGAGATACGTCCACCCGGCGCCCGATTGATCCAGGTTGTTGGCCTCAAACAGATCAACGATATGGCGTTCGGGGTCCAGCGGTTCAACGCGAACGCGCATACCTTGCAGGATAGGGCGTGACGGCGCTGGAGGCGGCTGCCAACCTGCCGGTAGAGCATCTCCGATCGGCTGGCCGAGCTCATTGGTGCGGGTCATGGTGTTTGTCCAATCTTGAAATTCGTCGTGTGCAGCGACGCCTCGACGCCTTTGATGAGTCGTGCATCCGGCACCACTCAATTCTCGAACAAGAAAATACTCATTGACTGGCATTATAAAATATCCAATTTGGAAAATATGAATAAGTCCACTTCAGATGCCTCGTTGCTATCAATCTCACTGGACAGAGGCCTCAAAGACCCATTGCATGCTCAGCTTGCGGGATATCTCCGCCAGTTAATTCTGCAACGCCGTGTCGAATCTGGCGAGCGACTACCATCGAGCCGACTGCTTGCCGATGAACTATCCGTGTCGCGGGTGACGGTGACCACGGCATTTGATCAGCTGATCAGCGAAGGGTATGCCGAAGGCCGGCATGGCTCAGGTGTTTATGTCGCCTCTGATCTGCCGGACTACAGACAGCCCGCGTCACAGGGAAAGAAGAGGAAGCAGGGTGAAACGTCGCTGCGTGCGCCCGATCCGATTAGGCCATTTGAAACATCGGCACCGGATCCCGAGAATTTCCCGCATCGCGCGTGGGCTCGGCTACTGGACCATACTTGGCGGGGCCCCGAAGCGGCTCTGCTGGCCAAGCCGGACCCTGCCGGTTGGGGTGGTTTGCGCGAGGCGATCGCCTCACATCTGAATGACTGGCGAGGAATCTCGTGCTCACCGTCGCAGATTGTGATCACGTCCGGCTTGATGGAAGCGATCGAGCTTGTCTCGCAGGCAGCACTACCACCCGGTGGAACAGTTCTGGTTGAAGAGCCCGGGCATCACATTCTGCGTAAGGCTCTTCGGCGCAATGGCCTTGAATGCAAGCCAATTGCCATTGATGAGCATGGCTTTGACATTCGGCGTGCCGGCAAGCTCGCCACTGCAGCTGACGCAATCGCGATCACACCATCGCGGCATTTCCCGCTTGGCATGACGTTGCCGCTGGCGCGACGGCTTGAACTGTTGGAATGGGCCAAGCAAAGCGGCGGCTACATCATTGAGGATGATTTTGACAGCGAATATCGCTATGCGGGCCAGCCCCTGCCCGCTCTCATGAGCCTCGATGATCGGGAGAGCGTCATCTACGTTGGCAGTTTCTCGAAAGTGATGTTTCAGACTTTGCGACTGGGGTTCGTCGTATTTCCTTCGCGGCTCGTTGATGCGGCGATACAGGCTATGACGGAAACTGGCCCGCGCGCGTCACTTCTGGCGCAACCCGTTCTGGCACGATTCATCGAGACAGGCGCTTTTGCGACCCACATTCGACGCATGCGCCGGCTTTACGCGCGACGGCAGAAAGTTCTGATCAACTCACTGCAAGGCAAGGTAGATGATTTACTCACTGTCGAACCGGCATCGGGAGGCATGCATATTGTTGCGCACTTTACGCCGAAACTGACGAAACGCATGTCCGATACAGAATTGTCAGAGCGTGCGAATGCTGTCGGCATCACAGCCAAGACCCTATCATCGTTCTATGCACATACTCCGCGGCAACAGGGCCTGGTGCTTGGTTACGCCGCTTTCGATGAAGAGGCCATCGAAGTGAGCGCCAACCGATTGGTCAAAATGGTGAAGCAGCGCAAATGATCGACAGCGGGCTGTTGGATATCATGAGTTAGATGTTTCTCGGCGTGCGTCTGAAGCAACGACGATTGCATCAATACTAGGCCCGGTGCATGCTCTTGCGAAGACAATTGAAGCACGGCGCTGCAAAGCCGGTGCAGACAACACACACCCAAAGATCTACCTCAGAGAGCCATCATGACATCGCAAGCCATACTGTTCCGCAATGCACGCATTCTTGACGGGCGCACCGAAGATGGCCTGCCCGGCATGGACGCCCTTGTCGCAGACGGTGAGATCAAGGAAGTATCCTCTCAACAGCTCTCTTCGCCATCTGCCAGAGTGATCGATCTTGGCGGCAAAACGCTGATGCCCGGCTTGATCGACTGCCACGTCCATGTGATCGCGTGCATCGCGAATCTTGGACAGAACGCCGAATTGCCAAACTCATTGGTCGCGCTGCGCTCAGCCAAAATCATGAACGACATGCTTATGCGCGGCTTCACAACCGTGCGTGACCTCGGCGGTGCTGACATCGGCCTCAAGATGGCACTTGAAGAGGGGACGATTACAGGCCCTCGCTTGGTTATATGTGGCAAAGCGCTGTCGCAAACGGGCGGGCACACCGACTATCGCGGCCGCTTTCATTCGCGCGACGTGGACTATTATAAGGACCGGCTCGGTGCGCTCGGCCGCGTTGTCGACGGCGTTGACAACGTTCGGCGTGTCGCACGCGAGGAGATCAAATGCGGCGCTGAATTCATCAAGTTGATGACCAACGGCGGCATTTCATCACCAACCGACCCGATCGCATTTTTCGGGTTCTCACGTGACGAGTTGGTGGCAGCCGTCGAAGAAGCGCGAAATGCACAAACCTACGTGGCAGCCCACCTCTACACTGACGACTCTATTCGCCGCGCGGTTGAGTGCGGTGTTACCTCGATCGAGCACTGCAATCTGGTTACGTCAGAAACTGCCCGCTTGATGAAAGAAAAAGGCGCGTTCGCCGTACCAACGAACATCACGTTCGACATTCTTTCCAAAGAGGGTGCGCAGCTCGGCATGCTGCCCGAATCCGTTGCCAAGATCGAGGATGTCCGTGAAGCAGGGCTGGCGGCACTTGGGATCCTGCATGAAGCAGGCGTCATGATGGCCTATGGCACGGATCTCCTGGGTGACATGCACCGCCACCAGTCAGGCGAATTCCCGCTGCTTGGCCGCTACTTGCCGGCCATCGATGTGATCCGATCGACAACCGTTAACGCCGCCAAAGTCGTGCAGATGGAAGGCAAACTTGGCATCATCGAACCGGGCGCATTTGCCGACTTGATCGTTGTCAATGGCGATCCGCTTGCCGATCTCTCGTTGCTAACAGAGCAGGGCCGCCATATGCCGATCATCATGAAAAACGGCGACATGATGAAAGACGCATTGGCATAATGGTGCACATGCGAAACCTTCCTCTTATTCGTCCCAGTAGAACTGAGGGAGGCACGCTTGCCGAGTAAGACACGCAATCTGATAAACGCGGACATCGCCACTACACTTGCTGTAAGCGCCAGCCAGGCAGACCCGCAGCAGGTCTACAAACTGGTCGAGGCGATCAGCGGTGAAACATGCGGCTGGGTTCTGCTCACAACACTCAAATACGTGGAGGCTGACGATGTCATCGAGCGCGTCCACTCAAGTGACCCCGCATCACATCCGATCGGCGGACGTAAGCCGCTCGACAAGGTCACAGCCAGTCACGGCAGCAGCAGCGGAGACGATGTTTTCCTGGCCGCCACAAAGGCCGACGTGCAGCGCGACTTTTTTGACTATGAGTTGCTGTTTGAGCTCGGCATAGGTTCGATCCTCAATGCGCCCATCCGACATGCCGGCCGCCGCCTTGGTTCACTCAATTTCTGCGGCGCTGATGGAATGTATGGCCCCGAGAGCATCGAAACTGCGCGCATCCTGGCTGGCCTTCTGGTGCCTAACCTGCTTATCGAAATGGCTGATACCACTGCCTAATATCCGGCCTCTGACAAAAGAATTGGACCGATCATGACCAGCACTCTCAGCCCGCAGGAAATCGAGCATATCAACCTGCAGTATTTGCCGCGTTTGATTGTCCCAAATGTTGAGGGCTATTTCGAGCGATCGGCTGAACTCAGCGTCACGGCGCGCAAAGAACTCAAATGCGAGATTGACCTCGCTTACGGCGATACCGCCGGTCAGAAGCTCGATGTGTTTCCGGCAGCGAACAAAGGGGCGCCCGTTCATATCTTCATACATGGCGGCTACTGGCGTTCACTCGACAAACATTATTACAGCCATGTCGCCGGTCCGATGGTGGCAGCTGGCGCTACCGTTGTCGTCGTCAACTACGATTTATGCCCTGAGGTTCGCATTACCGACATCGTCGAACAAATGCGCCGCGCCGTTGTATGGGTTCACGGAAACATCGAGAAATTCAACGGCGACGCCAACAAAATATATGTGTCGGGGCACTCCGCCGGCGGGCACTTAACTGGCATGCTCGCCGCGACCGATTGGAAAGCTGAATCAGGACTGCCGATTGATCTCATCAAAGGCACTGCGCCTTTGAGCGGGCTTTTTGATATTGAGCCGCATCGGAATTCACAATTGCAGCCAGACATCCGGCTGACCGAAGAAGAGGCCAAAACCCAAAGCCCTCTCTATCTCCCACCCGTCGCCAAAGGCTCGGCGTTCGTTGCTGTCGGCGGCGGCGAACCGGATCTGTTTCACTGGCAGTCGCTCGCCTATGCGGCCCACCTCCGGCTGCACGGCATCAAAGCTGAGTACGTCTCAGTCGGTAATGACAACCATTTTGACATTACCGACCGTCTTGCCAATGCCGATGATGCACTGACCAAATCTCTCATCGCACAGATGGGTCTTTAACAACGCACTCCGAGCAGCCGCATCGTCTCCGCTACAGCATTTCGGATCCAGGTATGATGCCTTTTTCCATGCTGGCGCAATGGCGCGCATTCTCACGTGGTTGAGCGATCCAGAGTTGGTCGCGATGTTTCATGATATGCGCCAGCGCACGCCTGAGGCCAGCGAGCCGGAACGGTTGACCGATGACGAACGGGTGATTGCTGATCGCACAGACCAACGGGTATTTTTCAGACATACGCAGCATCTCGTCGAACTGATCGATAATCATCTGCTCAAAATCCTGCCCGGTATGCTGGCGCGTCACCATGGCTGGGGCGTCATTAATTTCAAGCGGATACGGCACTGACAAAATCGGACCGGAACGCGTTTTCATCCAGAACGGCTGATCGTCTGCCGGCCAGTCCATCACATATTTATAGCCGTTTTCTTTGAGCAAATCAGGCGTCACGCCGCTCATCGCAAGCCAGGGGCCGAGCCAGCCTTCGACTGGCTCGCCTGCATGACCGGCGATCGCATCGGTGCATTCTTTGATCAGCCGCCCTTCATCCTCTTCCCACATGCCATCCTGGCGCTCTGAGTTTGTCGGCCATGGCCGACAAACTCAACACCTCGCGCGCGCATACGTGCTGCAATCTGTGGGTGTTCATCAAGCGCCATTGAATTGACGTTGTGAGAGGCTCGAATGTCGAATTCGTCGAGCACATCGAAATAGTTCCAGATGCCTGCACGATTGCCGTAGTCACGCCATGCGTAGTTGCGCTGGTTCTGTGCCGGCGAACCGGGCACAGCCTGATCGGTACCAATACCGGCGCCAAATGCAAAATGCTCAATGTTATTGCAGACAGACAATGCCAGCCGGGTTCCGTTGGGCCATTCATAGGTCGGCCGGTCCGGCAGGGGCACGTAGTCGTATCGGTTGTGCTTGGGTAACTTCACGGGGCGCATCTCCTGATGAATCAAATTTTAGCAAACGATGGGCAAACGAACGCCATGGCTGCCAGGATGATACTCAGATAATGTGCTCGTCGACCAGAGGTCGCACGCATACGAACAATCAGGAATGCCATATATGAGCACGATTAGCCCAAGTAACGGCATCTCGTTTGAAGCGCACACGCCGGTGCTTGTCATTGGTGGCGGTGCTTGCGGGTTGACGGCAGCTCTCAAGGCGCACGATACCGGCGCTGACGTGGTTGTACTGGAACGCGATGCACAGCCGGCCGGCTCAACCGCAATGTCATCTGGTTTTATTCCGGCGACGGGCACGCGTTGTCAGCTTGCCGCAAACCTTGAACAACCCGACAGCGCTGACATTCTAGCAAGCGACATCCTCGCGAAGTCCAAACATCTCGCAGACGACAAATTGGTTCGGCTTGCCACCCAGACGATTGGCCCGGTTATGGACTGGCTTGAAAGCGCGCACGACATCGAGTGGCTGTTGCTCAAAGATTTTCTATATCCCGGGCACACGCGCCATCGCATGCACGCGACACCAGAAAAGACCGGCGTTGGTTTGATGACCCGCCTTGGTCAAGCAGCCGATGCAGCCGGCATTGCGTTGATGACCGATGCTCACGTGACAGAACTGTTTGTTGATGATGAACGCATACGTGGCGTTGCTGTGACACGACCTGGCGGTGCGGTCGAACACATCAGTTGCGATGCGCTGATCCTTGCGTGCAATGGATACGGTGGCAATCGCGAACTGGTCGCCGAGCACATTCCAGCGCTTGCCGATGCGCCGTACTACGGTCACGCCGGCAACCAGGGCGATGCACTGTTGTGGGGACGCGCGCTCAATGCGGAACTGAAACACCTGACCGGCTGTCAGGGGCATGGCTCATTGGCACACCCGCACGGTATTCTGATTACTTGGGCGCTGATGATGGAAGGTGGTTTCCAGGTCAACACACAAGGCTGCCGCTTCTCGAACGAGCATCAGGGTTATTCCGAGCAATCCGTCGCTGTGCTGGCGCAGCCGGATGGCGTTGCCTGGAACATCATCGACCAGCGGCTCTACGATTTCGCAAAGTCGTTTCCGGATTTTCAGCAGGCGATTGATGCAGGTGCCGTCAAGAGCGCAGCGACAATCGAGGAGCTCGCGCAATCGATTGATGTACCTTTGCTTACACTACAAGACACCATCGCCGAGGCACGAACTTGTCAGGGCGGCGCCCAAGCTGATCCATTTGGCCGAGATTTCACATCTCAGCCTGCGCTTGAGGCACCATACTTTGCGATCAAAGTCACCGGCGCCTTGTTCCACACACAGGGTGGCTTGAACATTGATGCGCATGCGCGCGTGTTACGCGCTGATGGTACGCCGCTACCGAATGTGTTTGCCGTTGGCGGGGCTGCTTGCGGTGTATCGGGACCAGATATATCGGGCTACCTCTCCGGCAATGGTCTTCTGACAGCACTTGCATTCGGCGCACTTGCTGGCGAATTCGCCGCGCGACAAGCGTCTCAATCGTAAGGGCGAGCCCCCTAACCCTTGTGGCTCTTCTCGATCTTGGTTCGGATGTGATCGCCAGCGGTGATAGCTGGATGCCGGGCCTGCTCGCCCGCTTCTAAGCACGTCGGAATGCAGCTGATTTCAGCGTCATAGTTGGGATGCATAAAATAGCCGATCGACAATCGCCGGCTCATCGCGTCGTCGAGCTTTTCGGGCGTCACGACGCGATGCAATGTCGACACCCAGCGATCGTTGGTCCAGCGCTGCATCATATCACCGAGATTGACGACGAGCTCACCACGGCCCGCCTGCACCGGTATCCAACGGCCATCTGCCATGCGCGCTTCGAGCCCACCGCTTGCGTCCGTCATGGCGAGAATGGTCAGCGCGCCATAGTCTGTGTGTGCGCCGGTTCGCAGTTGACCCGGTTTCGGCGGTTCGATCAACGCCGGATAGTGATGCGTGCTCATGATCGAAAAGTGCTTGTCGATCATGCCGGCAAAATGATCTTCAGGCAGCTGCAGCGCAACCGCAAAGATCCGCATCAGATCGGCACTGAGCCGCTCGAACCCCCGATACATATCGATCAGGGTTTTGTCATAGTCCGCCGGATTCGATGGCATGATGTTCGGAGCATAGGCTGTTTCCGCTTCGGGAATACGCGCATAAGTAGCTCGATGATCATCGACCGGGCCAAGGAAAAGGCTTTCGCGCAGATCCTTGGGGGCGGCCTTGTCCATTGTTGAAGCTAGGCCGCGCGTTTCGAGGCCATGGTAGCCGCGCTGCCGTGCATTGCCGGTTGGATGATATTCACTCTTGATTTCTGCCGACTGATCAAAGAAGGCAAATCCGCTTGCGATCGCTTCATCGATCACTGATTGCGGCATGCCATGACCGCTGATCACCAAGAAGCCGGTCTGCTCGCACGCCTGCGCGACAGCTTTGGCGACCGCTTGCTTATCCTCGTCTCTACCGCCCAGGAACGGTGCGATGTTCGTGACAGGGATGCGCTGCGGGGATTGCTCGAGGCTCGACACCAAACAACTCCTTATTGGATCACAGATGCATATCGGCTCACTGTTGCAAGTCGGTGCGAAAAAGTCATCATGCCTTTGGTCCTGACTATAGTTGGCAACAAAGAGTGGAACGATCGCAATGGCTGATATTGATCTTCGATTGGCTGGTGGCAGCGTGTTGCTACCCGGAGCTGAATTCCACGACATTGATATTCTCGTCCAGGATGGCCGGATCGCGGCACTTACCGCGCCCGGTAGCGGTCCCGAGGCAAAGGAAACCGTGTCGCTGACGGGCCTGACGGTGCTGCCCGGCGCGTGCGATGTGCATGTCCATCTCGGCCATGGCAGTGACATCTCCCGGCCACGCGTTGCGTCCGACGCGGCGAGCGAAACCGGTGCGGCGGCGATTGGTGGCGTGACCACAATCATACCCTACGTGATGAGCCCCGAACCCTATCTCAGTGTTCTGGAAGAATTGCAGAACATTACTGCTGCCGGTGCGCGCGTCGATTTCGGTTTTCATTTCGTCATCGCAACCGATGACCAGTTGGCCGAGCTGCCGGAACTGATTGAGAAAGGCGCGCCGACGGCCAAGCTGTTCATGAATATCCGCGGTGACGAAGGGAAACGGCTCGGCCTGCCCGGCACGGATGATGGTTTTCTGTTCCGCCTGCTTGAGTGCCTGCATGATCACGGTGGCATGCTGTGCCCGCACCCCGAGAACATTGAAGTCGCCTGGGTGCTGCGCGATCGAGTCCTGGCCGAGGATCCCGAGGGTCTTGGTGGCCTGGCAACCTGGAACGCAACCCGCCCCGGCTTTGTCGAAGCGGATGCCTTACAACGCGCCTGTTATTTCGGGCGCATCACCGACACGCCAGTTTATGGCGTTCACACATCGTCGGCAGAGGCACTCTCGGCCGCAATCACGCAGCGCAACGCTGGTGCGCGGGTCACCATCGAGACCTGCGCCCACTATCTCACCCACGATACCAGCAGCGGCATAGGTGCAATCGGCAAGGTCAATCCGCCATTACGCACGCCCGAAGATCGCGAGGCGCTGTGGCGCGGCATCGCCGATGGTGAGATCGACACGGTTGCGACAGACCATATCCACCGCCCGGTCGCATCCAAGGATGGTGGCATCTGGAAGGCTCAACCAGGCTTTCCGGGACTTGATGCATTTCTGCCCGCGCTGTTTACCGAAGGGCACACGCGCAGAGGCATCCCACTTGCGCGGCTCGCCAACATGGTGACGGCCAATCCCACCAAAGCCATGGGATTGGCGCCGCGCAAAGGCCAGATCGTGCCCGGTGCCGATGCCGACTTTGCGATCCTCGATATGAAGTCCCCCTGGACCGTCGATAAGTCATCTCTGGCAACGGACGCGGGTTACTCAATCTATGAAGGCGAAGAAATGTCATGTCAGGTGCGCCATACGATGGTGCGCGGCCGCTTTGCCGTCCGAGATGGCGCCCTGCAGAGTGATGCTGTCGGCACTGGGCGGTTCATCGCTCGCAAGCTTGGTTGACCAGTTGAGATGCCAACCCGCCAATCGTCGACCGAATTCCCGCTTGGTCGTACGGCGCTAGCGGTCTAGCATGATGTTGTCTTGACGATTGCTGCGCCGACTAAGTTGGCCCGCACGCACTACTCTGAAATATCTGTGCCACGGATTGGAGAAGTTCATGAGTTTGTCGACACGCCGATTACTGACCATTACGACCGCTATTGGTGCTCTGGGAATTGCGAGTGCCGCTCAGGCACAGGAGTTCAAGTTGCGTTGGGGGCACTACCTCGGCAACAGCCCGTTTGTGCAGGTTGAGAAGGATTTCGCAAAACGCGTCGAAGAGCGCACCAAAGGCCGCGTTAAAATTGACATCACGTTTGCCGGCGGCCTTGGCAAAGGCAATGAATTGCTGCCGCTCGCCGGACGTGGCGCTGTTGACATGGCCTCCGTCGTGCCTGGCTATTACGCTGACCGCTTGTTGTTTTGGAAAGCCTACCAAATTCCATTCGTTTTCAGTTCACCAAAACAGGCGATGGAGATTTCAGCGGCATCATACAAGAAGCTACCGGTGTTTAAAGAAGAGTTGGACAAAATGGGTGTCCAGTTTCTGTTCCACCAACCACTTGGCGAATACTACCTGACCGGCAAGTCAGCTGGCTGCGATACGATGGCCGGGCTGAAAGGTAAAAAGATCCGCAGTTTTGGTGCTGATATTCCAAAATTGCATCAAGCTGTTGGAGCGACGCCGGTTTCTGTCGGGGTTGGTAGTGTTTACGAAGCGCTGCAGCGTGGCTCGCTCGATTATTCATTCCTCAACCGCGGCAACATCCTTTCAAACCGTCTCTATGAACCGGGCAAATACAGCTGCGGCCCGATCATGTCGATCACAGGCCATCTGATCGTGATTTCCAAGCGGAAATGGGCGAAGCTGCCAGACGACATCAAGGCCATCATGATTGAGGAAGGCCAAAAGTCCGGCAAAGAATACATCAGTTGGATTGGTGCTGCTGAGACGAAAGCCGGTGAGGCGATTAAAGCCAAAGGCGGCATCATCAAACCGTTCCAACCAGCCGAAATGGCCAAATGGCGCAAGGCCGCGCCAGATCTGCTGCAGAACTGGGTTGATGACATGAAGAAGAAGGGTCTTGGCGCGAAAGCCGAAGAAGTCGCCAGCACCTGGAAGTCGATGATGAAGTAGGTCCGGGAGTTCCATCCCTGAATACGCCCGGCAGTTTCCGCTGTCGGGCGCTTACAATTTGGCGCTCATCAATTAGCGGATGCCACCTTGAAGACGTTCAATCATTTTCTGGAACGCTTTGCCCTTATCATCCTGCTGGTTGGCGGGGTCGGCCTCTTGATGTCGATGTTCCTCGGTGTCGGTGATGTCGTTGGAACGCAGGTTCTGCAGCAGCCACTACCAGGTGCGCGTGAACTGACCGAGAGCACGATGGTGCTGATTGTTTTTGGCGCGTTGACCTACGCTCAGATTCAACGGAGCCATATCCGGGTTGAACTGCTTTACACCCGCATGGGGCCACGGGTTCAAGCTGCAATGGACGTGATAACTGATCTGGCCGCGATTATCTTTTTCGGGCTGCTGTGCTGGCAAGCGGTCAATGAGGTCTTTATCAGCTGGGAAATCGGCGAAGCAACAGTTGGCCTCATTCGGTTTCCGCTTTATCCAGCCCGCATCATTCTGGCTGTCGGCACCGGATTGCTGATCGTGCGGCTGATCATCGATATGTTCTCTGACATTCGCCGCATCGCAACCGGCGATCCATTGCCATCCCAACATGCAATTGTGCCAGGCATTCCGCTCGGGGACCTGTCCGATGAAGCAACCAAACCTGGAGCACGTCGCGTTTAATCGGAGCCATAAATCGCCCGAAGATTGGGCGTTTTATGGCGCATTGTGAACCCTTTAAAACGCGACATGCTGTAATCAATCATAAAGGGATATAAGGTTGCTCGATCCAGCCACGACCGGCATTATTGTTCTTGCCGTCATGTTTTTTCTGCTGACCACGGGCGTTCATATTGGCGTCGCGCTTGGCCTTGGCGGCATCCTTGGGATGTATCTGACAATCGGGCCGGACGCCGCTTGGGCACAACTGGCAACCGTGCCGTTCAGCACAACTAACTCGTTTACACTTGCCGTCATTCCGCTGTTCATCCTTATGGGCGCGCTTTCCAATCAGGCCGGATTGACGAAGGACCTCTATCTCGCGGCGTTCAACTGGCTTGGCCGGCTTCCGGGCGGACTCGCGATGGCGACGACTGTCGCCTCGGCTGCATTTGGCGCGGCGTGCGGCTCGACGATCGTCAATGCCGCCGTGTTCACACGCATGGCGATGCCGGAGATGACCAAGTTTGGCTACGACAAGCGGCTCAGCGCCGGCTGTATTGCGGCGTCCGGCACGTTGGCTTCGCTCATTCCGCCGAGCATTTTGATGGTGATCTACGCCGTCATTACCGAACAGTCGGTCGCCCAGTTACTGGTTGCCGGGTTGATCCCGGGCATCATATCGGCTGCGATATATATGCTTGGCATCTATGCCATGGTGAAGCGCTGGCCGGAGCTTGCGCCTATACCCGACATCAAGATTTCACGCGCCGAGCGTTGGCGTTCGCTGACCGGCGTTTGGGGCATCGCCTTCCTGTTTATCCTGGTGATCGGCGGCATTTATACCGGCCTATTTATCCCCACTTACGCAGGCGCTGTCGGTGCCTTCGGAGCGTTTTTGATCGTCATCGCCAAAGGACGCATGAGCCGCAGTGTTCTGGTCGATACATTCAAAGAGGCCGGCGTCACGACTTCGACGATCTTTATCATCGTGATTGGTGGCATCCTGTTCGCACGCTTCCTGACTTATACCGGGCTCATCACAGAAATTTCTGGCTGGCTGCTCGGGCTTGGTCTGCCGCCTTACATGTACCTCCTGGCGTTCGCGATCACGTATCTCATTCTTGGCATGCTGATTGACCCAATCGCGATCATGGTGATGACGCTGCCGGTGATGTTCCCGATCATGGTCGGCTCCGGCTACGACCCAATCTGGCTTGGCGTCATCGCGATCAAGCTGGCCGAAATTTCTCTCATCACGCCGCCGGTTGGGCTCAACGTGTATGTCGTCAGATCCGCCTCGCCGGTACCGCTTTCACTCGAGGATGTTTTTACCGGCGTGATGCCGTTTTTGCTCCTCGACATTATAACGCTGACGCTTCTGATCTTGTTCCCGGAGATCGTTCTCTTCCTGCCAAGATTGATGCTTTAGGCCTGTGGATTGGCGTTACGAATCCGACGGATCGAAGAACTCGTCCGGGTCGTCGTCCTGATGCTGGAGCCTGGGCGCGGTCTCATACCAGTCACCTTGCAACGATTGGTTGTTACGACCATTCGATGGCGCGAGAGGTGACGAGGCGTACACGATTACACCCGCTACGATGACAGCAAAAACCAGCCACGTACTCTTGACCAGCAGCCAGGAGCTGGCATGTTCGTTGATGAACTGCTTTTCTTGCGCACGATCCATTCGATCCTCCTGTTGTGTGCGGAGGCCCTGCCGGAACCTTTGGTGTCGATCTCTCAGTTAAATCGAATCTTATCTGGTGCCGGCATTATAGGAATTCAATGTCTCTCATTTATTTAGTAAGTGACCGAATGTTAGTACGGTCGATGAATATTCGAAATTCAATACTCAGCAATTTCCCGTGATCGTGCCCGTGAAACTGGCTACCCGACGTTTCAAGTGGGTAGCCTGAGGTCGAGTTTGCCAGCTATGAGGTAGGTGACGGCCTTCAAGGTCTTGCTGTTTCGGTAGCCGCGCGCCTTGGCTTTTGCGGCCTGGACGAGAGAATTGATGCCCTCGAT
>CAJQQK010000173.1 GCA_905480435.1 uncultured Hyphomicrobiaceae bacterium | reverse complement strand
TGACGCGGTCTGATATCCGATCCCATTGCCGGTCGCTTAAAATCGCTCGATCCAAAACACTCATGGTCGCCTCCTGCTGAAAGCTACCTTGAATCAGTATTCGCAAACTAAGGGAATCCCTAAGAGTCCACAGCTCCTAGGGTTAAAGCTAGTATGACATTAAACTTGAGCCGCAAACCCATAAGGAATACTCCCGATTTGATCAATTTCCCGATGCGCCGAACATCTGTCCGACTTTTAGCTCACTCAGGAGCGATTCCCAACATGAACGCGCACAGCATGAGACGATTTTACGGTTTGTCGACCGCAAGAGTGCCACGTGCTGGTCCGTGCGAGAAAAGTGTTATTTTCACTTGGCTGGACCGCATATTGGGGCCAATTGGTAAAATAATAGGCTACGGAATCGTACGCTTTTTTGCTGTGCTCTGCCTCATGGGTATTACGCTGACGGCAGTGCAGGCGAAAGGCCGCGTTGCTTTGCTGCTTGGTGCTGAGAAATACCAGCATTTTAAGGCATCAAAGGTCACGGTTGCGCAGAACCAGGCACTCGAAAAGGCGTTGCGGGATCAAGGCTTTGACGTGGTGTTGGTAGCAAACCCGGGCAATGCGGCGGCGCGTGCTGCGTTGAGCGAGTTCTCGCGCAAGGCGACGTCTGCCGATTTCGCGCTGATCGTGGCATCCGGGCATTTTGCAACCTACCGGCGGCAATCGTTCTTTCTGCCGACCAATGCGCGTGTTCGGCGGGCGACGGATCTGTTTTCGCGCGGGCTGTCTGTTGCGAACATAG
Source organism: uncultured Hyphomicrobiaceae bacterium (assembly GCA_905480435.1). Taxonomy (GTDB): domain Bacteria; phylum Pseudomonadota; class Alphaproteobacteria; order Rhizobiales; family Hyphomicrobiaceae; genus CAJQQK01. The sequence goes on along the minus strand of CAJQQK010000173.1, from coordinate 23,953 downwards.
CGGACATCGCTCACCGGGCGAAATCCGGAGCGCTGCTGCTGCTGACAACGGTACCTGATATTCCATCAACGGTTGCAGGCGTTGGGGTGCAGCCAGGGTTTGCGACTGAGCCACCAGACAATATCGTTGCGGTATTTTCCACTTCGACAAAGGTGCCGGTTTCGCGTGTCGACAGTGTATCAGCGCAGGCGATGAAAGATGTGATCGAGGTTGCAAGCGAAAAGCCAATGATGCTGGCAGCGCTGGTCGATGGCGCGTCAGCCGGTGGCACAGGGCGTATTATTGGCAAAATTAATGAAAGTAATCTGTCGGAAGACCTGACGAAATCTGAAGTGCCGAAGGTTGCGAGCTCGAATGACGCAGACCGGAAAGCGCGAGAGCTGGCTGAAACCCGGTTAAATCAAGCGGTGGAACGGGCCCAGGAGGCGGAAAAACGTGCCCGTGAGGCTGAAGCCAATGCGAGACGCGAGTTGGCTGCGGCGGCACTTGAGGCGGACCGGAAAGCTGATGCTGCAAAGAGTACGGCTGAAGCGAAGGCGAAGCGCGAATTGGCTGCTGCGATGTCGGCTGCTGCGAGGAAAGCCGCAGCGGAGCGAAAACTCGCAGAAGTGAACAGCGCGCCGAAACAGCCGTTGCCCGATTCTTCGAAGACAACAGCTCCACCGGTCAATGTTGCTAACATTCAGTCTTTGCAGGTTGTTGAAGCGCTGCTTGGGCGCCAGCAACGCAAGGTGATCCAGGGCATCCTCAAGGCTAAAGGCTTCTATGAGGGGCCGATAGATGCGATTTTCGGTGATCAGACTCGTGTGGCGATACGCGATTTTCAGCGCGCTTCCGGTGCCAGTGAAACAGGTTACCAGACACCCGCTCAGTTTCAGCAGCTGGTGGCCGATCGATAGAGGTTACGGTGCGAGTTAACTGTGCGGCGGACTATGCAACAGGCTTTTCCATGAAAATGCTGAGTGGATCTGGCGTATAGCTGCCGAACGGAGCGCGCTCGCAATAGCCGGCGGCCTTGTAGAGCCGTATTGCCTCGGGCTGGCTGATACCGGTCTCGAGACGCAAGACTGTTGAGCCCTCGCTTATCGCCGTGGCTTCAAGCTTGGACAGTAGGTGTTTGCCAAGGCCGGTGCCGCGGGCGCTCGGGGTGACCCACATCCGCTTCAACTCAGCCGACGTGGGCGTTGGTTGGCGACATAGAAATATGGCGCCGCAGCCGACGACGGTACTCCCAGATGTGCGGGCAACTAGAAAGCGCACATTCTCGTTGAGCAGTGCTGAAAGGTCGACCAAATGATTGCTCTCAGATGGATAGAGGGCGGCGTGGTAGAGATCCGATGCTCTAAGCAGGGCGATCACATCGGGTTGATCCGGGCTTTCGATCGCGATTGTCGTTCCACTCATTGGCAAGCTTCTCTTGGCGGTTGGGCTGGCATGCACTACATTCAAGGCTAGATCGGCGGCCAATCGATAGCAAACCCACCCAACGGAGGTTGCGCCGCACCACTCAAGTATCGAGATCACAACAATCATGGCTGTTATTTCAAGCTCCACCGCGGCACTTGCCGAGCGTCCTGCAGTGGACATGATCGACCCTTTTGGCCGCGCCGTTACTTATTTGCGGGTATCCGTCACGGACCGCTGCGATTTTCGCTGCGTGTACTGCATGTCGGAACATATGACGTTCCTGCCCAAGCGTGAGCTGTTGACGTTGGAAGAGCTTGATCGGCTATGCACGGCGTTTGTTGACAAGGGCGTTCGCAAACTGCGGATCACGGGCGGCGAGCCGTTGGTCCGTCGTAACATCATGCAGTTGTTCAGGGATCTGTCGCGGCACCTTGTGTCCGGTGCGCTTGAAGAACTGACGTTGACGACGAATGGCAGCCAGCTGGCGCGCTTTGCTGATGAGCTTGCTGATTGCGGTGTGCGGCGGGTCAACGTGTCGATCGACACGATGAAGCGGGACAAGTTCAAAGAGATTACGCGCTGGGGTGATCTCGATAAAGTGATGGGCGGTATGGCTGCGGCGCAAAAGGCCGGACTTGCGATTAAGCTCAATGCGGTTGCGCTCAAGGGCGTTAACGATGACGAGATCGAAGACCTCATGAAGTTTGCGCATGGCAACGGCTATGATCTGACGTTGATCGAGACAATGCCGCTTGGCGATATCGATGGTGACCGAACGGATCAGTATCTGCCGTTGTCGATGGTGCGCGCTGATTTGGCGAGCCGCTATACGTTGGAAGACATTCCCTACAAGACCGGTGGTCCGGCGCGTTATGTGCAGGTCAAGGAAACCGGTGGCCGAGTTGGATTCATCACGCCGATGACGCACAATTTTTGCGAAAGCTGTAACCGCGTTCGACTGACATGCACGGGAACGCTGTATATGTGCCTTGGTCAAGACGATGCGGCTGATCTGCGGGAGCCACTCAGGGCGAGCGAAGATCCGGCGGTTATCGGAGCTGCCATTGATGAAGCGATCGGGCGCAAGCCTAAGGGCCATGATTTCATTATCGATCGTCGCTCGAATAAGCCATCGGTGTCACGCCATATGAGCGTGACGGGTGGCTGATACGGGAGCGGTGGGCTGATGCAGCGCAATGAGTGAAGTAGATGCGCGCGCGAAGCCGGCTCCTGACGTAACATCTAAAGCCAGCGCCAACCTGCGTGCGATGGGGCTCATCGTGATCGCGATGGGTGCGTTTGTGTGCAGCGATACGCTGATGAAGGCGACATCGGACGAATTACCGCTTGGGCAAATGTTGGCACTTCGCGGCGTGATGTCGTGTCTGATTATGCTGCCAATTGTTGCCTTCAGCAGCGGCCTGGCAGTTCTTTTCAAAATTTATTCATGGCCGGTTTTTATTCGCAACGTTGCCGAGATTGGCGCTGCGTTTACATTTATGTCCGCATTGTTTCGATTGCCGATGGCGAGTGTGTCAGGTGTGTTGCAGGCGGTCCCGCTGACGATTACGGCGGCGGCTGCGATCATTCTTCGCGAACCGGTTGGGTGGCGCCGCTGGACAGCATCAGGCGTTGGTTTTCTTGGCGTGCTGTTGATTATTCAGCCGGGGACAACTGAGTTCTCGATCTGGTATCTGGTGGCGATCGGCACGGTGCTTTGCGTGACAGCGCGGGACTTGGCGACAAGGTATATTGCTAAGGCAGCGCCGTCGTTGGCGATCACGTTTATTACGGCAATCGTGACGATGTTTGCAGGCGCTGCTTTGGCTTTGACGGAAACGTTGGTCGTGCCGTCGACCCCGGCCATGATGCAGCTTGCCGGGACGTCGGCGTTTGTGCTGGTCGGCTACTATAGCCTGATTGAAGCGATGCGGACCGGAGAAATATCAGCGGTCGCGCCGTTTCGGTATAGCGTCGTGCTGTGGGCGATGATCATGGGCTACCTGGTATTTAATGAGGTGCCGAGCACCGGCACTATTGTTGGCTCGATGATTGTGATTAGCGCTGGGCTTTACACGTTGCACCGGGAGCGGGTGGCGGTACGGCGAGGTTAAGGCGGGGTCTTCGGGCTGAAACACAAAGTGCCGATGGGTTAATCACCTGTCTAAAATGGCTCTTGTCCAGATGCACCTAGTTGGGCTTTCACACTGTCAATATCACCCAGTACCCAAAGGCTCATGATCTGTTGTTCTCTGGTTTCGAAGAAGGCGGCTCCGGCCCATCGAATTGTCCGTTGAGTCGCATGTACGCCGAAAAATTCGGCTTGATGTCTTCCATGAAAAACCATCCTGGCAGCAGCATCGGTGCCCGATGTTACGAGATGATCTATCTCGCAGGTATAGTCAGCCAAGGCAACATGCACGGAGCGCATGTATCCAATGAAGCCTGAAGGCCCGACTCTCTCAGGGCCAAGGGAGCCTCGAAATTTGAACTCACTGTGAAGAATTTTCCGTGCCACGGCTTCATCGGCGCGGTTCCAAACTTCATGATAGAAGCGGTGAACAAGTATTTTTGGTTCGTCGCTCATTCAATCCTCTCTGTGCCGGAGGAGAAGTATACGGGCTATCACAGCGCAAGATTGATTGTTTGCCATAGGTCGTAAGCAGAGGTTCCACGAGAATACGGACATTGCACTGCTGGCAGAAGTTGACGTCGCGCTCTTAGATTAATCCACGTTCCCGCAGTGCTGCGATTGCATCTGCGTCGTAGCCGAGGGTTTCGAGGATTTCTTGGGTGTGTTGGCCGGGGTCGGGAGCTGGTTTTAGAGCGCCGGGTTGTGGGGCGGCGGTCATGTTGATCGGTTGGCCGACGATGTCGAAGGTGCCGAGGTCTTTGTGGGTGGTCGGTGTTGCAATGCCAAGATGCTCGACCTGGGGTTCGGCGAAGGTTTCGTTGATGGCGTTGATCGGACCGGTTGGGACGCCGGCTTCCGTCATTTTTTCGATCCAGTAGGCCTTGGTGTTGGTTTTGATGACATCGCCAATTTCGCTGGATAGAGCGGTGCGGTTTTCGGATCGTAAGGCTGGTGTCACGAAACGGGCGTCTTCAATCATTTCGGGTTTGCCGATGGCTTTGCAGCATTGCTCCCAGGTGCGCCCGCCCGATGCTGCGATGTTGATGTAGCCGTCGGAAGTGGCGAATACGCCGGTTGGGACGGAGGTCGGGTGATCGTTGCCAGCCTGGCCGGCAACGTCACTTTTCATGGTCCAGCGTGCTGCCTGGAAATCGAGCATGAAGATCATCGACTCCAGCAGCGATGTGTGGACCCACTGGCCCTTGCCGGTTTGTTCGCGCTGGAGGAGTGCCATCATGATTGCCTGGGCGAGGAACATGCCGCTGGTGAGATCCGCGATCGCGATGCCGACGCGGACGGGGCCTTGGCCTGGCAAGCCGGTGATGGACATCAGGCCGCCCATGCCTTGCGCGATCTGGTCGACGCCGGGTCTTGTGGCGTCGGGGCCGGTCTGGCCGAAGCCGGATATGCTGCCGTAGACGATGCGCGGGTTGATTGCAGATACGGCCGCGTAGTCGACGCCGAGGCGGGTTTTGACATCAGAGCGGTAGTTTTCGACGACGACGTCTGCGTCCTTGGCAAGCTCCATGAAGATGCCGCGGCCTTCGTCGCTTTTGAGATCAAGGGTCAGGCTGCGCTTGTTGCGGTGCAGGTTCTGGTAGTCAGGCCCATGCAACTTACCGCCCATCGAGTCGACGCCACCTTTGGTTGGGCGCTCGATTTTGATGACATCGGCACCCCAGTCGGCAAGCTGGCGGACGGCGGTTGGTCCGGCGCGGTGAGCGGTCAAGTCGAGGACCTTGAAGCGGGAGAGTGGCAGGTCAGACATCTGGGAGCCTCCGAGGAAATATTTGTCGATATGGAGCGGTCGACATTTTGTATTGATCTTAGATGAGTGTGCGTCGTTTTCACAACGGCTCACCATCCAGCGGATGATTGCTTTGCTGCGTGGCCTCAGCCAGATTGCCGTCAAACGTCATACAAAGCGGGAGAGACGGCATGGCTAAAGGCGCAAAGACGGCATTGATTACGGGCTCGGGCAGAAACATGGGCCGCAGCTGTGCCAAGGAACTGGCGCGGGCTGGTTTCAATATTGTCATCAATGGCTCGACCAAGAAGGACGATTGCGACCGCGTTGCCGACGAAGTGCGGGCGATTGGGACGGATGCGCTTGTTGAAATGACCGATATTGGTGATCGGGCCGGCGTCGAGGCGATGGCGGCAAGCGCGCTCAAGACGTTTGGGCGGGTCGATGTGTTGATTAACAATGCGGCGATCCGGCCGGGAGCGTCTTTTCTCGAACTATCGGACGCTGACATCGCACGGGTCATGGACGTTAATTTTGGCGCGGCGGTGTGGCTGGCTCGAGCATTTCTGCCTGGCATGGTGGAAGCAGGCTGGGGGCGTGTCATCAATTTCACTGGCATGAATGCTCAGCAGGGTACTGGCGGGCGGCCGAGTGTGACGATTTCAAAGCATGCGGCCTGGGGACTGACGAAGGCACTGTCGCGTGAGTTCGGACCACAAGGGATAACGTCGAATATCATCTCGCCAGGCACCTTCCCGGACGAAGACCTTGATGTTGTGAGCAATGCGAATTTCCAGAATCTGTTGCAGAGCAATCCGGTTGGGCGGCTTGGTACTTCCGATGATATTTCGGCGTTGGTCGGATTGCTATGTTCTGACAAGGGTGGGTTTATTAACGGCCAGCTGCTGCAGGTGAATGGCGGGGTCGTGAACTAATCGGACGTATGGTTGGGCTGCCGCAATGAAGCTTGTTAGCTGAACTCTTGGGGGAGGAATTGGCGCGCGGCGATGCCGTGTCACAAAGTGCTTCTTCTGCACGTGAGAGGCAACCATCGACGAACCGGTTAAAAATCGGTGCCTGATAACGGCAACCGCAATTCTGGCCAGCATGATCTATTCGATCGACTGGACGATTGCGGCTGTCGCCTTGCCGCATATGCAGGGCACCTTCTCGACCACTCAGGATCAGATCGCCTGGGTGATGACGTCGTATATCGTTGTGAGCGCGATTGTGTTGCCAACGACAGGCTGGCTCAGCAATACGTTTGGTCGGAAGCGATTGTTCTTGATCGCGATTGCTGGCTTTACCTTCTTCTCGTTTCTTTGCGGTGCTGCCAACTCATTGCAGACGGAAATCTTGTTCCGGGCTTTGCAGGGGTGTTTTGGCGCTTTTTTATTGCCACTCAGCCAGGCGCTGCTGCTGGACAGCTATCCACCTGAAGAGCATGCCCGTGCCACCGCATTGTGGGGGCTGGGTGTCATATTTGGACCGGTGATCGGGCCGACGGTTGGTGGGTATCTGACCGAGCTCTATGATTGGCGTTGGGTGTTTTATATCAACGTTCCGGTGGGGATTATTGCTTACCTTGGCGGACTGTTTTTTCTGCCAGCCGACAATCAGGAGCGCGCGAAGACGCGCTTTGATGCGTTCGGCTTTCTAGCGCTTGCGATGAGTGTTGGCTGTTTCCAGTTGCTGCTCGATCGAGGTGAACGGCAGGACTGGTTCGAAGCGATTGAAATTCAGATTGAAGCGGGGCTTTGTCTGCTCGGCCTGTATCTTTTTGTCGTACATAGCTTGTCGAGCAGGGCGCCGATCGTGAACTTGCGGCTGATGGCGGACCGCAACTATTCGTTGGGTATGCTGTTCGCCTTTATCTACGGTATGCTGACATTGCCGCCGATGATCCTGTTGCCACCGTTTATGTCGGGGTTGCAGGGGTATCCGGTTTCGACGGTGGGGCTGCTAATGTCGCCGCGTGGTCTTGGATTGATGGTGGCTATGCTGGTGCTTGGCCGGATCGGTGGGCGCATTGATCCGCGGCTGACGCTGTTCGCGGGCTTCCTGATGATCGGGGTTCCGAGCTGGTATATGGCTGGATGGAATCTTGACGTTGGCCCATTTGAGATTATTTGGACGAGTGTCGTGCAGGGCATCGGGGCTGGGTCGATTATTGTGCCGCTTGGAGCGCTGACGTTTGCGACGCTCGATCAACGTCATCGCACGGAAGCGGCTTCAATGTGGAATCTGGTGCGGTCAGCCGGTAGTGGGATTGGGATTTCTGTTGCGGTGTTCATTGTGGCGCGGGTCAGCAGCGTGACGCGGTCGGAGTTGGTTGAGAACGTGTCGCCGTTTAATGCGGCCTATAAATATTGGCCATTGTCGGATCTGGTTTCGAGTGGTTCACCGCATCATCTCGCGCAGCTGGATGATCTGGTGTCTCGGCAGGCTCAGCTGATTGGGTATCTCGAAGTGTTTCAGCTGACGGCGATCGCGTCGTTTGTGACGTTGCCGTTGGTGTTTCTGTTGGCGCGACCGAAGCCTGCTTAGGTGGGTATTTGAACTTATCAATCGGTGTGAGGTCCCCGGATAAATGCTGATGCATTTTCCGGGGATGCAAGAGAGCTTCGGAATGTCTTTAGAAGCGTGAGCTAGTGCTTGTAGCTATCGTCGATACTGTCCAACTGGCGTAGCATCGGTGGCCACTCGAGCATGCCATAGCGGCGGGTGACGTTTGGTTGCCACTGGCTTTGCGCGCGGGCGACAACTTCGGGTGACGGGATGACGAGTTCGTCGTTGCATGACATCGCCATGATTTGTGCTTTGCAGGAAAGCTCCATCCGGTAGATGTTGTTGAACGCTTCGGGGATTGATGCACCAAGCGCCAGAAGGCCGTGATTGCGCAAGATCATGACTTCGGCATCGCCAAGGCTTTTGACGAGGCTGGCCTGCTCGTCGAGATCAACGGCGAGGCCCTGGAAGTCGTGATAGGCGATTTTTGACCAGCGCGTGGCGGTTTGGGTGATCGGAAGCAGGCCGCTCTTCAGGGCTGAGACCGCCATGCCAGCGGGTGTGTGCGTGTGGATGATGCAGTCGACATCGTGGCGCCCCTTGTGGATGGCGCTGTGGATCACGAAGCCGGCACGATTGATGCCCAGATCGAGTTCCGGTTCGCCGATGATGTTGCCGTCGAGGTCGATTTTGACGAGATTGGACGCAGTGATCTCTTTGTAGAGGAGACCGTAGGGATTGATCAGGAAGTGACTGTCTTCGCCCGGTACGCGCGCAGAGATGTGGTTGGCGATCATGTCGGTCATGCCGTAGAGGTCGACAAGGCGGTAGGCGGCGGCAAGATTGACACGGACCTCCCATTCTTCAGCGCTGACCCGGTCGCGGGTGCCGGGATTGACGGGTTTGAGTTGTGTGTTGGACATCGTGAATTTCCTGGCGTTTGGGCAACGCGTTGCGTGTTGTGAGACGGCCTCGAGTGAGGTTTGGCTAAAGCCGATCAGGTCATCGGTGCGGGCTGAGCGTTGTAGTCATCGTCCGATACGGGTTCGAGCCAATCAGCGCCGTTGCCGTTGTCGTCGTTTTCGGAAAGGGCGAGGTGGGAGAACAGCTGTCCTGGTGCAGAGCCGTGCCAGTGCTTGGCGCCAGGTGGGATGATGACGGTGTCACCGGGGCGGATCTCGTGGACCTGGTCGCCCTCCAGTTGATAACGGCCAACACCGATCAGGCAGAACAGGACCTGGCCAACGGGGTGTGTGTGCCAGTTGGTGCGACCGCCCGGCGTGAACGTCACTCGGGTTGAGCGCATGCGCGATGGGGCCTGGCCGACACTGACTTCGTCCGCATAGACTGTGCCAACGAAGTTCGTGTTGGGCTGGGTCTTGGTGTCGCGTGCGTTGGCACGGATGATGTTTGTCATGGTGGTTCTCCTGATTTGAGTTTTAGCCAAGGTGTTGATGGATGAATGCGATGATGCGCTTTGTTCCGGATTTTTGGTTTGCTAGTGAATTTGGTGTGCGAGTTACGAAGCCTTCGACCTCGCCGGGGTAGAGACCGAGATCGAGTTGGCCGCCGCGTTCGTGGTAGAGTTCTACGAAGCGGTCGAGGTGGGGGCGTGGGTGCATCTGGTCGTCCTCGCCTTGTAGGTAGAGGACTGGTGGTAAGGCAATGTCTTCGTCGCGCTCTAGGATGCGGAGCGGGCTGCCTTCTGACATCGCGTCTTCGGTGATCCAGAATTTGTCGTGACTCGCCAAGGCACCAGACAACTGCGTTGGATAGCCGTCATCAGCCGCGATGCGTTGTTTGGCGTATTGGTAGCGCCCAAGTGGATCGATGACGGGCCAGCACAGCACGACGCAGCCGACGTTTGCATCGTGTCCGTTGGTTTCAGACTGGCTGATTTCAGCGTATCGGGCGTCGTGAGGGCGCATGGCGACGAGCATGGCTTGTTGGCCGCCGCTTGAAATACCAACCATGCCGACTTTGTTTGGATTGCCGCCGAATTTGGCGGCATCAGCCTTGAGCCAGCGGACACCGAAATTGATGTCAGCCATGGCGCCTGGGTAGCCGGCTTCTGGCGGCTGGCGGAAATCGAGCGCGGCGACAATGATGCCGTTGCGGGCCAGTGTTTCTGACAGCAGCTTGTTGCTGTGCCGGTCGCCGCTGCACCAGGCACCGCCGTGCAGGTCAATCATCATCGGAAACGGGCCGTCGCCACGAGGGCGATAGATTGTGGCCTGAAGTTCGGTTTCGCCGTGGCGCAGGTAGACAACGTTTTCGACGTCGATCTCATGGCGGTCTTGCGTTGCCGCGAATGTCTCTGCCATCTGCTGCACTCCAGGGGGCTGTACTTTCCGGGAGCTGGGCTTTCCGGAATATGGCCAATTCTGTCATGGCCTTTGGGTGAGGTACAGCTATCGCTCATCGAATTGAGCGTTCATCACACCTGGATTAAGCTTTGCGGCTGTCCCTGCCATTTCGCCCAAAGGCTGTGCATGCCCACGCTGACCGAGAAGATTACAATTCCGTCGCCACTGGATGAGGTCTGGCCATTGCTTTCGGACCCAGAGACCGTTGCGTCCTGTATTCCGGGCGCAACGTTGTTGCCGGACCGGGAAGACGATCTCTGGAAGGGCTCGATCAGCGTCAAATTCGGACCGACGGTTGCGGTTTTTCGCGGTGAAGCGGAACTGACATACAACCATGATGCGCATACCTGTACGATCGAGGGGCGCGGGATTGATCAGCGCGGTGCGTCGCGGGCACTACCAATGGGGTGGTGACGGCAGCTGCTGCGGGTGACGCGACGGAATTGACGGTTGATGGCGAATACAGCGTTTCGGGACCGCTTGAGACGTTTGCGAACGCGGGTGGTGTGCATGTCGCGCGGGCACTGCTGGCTGAGTTCGCAGCTAATATGTCAAAGCTAACGGGCGAACCAGCATCCTCAGTAGTGGACAAGCCTTACGAGCCGATTGGTGAGCCGGCTTCTGCTGTCGGTGCTTCAACACGCAAACCTGTTACCGCCGCTAAAGAACTCAATGCGTTCGCGCTGCTCTGGGCAGCATTCAAATCTTGGGCTGGCAGCCTCTTTGGCAAGGGAAATAAGTGACATGAGCAAACTGATTACCTCCGATATGTTGGCGCGGGCATTCGAAGCTGAGGGCGTCGATACGCTGTTTACGCTGATGGGCGATGCCAATATGTATTGGTCGACAGCGATGTAGGGGCGGCCCGGCATGCGGGTTATTCATGCGCGGCACGAATCGTGCGCGGTTTCGATGGCTGAGGGCTATCACCGCGCGACCGGTAAGGTTGGGGTTGCGTCAACGACGTGTGGTCCGGGGTTCACGCAAATCATGACGTCGCTGGCGATGGCGGCACGGGCGAATATTCCATTGGTGGTGTTCGCTGGCGACTCGCCGATTGGGGCGTCTTGGTATTTGCAGCAATTGGATATGGCACCGCTGGCGTTGGCAACCGGTGCGCATTACGTGGCGGTGAAGCATGTCGACCGGATGCTCGATAATGTGCGTGAGGCTTTTCAGGTGGCGCAGGTGGAGCGCAAACCCGTGGTGATTTCGATCCCGATGGATATGCAGAAGCAGCCGTGGCCGCATCTGACTGATTACAAGCCATCGGGGGAGTTGGTGCCGGTGGCGCAGCGGCCAATTCCGGACCCGGAGATCGTCAGCAAAGTCTGCGATATGATCGCGGCAGCCGAGCGGCCGGTTCTGCTTGCAGGACGTGGCGCGATGTGGTCTGGCGCGCGTGAAGCGATTGAGGCTGTTGCGGAACAGTCTGGTGCGCTGCTCGCGACATCGCTGCTTGGCAAGGGGCTGTTCGATGGCAATCCGTACAACATCGATCTTGCTGGCGCATTTGCCAGTGATTTCGCGCGGGAACAGTTTGCCTACTCCGATCTTGTTATCGGTATCGGGGTTGGGCTTGGCCACTACACGACGGAGGGCGGCTATCTGTATCCTGGTGCGCAGGTCGTGCAGATCGACACCAATCCGCGTGGGCTTTGGCAGGGCCTCAAGACGTCGGACCTGCATGTGCGTGCTGATGCCAAAGCTGCTGCGGAAGCAATTTTAACCCAGCTGCAAACACGAGGGATAACGAAGACCGGATTGAGAACGCCTGATATGGCAGCGCAGATTGCGAATGATCACCCGGACCGGAAAGAGTATCCGGGGCAACCCGGCATGCTTGATCAGCGCCGCGTTATCGAAGAGCTCGATCGGACGATCCCGAAAGATTGGGATCTGGTGATCGGAGGCGGCCATTATTTCTCGATTGCGATGACGCATTTGAAAGGGCGACCGGCGGAAAAGTACCATGTCATCAATGATTTTGGCGCGATTGGTTCGGGGCTGGCGGCGGCGATTGGCGTCGCCCAGGCGCGTGGTGACGGCAAGGTGTGTCTGATCGAAGGTGACGGCAGCCTGATGATGCATACGCAAGAGCTCGATACGATCAAGCGGCATGGCATCCGTATGCTTATGGCGATCATGAATGATGGTGGTTATGGCGCTGAGTTCCATAAATTCCGGGCCAATAATATTGATCCATCCGGTGCCATTCATGGCCGTGGCGATATTGCGGCGATGGCGCGTGGCTTTGGTTTGGCGGGCAACACGGTCAATCAGATGGGCAGCCTTGATGGCATGTTCAAAGAGCACCAAGGCTCGAACGTTGCCACCGTTTGGGATATCATTGCCGATGACATGATCCCATCGCGCAGCTATCGGCGTATCCACTACGGTGAGGCTTAAGGCAGGACCGAGGGCGGGCATGAACGGAGATTCCTAACGGTCTCTCTGGCATCAGCTGTGCTGGCGGTGATATGACTTGAGGCCACCGAATTGGCCAAGTGGCCTCCAGGAGACCCAATGGACCCGAAAGACCCCGTCACGCTGACCCAGGCGTTGGTGCGCTGCCCTTCCGTGACGCCGAAGGAAGCGGGTGCGCTGACGCTGTTGCAGAACATCCTGGAAACGGCCGGCTTCGAGTGTCACCGCATGACGATGTCGGAAGCGGATACGCCGGACGTCGAGAACCTTTACGCGCGCTATGGCCGGCAAGGCCCAAACTTGTGCTTTGCGGGCCATACGGATGTGGTGCCGGTCGGCGATGAAAAAGGCTGGAGCCATGACCCGTTTGGCGCGGTGATTGAGGATGGCATCCTCTATGGTCGCGGTGCGGTTGATATGAAGGGTGGTATCGCCTGCTTTGTGGCAGCGGCGCTGAGGCACATCGAGACGCACGGGGTGCGCGGATCGATATCGCTGCTGATTACGGGCGATGAAGAGGGGCCGTCGATCAACGGTACGACGAAGGTGCTCGACTGGATGGAGCAACGCGAAGAGCGCATTGATGCGTGTGTTGTGGGGGAACCGACAAACCCAGATAAAATGGGTGACATGATCAAGATTGGCCGTCGCGGTAGTTTGACTTGCGTGCTGGCGGTTAAGGGTCGCCAGGGACACGCGGCCTATCCGCATCAGGCTGACAATCCGATCCCGAAGCTGGCTGTGCTGATCGATAGGCTGACGAATGCTGAGATCGACAAGGGTTCGGAGAATTTCGAAAACACCAACCTCGAAGTGACGATCGTTTCGGTGCCGAATACGGCGTCGAACGTGATCCCGGCTGAAGCGCGGGCGGTGTTCAACATCCGCTACAACGACAATTGGGATCGTGGTGGGATGGTGCGCTGGGTGCGTGAGACGGCTGGTGAGATTGCGACCGAGATTGGTGCTGATATCCAGTTGAATTTCGCGGGGACAGGCGATGTGTTTTTGACCAAGCCGGGCCCGTTGGTTGATGCGATGCGTGATGCGATCAGTGAGGTGTCCGATGTTGAGGCGAAGCTCAGCACAGGTGGTGGGACATCGGATGCGCGGTTCATTCAAGCGTATTGCCCGGTGATTGAATTCGGGCTGATCAATCAAACGATCCATCAGGTTGATGAGCATACGGCGATTGCGGATTTGCATGAATTGACGGCGATTTATGAGCGGTTCATTGCCGGATATTTTGAGCGGGATGGGCAGTAGGCGAGAGCCCGATCACAGGATTGTGGTGCGGCTTGCCCTGACTGTGGGGTAAGTTTGGACTTTGTTGCGTTCAGCCTGGAGGTCTTGGTTATGAAATGCAGAGCACTTGCCGGTTTGTTTGTTGCAGCGTTGCTTGCGGGTTCTCCTGCCGTGGCGGATCAGATCGCGGGGCAATGGTGTCCACCGGGTGGGGGCCGCACGCTTGTGGTGAAGGGGCATCAAGACGTGACGTTTGCTGGTAAGCCGGTGCAGGCGAATGTCGATCGGCATCATGTTGATTTTGCTATTCCGGTAGGTGAGCCCGATGCCGGGACGAAGTTCAATGCGGACCAGATGAACGAAGAGCAGGTTCGTGTGACGATTGGCTCGAAGACGCCTGAGATCTGGACGCCGTGCAAGCCGGTTAGTTGAGATTGGCGTGAGTATAGGCCGATGACGCGAAGCGCTTAGCGTTTCACGCGAGAGGCCGCCCAACGTTGGATGTTTTAGGACACGGCGCAGCTATCGTGCGTGCTGCCGCGCGGTTGATTTTTATTCGCCCAAAGGCAAACGGGCCGCTGTCGTTGCTTATTTGAAGCGCAATTTTAACGGCTCACGTGTTCGTTGGAGAAAATGCCAATAGCCGGCGCGTGTTGATCAGCGAAAATGCTTCGACAGCTTCAGCCCCTGCGCTTGGTAGTGGCTGCCCATGCTTGTGCCGTAGAGCAGGCCGGGGTGGGCGGTTAGGCGTTCGTAGATCAGGCGACCGACGATTTGGCCGTGTTCCAGGATAAATGGGACCTTGTGGGAGCGCACCTCGAGGACGGCGCGGGAGCCGGTGCCGCCAGTGGCGTCGTGGCCGAAGCCTGGGTCGAAGAAACCGGCGTAATGGACGCGGAATTCGCCGACGAGTGGATTGAAGGGGACCATCTCGGCTGCGTGCGTTGGGGGGACGTGGACGGCTTCTTTGGAGGCGAGGATGTAGAACTGGTCCGGGTCAAGGATGAGCTTGTCGGCACCGGTCAGTGCGATTGGTTCCCAGTAGTCGGCAATGGCGCAGGCGCCGACCGCGTCGACGTCAACGACGCCGGTGTGGCGGCGGGCGCGGTAGCCGACGGGGCCGTCAAAACCATCTGAGAGATCGACGGTAAGCGCGATGCCGTTAGCGATGTCAGCTTTCTCGTCAGATGTTAGGTTTTGTTCGGCGTGCAGGGTTTTGAGGGCTGCGTCGCTGTCTTCGACATCGCCGGAACGGAAACGGATCTGGCTGAGGCGTGAGCCCTTGCGCACGATGATCGGGAATGTTTGTGGGCAGATTTCAGCGTAGAGCGGGCCTTTGTAGCCAGCCGGGATCTGGTCGAAGGCGCCGACGCCGTCAGCGATGACGCGGGTGAAGACGTCAAGGCGGCCAGTTGAGCTTTTCGGATTGGTGGCAGCTGAAATGTCGCCGGGCAGCGTGACTGACTCGAGCAATGGGACAACGTAGACGCAGCCGGTTTCCAGGACGGCGCCTTCTCCGAATTCGATTTTATGGAGGGCGAATTCTTCGATCTTATCCGAAATTTTGGTGTCAGGGCCGGGCAGGAAGCTGGCGCGGACGCGATAGGCGACGTTGCCAAGCCGCAGGTCGAGGCTGGCTGGCTGCAGCTGGTTGTCGAGGATCGGTTCGGCGAGCGTAACATCGCCCGCTGCGATGAGCGCCTCGATGGCCTGGCTTGGCAGGATACCGCCTGTCATTTGGTCGTTCGGTTGGGTCATATGCGGTTGCTTATGCTGAAAGTGGCTTGACGCCAAGCATCTCGACGGAGTAATCCCCGCTGTCAAGCGTGCGTTTAGCATGCTTGACCGAGCTAGTTCCTTGCACAAGGCACTAGCTTTATATCTTTAGCTTCAACTTTCCTCCATGCGAGCGTAGCTCTTTGGTCGGGTTGAAGCATTAGTGGTGATTTGGCCGGCCGGCTTGCAGCCACTTAAAACAACTAGCTAAAATGGCCGCGTGCGAACCGGAATTGGGTTCGTCCGGCTTCTGATGGTCGGTCGAGTTTCTTTACCTGACCGGAGACGTGCTGTGACATCAGATACCACGAAACAATATATCGATCCCGCCTGGCGGCCCGAAACGGCGCTGGTGCATGGTGGCTCGCTGCGTTCCGGCTTTGGTGAGATGTCAGAAGCGATGTTTCTGACGCAAGGCTATCAGTACAACGCGGCGGAGGAGGCCGAGGAGCGCTTTAAAACGGAGGCAGGCGGGTTTATTTACTCGCGCTATGCGAACCCGACGGTTGCGATGTTCGAAGAGCGGATGCGGCTGCTGGAAGGCGCGGAAGATGCGCGGGGCGTGGCATCGGGCATGGCGGCGGTGAGTGCTTCGATCCTCAGTTATGTCAAAGCTGGTGATCACGTTGTAGCCGCGCGGGCTTTGTTTGGATCATGCCGGTATGTGGTTGAGGATCTGTGCCCGAAGTTTGGCATCGAATCGACGTTGGTTCATGGCCCGGATATCGAGGCGTGGAAGGCTGCGATCAAGCCTAATACCAAGGTGTGCTTCTTTGAGACGCCGGCTAATCCGACGCTCGATCTGGTTGATATTCAGGCCGTGGCGGATCTCGCGCATGAGGTTGGTGCGATTGTGATCGTTGACAATGTATTTGCGACGCCGATGCTGCAGAGGCCTCTCGCACATGACGCGGATGTGGTGGTTTATTCAGCAACGAAGCATATCGATGGGCAGGGGCGCTGCCTCGGCGGTATTGTGCTCGGATCGCAAGCCTACGTGAAAGATCATCTGCACAACTACCTGAAACATACCGGGCCGTCGCTTAGTCCGTTTAACGCATGGGTGATGCTGAAGGGGCTAGAGACATTGCCGGTTCGGGTGCGGCAACAATGCGAGAATGCGAGCGAGATTGCGCGGAGGTTGGCAGGACTGGATGAGGTCGAGCGGGTGATCTACTGCGGTGCGCCGGATTACGAGCAGGCGGAGTTGGCCGCGCGGCAGATGAGTGGTGGTGGTCAGGTTGTGACGTTCGAGATTAAAGGTGGCAAAGCTGCGGCGTTTAAATTCCTGAACCGGCTACGGTTGATCAAAATGTCGAACAATCTGGGTGATGCGAAAAGTCTTATTACGCACCCGGCAACGACAACGCATCAGCGGTTGGGGCCGGATGAGCGCGCGCTGCTTGGTATTACGGATAGTATGGTGCGCCTGTCGGTGGGGCTGGAAGCAGCCGTTGATCTTGGCAATGATATCGAGGGCGCGCTTGACTGAGTTATGGGGAGCTGCGTGGAGCTGGACCCTAAGGTGCATGGCATCGCGCCGGAAGTTGCGCTAGAATTGGTTTCGAACATCGCATGAAAGATGAAGCTATGTATGAAGCCATAACGCACGGCATCAGAGTGAGCGTGTCGCCGCAATTCCTTGATCACGAATCCGATGATGATCGGTTCTTCTGGGCGTACACGGTTGTGATCGAGAATGAAGGTGAGAAGACCGCGCAACTTAAAACACGCTATTGGCAGATTACCGATGCCAAAGGGCGTGTCGAGGAGGTGCGTGGGCCCGGTGTGGTTGGCGAAACACCGGTGCTGAAGCCGGGTGAGAGTTTCACCTATACATCAGGATGCCCGCTCAATGAGCCAAGCGGCATGATGGTTGGCAGCTATGGCATGATGGATGCTGATGGAGAGCCGTTTGAGGTTGAAATTCCAGCGTTTTCGCTCGACAGTCCGGAAGGTCGTTCAACACTCAACTGAAGCATGTCGCGTTTAACAGGATCCTTAAATCGCCCGAAGATTGGGCGTTTTAAGGCGCATTGTGAATTCATTAAAACGCGACATGCTGTAGTGCGCGGAGCACGCTCTGATGCGACGGTTTTACGATTTGAAAGGTTCTTATGACGATTTCATCTTCCGCGCTTCTTGATGAGACCAAGGAGCTGCTTGCCAAGCTGGTGTCGTTCGATACGACGAGCCGGAATTCGAACCTGCCGATCATAGATTTCATTGAAAGTTATCTAGCCAAGCACGATGTCGAGAGTACGCGGGTGCCGGACGAAACGGGCAACTGGAGTTCGCTGTTTGCAACAATTGGCCCCGAGGGTGTCAGCGGCATCGGTCTTTCAGCGCACACAGATGTCGTGCCGGTTGATGGGCAGGACTGGGACACTGATCCGTTCGAGCTGGTTGAAAAGGGCACGAAACTTTATGGGCGCGGCTCATGCGACATGAAAGGATTTGTTGCATGCGTGCTGGCGAAGGTGCCGGAGTATAAAACGCGCGCGCTGAAGACGCCGATCCATATTGTGTTTTCATACGACGAGGAGATCGGCTGTACTGGCGTGCGCCCGATGATCGCCGAGATGGGTGACAGGCTCATCAAGCCGCGCATGGTGGTGGTGGGTGAGCCAACGAACATGTCGGTGGTTGATGCGCATAAAGGGCCGGTACGTTGGAGCGTTGATATTACGGGCCGGCCGGCGCACTCGAGCATGGCGCCGCTTGGTGTCAACTCGATTGCTGTGGCAGGTGAGTTGATTGTTGAGCTTGGCAAGATCGAGCGCGATCTGATGAATGGGCCGCAAGATGAACGGTTCACGCCGCCTTACACGACGTTGCAGGTGACAGAGATTAAGGGCGGCAACGCCAGCAACATTGTGCCGGAGACGACGTGGTTTGGTTGGGAAATTCGCGCGATGCCGGGAACAGATCCGGATGCGATTGAAGCGCGTTTGCGGGCCAAGGCGGATGAATTGTTGCCTGCTATGCGTGAGATTGCGCCGGAAGCCGATATTAAAATCCAACGGACTAACGATGTTCCGGCGTTTGCAGCGGATCCGGAGTCAGATGTGCTGACAATGGCGCTGAAACTTGCGGAACAGAACGAAACGTTTGCGGTTTCGTACGCGACAGAGGCGAGTTTGTTTCATCAGGTTGGCGCGCTGAGTGTGGTTTGCGGACCCGGCGATATTGCGCAGGCGCATACTGCGAATGAATGGATCGAGATTGCTGAGCTTGAGAAGTGTCTCGGGTTCCTCGGGCGCGTCGGTGAGTGGGCGGAAGCGTGATTGGTGCCGCTAAACTCTCAGGGTGTAAGGTCTGATGTTAAAACAGTTCAAGACGCTGTTGGATGATATTCTCGGTGAGCAGAAGTCGCGCGCCCTGGGCGAAGACGAGGTGCAGATCGCGTGCGCGGCGCTGCTGGTTCATTGTGCCAGAGCTGATGGGCATAAGTCGTTCGAAGAAGATGCGAAGCTGCGTCAGATATTGGCAGAGCGTTACACGCTGCCGGCTGAAGGTGTGCAATCGTTGATTGATGATGCCGAGCAGCGCGAGGCTGATACGGCCGACATTCACAAGTTCACATGGGTGCTGCATCGGAGCCTCGATCGGCAGGGGCGACTCGAGGTTGTGCAGCTACTTTGGGAAATCAGTAACGCAGATGCCCGGATTGATCATGACGAGAAAGCCGTCGTCAATCTGGTCGCCGGCTTGCTGGATGTCGAGCTGGCTGATGTGGTGGCGTTGCGGCAGCGTGTGCAAGGGCGGTCGACGTAGGTAGTTTCCGCTTGCGAGGGAGATATTGAGGACGGCCATGTAGTGAGCGAGTGGACCGCTCTTGGGAGCGGCCCACCGATCAGTAAAAACTCAACGTTGTGGCGCGTAGATCGTTGCCCGTTGGCCAGGGCGCATGTCAGCCGTTCTGACATAGCGGTTCAGAATGCAATTGATCAGGTTGCGAGTCAGAGTGAAGTGCACAGTGCCGATTGGAATGCGTGGCTTTGAAATGCCTGGCAGACGGTAATTGCGTGGCAGGTGGACACACTCTGAGCCACCCCAGGACGCAGTCCAGCACAATGTGTAGTGCGAGAGACCGGCTTGAGCAGAATTTGATGCCAGTGAAACGCTGGCGAGAACTGCTGCTGCAACAGCAACAGCGGTGATGACTTTACGCATAGATTTGCCTCCGGGATCTGGCTGCCATCCAAGGACAGACCACAATATTTGAACAATGTATTGGATATCTCAAAGTCGCTACAACTAGACGGCGAGGGCAACCTAGTGGAAGCGACACGCGGCTCAAGTGAATTTGGCTTTCAACTAGATAAATGACTGGCGCAGATGCGAATTTGCAACGTCTCCGGATGATCTACTGGCTGATTGACGTTATATTCAGGGGATTTTTCGCAATGTTGTTTGACGAAAAGGCTATTCGGAGGTGGTCCTAATTGTTGCTAGACGCGGTATTTTTTTAGGACCTCGGTTGCTGGCTCGAAGCCGATGCCGGGTTTGTCGGGGACAGTCACGATGCCGTTTTTGGGGAGCGGAATACTCGCGTCGAGATATGCCTCAGGCTCGATGTAGAGATGCTCGAACAGGCCACATGCGGGTTGTGCTGCCATGATCTGTGCGGTTGCCCAGAAGCCTGGGCCGAAGTAGGGCGCGTGCGGCATCAAGGTTTTGCCGGCCTGGGCTGCCTGGAAGCAGATTGCCATGAATTCGCTGACACCACCGACCTTGGTGACGCTTGGCTGGCAGAACTCAATTTTGGGGATCGTGCGGGCGAACTCAACATGAGTGCAGGCGTTCTCGCCGCTGGCGATGGCAACGCCGTATTTTTCCTGCAACTCGGAGAGCGTTTTTTCATCATCGGGCGGGAAGGTTGGCTCCTCGACCCAGAACATTCCGAGCCGTTTCATGTGGGGCATGATCTCGTGCGCTTGTTGCAGTGACCAGTTGCAATTGACGTCGGTCGTCAGCTGGATGTCGTCGCCAACTGCATCGCGACCAGCTTCGATATTCTCGACGGTGATCTCGTGCAGCTTGACAGTCTTGTAGCCCTCGCTGACGGCTTTGGCTGCGTATTTGTGGACGAGGTTGGGATCACCATAGCGCATCAGACTGGCGTAGGCGGGCAGCGTTTCGCGTTGTCTGCCGCCCAGCAGTTCGGCAAGCGAGACGCCTTTTTCCTTGGCCGCGATATCCCACAGCGCAATGTCTATCGCAGAAATAGCGAACATCGTGATGCCGTAACGGCCATGCAGATGCAAGCGTTGTTGCAGCTCGCGATTGAAGGTGATGAGATCGTCGATGTCTTTGCCGACAACCTGGGGGATGACGAGATCTTCGATGGCGGTAACCGTTGAACGACGGCAGGCATAGGCAAAGCCATCACCCCAACCGACAATGCCGTCGCTGGTCTCGACGCGAACCAGCGCCATGTCGAGCTCAGTCCATTTGGTTGGCATTAAGCCAGGGCTTCTATCGCTGCCGTCCTCGAACGGAATGCGCAGGGGAATGACGTCAACCGATTTGATGTGCATTTATTCGCTCACGGTGCTGTTCCTCGCTGCGCTCGGGCACCTCCGCGGGGGCGGCGCTTGCGCCGGCTCGCTGGGGCAGCTCGCAAGAGGATTGTTTCTGAGAGGCTGGCGTATGTGTTCGCCAACGACGATATGGCAGGACTTCGGTTGGTGCAATCTTGCAGGCAGGAGTTGTGGCGTCGTGCCGGTAGCTACTTTCTGTTGATTAGGCCGGCGCCGCGGTAGCCGCCATCGACGGCGATGATTTCGCCGGTGACATAGCCAGACTGAGAGTCGTCAAGCAGGAAGGCGATGACGCTGGCGATCTCGTCCGGTTTGCCATAGCGGTTCATTGGCACGTAGCGGTGGTAGAGATCGCGATCGGACTGGGTGTGTACCGCTTCAACCATTGGCGTGTCGATCGGGCCAGGAGCGACTGCATTGACGCGCAGGCCGTGTTCGGCGAGGTCGACGGCCATAACCTGGGTCAGCGTGACGATGGCACCCTTTGAGGCACCATAGGCGGAGCGGCCCTTTGAACCGCGCAGGCCCGAGATCGACGCGATGTTGACGATTGAGCCGCCGCGCCCCTTCATGCGCCGAGCAGCTTCCTTGCCGACGATGAATGTGCCAACGACATTGATATCCAGGATCTTGCGGAACAGTTCGGGCGAGGTGTCGAAGACGTGTTTGTCGGCAGCAATTCCGGCGCAGTTGGCGAGACCGGTGAGCTCGCCGAAGTTATCATCGACGTCCGCGACCATGTCACCTACAAGCGTTTCATTGGTGACATCGACGGCTGCGAAGAAGACATCTCCATTGCCCGCGTATTGCTTACGGGTAGCTTGCAGCGCGTCGCCTTCGAGGTCGAATATGGCGACACGGTAACCGCGTTCGAGCAGTAGTGCCGTGGTGGCCTGGCCGATGCCAGATGCACCACCGGTGATGATGATTGTTTTATTTTTGTTTTCTTTTTCGCTCACGGCTATTCCTCGCTGTGCTCGGGCCTCCACGGGGGCGCAGCGAAGCTGCGGGTCGCGGTGCTCCACGGTTTGCGGAAGTGCAAAGCCGTTAGATCCTGGAGATCGTCTAGGTTTCTCCCAGTTTCGATTGGAGGCTAGTTGCCTTTTATTGCAACCATTACACGTTTGGGCGGGAGAAGGCTGCTTCCATTTCTCGGCGGAATTTTACAGCTTGATCGTTGGTGTCGATCTCAACGTCGGACCAAGTGAGGCATTCGCCTTCGGCGATGTCGCGTTTGAGTTTGACGTCGTTGCTGAGGCCGAGAGGCAGATAACCGGCTTTTAGAGAAGCCTGCGCGGGAGTCTGTTTGCCCCAGACGCAGGCGCCGCCTTCGCCGTCGAGGATGTCGCCCGCTTTGAGGTTGCGCTTGGCGGTGGTTGCGACGTCGGAGTTGAAGACGATCGGTGAGCCGGTTGGTTCGCCACGTAGTACGACAGAGGCCACCGAGACGCCGAGCTCGAGGCCGATCATGTGGGTTGGCCGGTAGAGCGCGCCGTATTTGCCGGCTTTGTCGGGCAGGCAGTTGTACTCTTTCATGCAGCTCAACGCGTAGTCGCTCTCGCTGGTGATAACGACGTAGGTGCCCATCGAAAGATGATGTGGGACATCGCTGCCGTCGCGATAAACCGATGATGTGACTTCGGTGACGCCCGAAGTTTCAAGGACACCGCCGTCTGATTTTGGTTTGCAGATCTCGGCGCATTCGAAACGCGTTGCGGGCGGAAATGTGAGGCCGCCTTTTTGGGAATGCAGGCCCGTTGCGTTGCAGACCGCCGTCATCTCGATGCCGGACTTGGTGCCGTCGATGAATGAGTTGAACATCTTCGGGTTGATGTGACTGCGATCTTGAATGTTGAGGTATTGGTCGAGGATCTCCCAGACCGTGTCAGGTGTCGATTTGTGATAGGTCGGCATGTAGCGGGTGCCCTTGCCGGCGGAGACAACCTCAAAGCCGCACGAGCGCGCCCAGTCGACCTGTTCGCAGATCAGCGCTGGTTGATCGCCCCAGGCAAGTGAGTAGACGACGCCTTTTTCGGCGGCTTTGCGGGCGAGTAGGGGGCCGGCCAGTGCGTCAGCTTCGACGTTGACCATGATGATGTGTTTGCCGGCGTTGATGGCTGCGAGGCAGAGACGGATGCCGGTGGCGGGATCGCCGGTCGCTTCGATGATGACGTCGATCTCTGGAGAGTTGATGAGAGACATTGAGTCATCGGTGACGAAGGTTTTGCCGCTCTTCAGGGCGTCGTCTATTGATGTGGCGTCGATTTGCTCTTTCGGCCAGCCGACACCTGTCATGCGTTCGAGTGCGCGCGACGGCATCAGGTCGGCAAGGGCTGTCATATGCATGCCTTTGGTCAGGCGGACCTGCGACAAGAACATCGTGCCGAACTTGCCGGCGCCGATTTGGCCAATGCGAATGGGAGTGCCCTCTTCGGCGCGCTTGGCGAGCATGCGGGATAGGTTCATGTGCGGTCATTCCTTGCGTGAATTCGTCAGAAATCTGATTTGATGTTGGTGTCGGGCTCAGCGATTGTTGGGCGACCGATACTCGACTTGCCGAAGCGCTGAGAGCAAAACTCAGCAGTAGATTCAATTGTCTTTATTCATTTTACTTCGCATTAGCACGTGGCTGCCACATTTGGGGGGATGTGATGGAGCTTAGGTGTTCCATCCCGGATGATCACATTGATCCTCGGCGCTCGGCCCTTTTCATGGCACGTTCGGTTTTGAGGGATATCCGAGACGGAGGCGCAAATGCTTGTTCGACTTCATAGCCAGGCCACGACGACACCCAAAG
>CAJQQK010000172.1 GCA_905480435.1 uncultured Hyphomicrobiaceae bacterium | reverse complement strand
ATCGAAGGCATCAACTCCCTCGTGCAAGCCGCCAAAGCAAAGGCACGCGGCTATCGCAATCGAAAGACGCTCAAGGCCGTCACATACCTCATCGCCGGCAAACTCGACCTCAAACTACCCACTTGAAACAGCGAAGAGCCGGAAAAAAGCGCCAGCATTTATCCGGGAGCTTTATGATTATCCGTCAGGCTTTGATTTAATAGCTCAAGCGAAATCCTTCATCTTCGCTGCGCTCCGTCTGCAGCTTCACATCGCGAGTCTGAGAGACATGCTGTAGACTTGCTCAGATGCTCCATAACTGCGCCCGACGGAAACCACCCATTCATGATTGATTCCCAGACGCTGATCATTGTCGCCATGACATTCCTGCTGGCTGGCACCGTCAAAGGCGTTATTGGTCTTGGGCTGCCAAGTGTCAGTCTCGGTATCCTCACTGCAGCGATCGATCTGCCAACAGCTATGGCACTACTCCTGGTGCCATCCTTCGTGACCAATTTCTGGCAGGGCGCCGTCGGCGGCAAAGCGCGTGAAATTCTGCTGCGCACGTGGCCATTTTTGCTCACAGCCAGCATCACCATTCCACTCGGCGCGCTCGCCCTCTCGCGATTGAACCTCAGCTCGCTTTCAGCCTTGCTCGGCGTCTTGCTCGTGCTTTACAGCAGCTTCAGTCTTGCCGGCATTCGCCTGTCAATCTCGCCGCGCCAGGAAACCTGGTCAGGCCCGCTGTTCGGCGCAACCAACGGCATCCTTACTGGCATGACCGGCTCGTTTGTTGTTCCCGGCGTCATGTACCTGCAGGCGATTGGCCTGCCACGCGACACCCTCGTCCAGGCAATGGGCATTCTCTTCACGCTATCCACTTTGATGCTCGGGCTCGCACTTGGCCGCAGCAACCTACTAACAGCGGAACTTGGCTGGATATCCCTGATGGCCGTCGTGCCAGCCATTGCAGGCATGGTGCTTGGCCAGCAGCTCCGCAAGCTTTTGTCCGAGCAAGCATTTCGCCGCGTCTTCTTCCTGTCGCTATTTGTGCTCGGCGCCTACATCGTCGCCACCGCCGTCAGTCGCCTCAGCTAGGTCGGGTCGCATAAGGGTGCGATACGGCGGGGCTCTGGAAGTGAGTCTGTTTTCGCTCACGGCGCTGTTCGCCCTGCCAAGAGCCAGGGCTGCGCCTCCGCGGGGGCGGCGCGAGGTGCCGGGTCGCATGCGCTCCCGGATGTAGTGGCCTGGTGAGGCTCTGGGAAATGTGTGGGCCGGCCCCCATTCTCGCGGGTGGCATGCGGTGGGGCTTCGGAAGGGAGTTTGTTGCGGCTACGGGTGACCCAAGTGGCGATGCAACAGATGTGATGTGCGGAGTGCGTTGGCGCGCTGAGATGCGCGCGCTACAATCCATCTGAGAGTTGTTGGAGGAGGTTGGTATGTCGGGTGATGCAACGGGGCGGTGGCTTGAAGAGCGGCTTGACGATGGCGTCGTCGTTGCGCAGCTGAACCGGCCGCCAGCGAACGCTCTGACGGCGGACGTCCCGTCGACGTCGCAACGGCTCTCAACGCCGGCATACTTGATGAGGTGGTGACACCTGACGCAGTCGAGGCCAGCGCGATCGCGAAAGCACGGCAATGGGCTGCCAGCCCCGCAGAGGCTTACGCTCGGATCAAGCTGCAATTGAGAAAGCCTGTACTCGACAAGATCCACCGCGCCGTCGAGCTCGGCGAGGACCCAGTCCGCGAAAGCTGGTTCACGCCAGAGACAACGGAAGCTGCGCTCGCCGTGCTCACTGGCAAAAGATAGCCGACAAGCAAGCCCGTGAGCGCAAGCAACTCATTCCCAGAGCCTGGCCGCATAACACCCGTGCGAACCCTGCCAGCCCAGTCCATTTCCCAGAACCCCGCTAGATAACTACCCCCGGGAGCACACGCGACCCGGCGCTTAGCGCCGCCCCCGCGGAGGCGCCGCCCTGCTACTTTGCAGGGCGAACAGCGCCGTGAGCGTAAAAGACTCACTCCCAGAGCCTTGCCGAAAGGCACCCGCGCGAACACGCCCCGGCTCGCTCATCTCCCAGAGCCCCGCAAGGCACTACCTCCGGGAGCGCACGCGACCCGGCCGATAGGCCGCCCCCGCGGAGGCGCCGCCCTGCCACTTTGCAGGGCGAACAGCGTCGTGAGCGCAAAAGACTCACTCCCAGAGCCTTGCCGAAAGGCACCTGCGCGAACACGCCCCGGCTCGCTCATCTCCCAGAGCCTCTCAAGGCCACTACACCCGGGAGCGCACGCGACCCGGCGCGTTGCGCTGCCCCCGCGGAGGCGCCGCCCTGCCACTTTGCAGGGCGAACAGCGCCGTGAGCGAAACCTAGTGCCCGCCGCTCAAAATACCCGTCTTGATCGAGTAATCCACGGCGATGCCGTAATCCGGATCGTCATCGGAATCCACGATCAGCTGGCCAGCCCGGTTGAGCAGACGATGGCAGTCGTGGGACAGGTGTCGCAACTGCAGTGTCTTGCCGCGCGCTTCATATTTCGACGCCAGCTTCTCAATCGCCTGCAGGGCAGATTGGTCGACAACGCGGCTGTTCAAGAAGTCGACGATCACCACATCCGGATCGCTATTCAGGTCAAACAGCTCACCAAACCCTTCGACGGATCCAAAGAACAGCGGCCCTTCAATCTGGTACAGCTTGGCGTCGTCAGGTGTCGTCTCGATCTTGGCATGGATCCGCGTTGCATTATTCCAGGCATACGCGAGCGCCGAAACAATCACGCCAACCACCACGGCAATCGCTAGGTCGGTCAGCACTGTCACGATCGTCACCAGGATCATAACCAGCGCATCGGTCAGTGGAATACGGCCCAAGATAGTCAGGCTCTGCCAGGCGAATGTGCCGATCACCACCATCATCATCACGCCAACCAGCGCGGCCAATGGGATTTGCTCGATCAACCCTGAAGCGAATAGAATGAACGCCAACAGGAACAGCGCAGCCGAGATCCCCGACAGTCGCGTCCGCCCGCCGGATTTCACGTTGATCATCGACTGGCCAATCATTGCGCAGCCACCCATGCCGCCGAAGAAGCCGGTGACCGTATTGGCAAGCCCTTGCGCCAAGCATTCTTGCGAAGCACCGCCACGCTCTTCGGTCAGCTCACTGACCAAGTTTAGCGTCAGTAGGCTCTCGATCAAACCGATCGCCGCCAGGATCAAGGCATACGGGAAAATGATCCGTAGCGTTTCGAGATCAAATGGCACTTGCGGAATATGGAATGACGGCAGTCCGCCTTTGATCGAGGCGAGATCACCAACGCGCGGCACATCAATTCCGAACAAGATGACAATCGCAGCGACAATCCCGATCCCCGCCAACGGCGCTGGAATAGCGGTCGTTAGCTTAGGTATCCAATGAATGATCGACATGGTCACGACCACCAATCCGATCATCATCAACAGCGGCCCGCTGCTCATCCACACTTTGGTGCCATCGGGTCCGTCGACTTGGAATTGCGTCAGCTGCGCCATGAAGATCACGATCGCGAGTCCGTTCACAAAGCCAAGCATCACCGGATGCGGCACCAGTCGGATAAACTTGCCAAGTCGCAGCGCCCCGGCCAACAGTTGCAGAACCCCCATCAGCAACACGGTCGCAAATAGATATTCGACGCCATGGCGTGCCACCAGAGACACCATCACAACCGCAAGCGCGCCCGTCGCACCGGAAATCATGCCGGGTCGCCCACCGAGCACGGCTGTTATCAGTCCGACAATGAATGCCGCATACAACCCAACCAAGGGGTGCACGCCGGCAACGAAGGCAAATGCAACAGCTTCCGGCACCAGTGCGAGCGCCACCGTCAGTCCGGCGAGCAGCTCAATCTTGATCCGGTCCGGCGTGAATAATTCCGCCTGGGCTTCCTTCCAGCCGGCGAGATCGAACCGGTTGGCGAATAATGCGAGCGTCAATTTAGCCACGTGGCGTGCTTCCATTTCCAATAGTCGATGTGTGTGGGGGCAGCTCAGGCCATACACTAGTTTTGCTGCAGCGCAGCAAATCAATCGTACACGTGCGCTCCAAGCCTTAGCAGAGAAGCCTTAATAGAGAGGTCCTAGCAGAGGTGGTCCGCCGATACAGCTGCCGAATGGTCGCGTAATCACAGGCATGAACGCAAAATTCCGCTTGCGCACAATCTGCTGCTAATCGCACAATAACTGCACTGCCAGCCAACAGTTACACGGACAATCGCCCAATGCCCGCTCTCACCCAGGATCAGATCGACACCTTCTGGCGCGACGGCGTCCTCACCGTCGAAAATGCAGTGACACCCGAGCAACTTGCCGGCCTTAAGCGAGATTTCGACGGCTGGGTCGATGAAAGCCGCCACCAGAGTGAACCATACGGCGAAACAATCGACGGTCGTCCGCGGTATGATCTGCAACCTGGGCATACGGCCGACAAACCCGCTTTACGCCGGGTTCAGGCACCAACCGAGGTCTCCAGCGCTTACTATGATGCGATGACGGCAAGTCGCATGGCTGAAATGGTTGCCGACCTGATCGGGCCGGACGTCAAGCTGCATCACACCAAAATCAATTCAAAACTACCTGGCGCTGCAACCGAAGTGAAATGGCATCAGGACTTTCCCTTCACGCCGCACACCAACAGCGACGTCGTCACGGCGCTCTTGATGGTCGATGAAGTCACGCCCGAGAATGGCCCGCTCGAAGTTGCGCTCGGCTCACACACCGGCACGTTGCACTCGATCTGGCAGGACGGCGTCTTCACCGGCGCAATCGATGACGCAACCGCAGCGGAGATGCAGGCCAACGCTGTGCAATCCACCGGTCCCGCCGGCACGGTTTGCCTGATGCACACTCGTCTTGCGCACGGCTCCGCGCCCAACCGGTCGAGCCAGCCACGCACGCTCTTCATCTGCGTTTATTCCGCCGGCGATGCCGTGCCGCTCACTCCAAATCCAGTCCCGACCGAGCATCAAGGCCTTTTCGTCAGCGGCACCGACAAAGGCCAAATCCGCACCGAGGCTTATCAGATCGAGCGCCCGCAATATCCAAAGACCTCGTTTTTCGCACAGCAGTCGACCGAAGAGCGCACCCGCATGTAGCCAGGGTTTGCCCCCTGAATGCTACGTCGTCTGACGCTCTGCGGTTCCATTTGAAAGTTGTCCTCATGATCTACGAAATGCGCACCTACACGACGCCAGCCGGCAAAGCCCCTGTGCTGGCCGAGCTTTCCGCCGAGATCGCCCGCGACATCCGTGGCGACGAATACGGCAAGCTCGAAGGCTATTGGGTGACCGAGGTCGGCCCGCTCAACAAGTGTATGCACCTGTGGTCCTACGACGATCTCTTGCATCGCGAGGAGCGCCGCGCCGCGCTCGGCCAGAACCAGCGCTGGCGCAATGAATACTTGTCGCAGGCCCTGCCACTCATCCAACGCCAGGACATTCGGTTGATGACGCCAGCCCGTCCGCTTAATCCGCCAACCACCACCGGCAACATCTATGAGTTCCGCTACTACCGCTGCAAAGTCGGCAAGCCAGCCCAATTTATTGCCGATCTCTTGGACGCATTGCCAGCCCGCGAAACGTACTCAGAAAACGTCGGCGTCTGGACCACGATCGCGGGGCAACCAAACGAGGTCTGCCACATGTGGGCCTACCAAAGCCTCGATCAGCGCACAAAAATCCGCGAAGCCGCCATGGCGGACGAGACGTGGCAGCAGCTCTTGGGCAAGGTCCATCCAATCATCGAAGAGATGGACAACATGCTCATCAAGCCCTGGAAGCAGTCACCCATGCAATAAGGCGCCACCTCGGTCACGAGGCCGAGGCAAAAAACGGGGCTACAGGCCCTCGAAGAAGTAACGGACCGGAACGTTGAGTATTGTCGATATTTTGAGCAGCATCGCTGCTTCAATTCTCGAGCTTCCGCGTTCCATACTTTCCATGTCTGGAGCAGAGATCCGCAAAAGGTCGGCTATTGCGGAACGAGACAGTTGCGCTTTGAGGCGAGCGTGTTGCAATTTTAGTCCAATTTTCCTGTCAACTGGATTGAGCCGCTGCAGTTCATTGGTTTCAATAACGTCTTTGATGGCTTCGCTGACCTGGCAGGCAAGCGCTACGATTTGCTCACATTGCTGCTCTGAAAAATCGAACCTCGGTTGCCGGTCTAAGACGCACAGTGCTCCTATTCTGTTGCCATCAGGCGTTTTTATCGGAGCGCCGGCATAGAACCGGATGAATGACTCACCAAGAACGAGTGGTTTAGCGTCGAAGCGCTCATCAAGGCGTGTGTCAGGGACGACGAGTACTTTGTCTATCGGAGAGAGTATTGTGTAGGCGCAAACCAATGAGCTGCGAGGCGTGGCCGGTTCGCTCAATCCAAATTTAGATTTGAACCAATGACGGTCTTTGTCGACCAGTGAAATAAGTGCCATCGGGCAGTCGACCAGCTGTGCCGCTTCAGTCGTGATCGCATCAAAATTTGGATCAGGCTCGGAGTCGAGCAACCCGGTCGTATGTAGGGCCGCTAAGCGCTCCGCCTCATCAAAGGGTACTGGAACGCTATTGAGTTGCGCAGAGTGTCTGTGCATTGACGCTATGTGTCCGTTTTTCGAAAAGTAGCCTCCGAGCGTGGAGATCTAACAAGTAATAAGACATGAAGATGATGGAGAGCATATGACCAGGATCGGCCGCTGTCCAACTTGCGGTTAGGGGTGTCAGCTCAAAGCGGCGCCAATCGATCCCATGACAAATCCACGAGACCGATGCTTTCAGCCTCCTCGCTGAACTGAGTGGGTGACTTTGGCGCCTGGGCTGGCTTCTCCTTCAAACCTCATCCTTTTGTTCGGCCCTGCTCGAGCCATCCTTTCGCCCTGGCCACGCATGTCTGACGCCGTCGTGTCGAGTGACGG
>CAJQQK010000171.1 GCA_905480435.1 uncultured Hyphomicrobiaceae bacterium | reverse complement strand
CCAGACGTGGCGCCGATTGAAAGGAAGAAACCACTTGCCCAAAATCATCGAGGGCGTCAAATTCTCTGACGGCATCGAAGTGACTGAGCCGACACGAAACGCCGCCTGATCAGCCCGTCACCCAAATTGCGGCATAGCTCGCGTTTTCTCGGGGTTTAGTCTAGTCGATCTCCCTGAATACATCGTAAGCGAAATGCCGAGCCCGGTTGCTGCCAGTTGTGTGGCGGGTGGAAATTGACAGCTGCGTTGGTTGCCACTCTGACGAACCTGGTTTTGAATAGGCTTGAAGCCTATATCAACCGGTTCCGTAGCTTGGTGATTGATCTGCCGGCTTGATCTGACGAAGCGTCAGACGCGTGAGCCGCGACGGCGTTCAACATGTCAATCAGATTGTTGCGCGGTTCGGGGCCGCAGTTTTCTGTAATTACGGGCGTCAACCGCATGAAACAGTTGTCCAAGTCCTTCACTTCGGCGTCCAGCCAACGAGAATGCTCCAACAACTCTGTGGCCAAGCTTTGGTCAATTTGGCACTTCGCCACGGCCTGATCGATGAATGTCACTTCTTCGCGTTCGATCAATGTGCCGTCGGATTGGGCGAGGGCAACCATCATCGCGGTCGCGGCAATTCGCGGATCAGTGATGGTGTCCAATCTATTTTCAGTCAGTTTTTTGCGCCAGTTGCGCCAGCGCAAATAAGAGCGAAGATCGTCTGTTGCTTCCGTGAGCCCTTTGGCTGCTTCGGCGGTTCTTTGCATACGCCACATCAGTACAGCCAAGGCGCCAATCGCTGCGATTATTCCTGCTAGAATATGCATGTCGTCTTCCCAATACGCAGAATACCAATTCCAATATTCTAAAGCACGTCTCGTTTAATAAGAGCCTAAAACTGCCTGAAGGTTGGGCGTTTTAAGGCGCATTGTGAATCCTATTGGATGCGACCTGCTGTAGGAAGAATGGGTAACAAATGGATTTACGAGACGATAGTTACTTTCAGACGTCCGGAGGTCTACTGACTACGGGCAACGGCTGTCCCTTTCGATAGACGCGTGTGATCGCTTCTCCTCGAGAAGTTGAACGTTGGCGACCGACAGAGATGGCGGAATGCGGGAGGCGTCGACCACGTTGTTGGCTACTTGCAGACGCGGGCGGTGACCGCGCCTTATGTCTGGGGCATGGGCCGCAGGCATACGGCGATAATGTAATCTTTCATGTGTATCTACAATTCATAATGAAGTGGCCTGCAAGGCAACCATCCACGGGTCGACGCGGTCGCAACTAGCTCGAGAGAACGGGATGACGTAAAATTAGCGACTGTGCGCTGACTACTCCAGCCCTTTCTGCCACGGCGCGTATTGCTCCGATAACCTGATTCGAGGCCGTAGATTTCTAAGTCCATTGAAACCAGAGGATCGTGGGGGATCGCGGTCGTCGCTTTGACGCTGTTATTCGTGGCTTACGGCAGCATCTACATTTCAGTAGTGGCACTCACAGAGATGGCGTCGGAGTTTGGCGGCAAGAGAGCGGTGCCAGCGTTGGCCTATTCGCTGGCCTGGTTTGGTGGCGCCGTCGGTGGTCTTGCAATGGGACCGATTGCGGAGCGGATTGGCGTCCGGTGGACGGTTTCGTTTGGCGCGATCATGGCTGCATCAGGGCTCGCACTGGCGAGTCAGGGAGAAGTTTGGCAGCTCTATCTCGGGCATGGTTTGTTTATCGGCGCGCTTGGCAACGCCGGTATCAACGCGCCGTTGTTGATTTTTACGACGCGCTGGTTTGACAAGAATCGTGGCATTGCGCTCGGCATGGTGTCATCTGGCATGTATCTCGGTGGCGCCGTTTGGCCGCTGATATTTGAGCGCGTTATTCCAGAAATCGGCTGGCGCCAGACGATGGTTTATTTCGGCATTCTTGAAGTCGCAATCATTGTGCCGTTGGCTTTGCTTTTTCTCGGTCGCAGGCCACCTGAACCGGCGGAAGATGCGGGTGGGCTTGGCATGTCAAACAAGTCGCCTATGGGGGACCTGGGTCTTAAGCCCAATACGATGTTTGCGATGCTGGCGTTGGCGAATTTTCTGTGCTGCGTGCCGATGGCGATGCCGAATGCGCACTTGATTGCGTTGTGCGGCGATCTCGGACTGTCTTCGCGAACCGGGGCTACAATGCTGTCGCTGTTGCTCGGCTGTGCAATTGTTTCACGCCAGTTTTGGGGATGGATGGCAGATCGCGTTGGCAGCCTGATCACGCTGTTGGTTTGCTCGTTGGCGCAGGCTGGTGCGATCGCGGCATTTTCGGTCACTCAGGATGAGGCGGGGCTTTATTTTGTGGCGGCTGCCTTCGGGCTGGGGTTTTCCGGATTGATCCCGACGTATATTTTCGCAGTTCGCGAATTCTTCCCGGCCAAGCAGGCTTCGTGGCGCGTGCCCATTCAGTTGTTGCTTGGTGGCAGTGGTATGGCGTTCGGCGGTTGGTTTGCCGGATACATCTTTGATCTGTTCGCATTCTACGCGGTCGCGTTTGCAGCCGGTCTCATCTTCAATGCCGTTAATGTGGTTATTCTGGCGTTTCTTGTTTTCCGGCAAACAACACATCGGCGTCGCCAGCAGCCAATCACGGCTGAGGCAGCAGTCGCGTAAGAAACCGAAGGAGAAATCGCGTGATTTTGATATCAGCTGGGGCCCTCGACATTGGACGTGTCGAGACCTTACGATGTCGATCAATTACCGATTATCATGTTTGAACGGGAACCAGTTGCCATGTCATCAACAGTTGACCTTACCTCAGCAGACGTCTTCGACATCATGCACACGACGCGGGCGATGCGGCGCTTGAAGCCGGACCCGGTGCCTGATGATCTGATTGTCAAAATCCTCGATGCCGGCATTCGCGCGCCGAACGGTGGCAACGCCCAGACCTGGCATTTCGTTGTCGTGAAAGATGCTGCGATCAAGAAGGCGGTGCAGGTCATCTATAAAAAGGCGTATGATGAAATTATCGGGCCACGATACTCATCAGCTGCGCCGCCGCCAGGTTCAGATGAAGCGAAGTATCACCGTCAGCACGTGGCGGTCGAGTATCTGACCGACCACTACCACGAAGCGCCGGTTTGGATCGTGGCATGCGTCAACCATAGCGAGGGCTTGTCGGAGCAGACATCTCTTATTCGCATGGCGGGCGCGTCGGTCTATCCGGCAGTGCAGAACATGCTGCTTGCGGCTCGGGCGCTTGGGCTGGGCGCCAGTCTGACGACGCGGCACATGTGTTTTGCCGAAGAAGCCGATGCCGCGCTGCAGTTGCCGGCTGGTTATCTTTCTTATGCGATCCTGCCGATTGGCTACCCGATGGGCAACTTCGGGCCGACCGGACGTGGCAGCCTTAAGGAATTCGTGTCGTTCGACCGCGTCGGTGAGCCTTGGGATGTATTGAAATAGGTGGCGGTGCGGTATTCTTAAAGTACGTCGCGTTTAGTAGGAGCCATAAATCGCCCGAAGATTGGGCGTTTTAAGGCGCACTATGAATCCCTTTGAACGCGACATGCTGTAGTCTGGCGCGCACCACGCCGCGCGCCTTGAAACTCGACCGGCCTACTTAGAGGCGGCGATGAACTTGGTCTTGCCGATGGTTAGGCGAGGTTGGCGGCGGCTTTCTGGACGGCGGCGAGGCGATCGGCCTGGCGGGATTGTCCGGCGCTTTGGACAGCATCGACGATACTGCTGCCGGCGCCGGTAGCAGAACCGGCGTCAAACGGTGGTGCCGGGTCATACTCGATGCCAAGTTGAATTTTCTTGGCAACATCCGGGCCATGCACTTCAGCTGCCATCGTCAGCGCGAAATCGATGCCAGCTGTGACGCCGCCGCCGGTGAAGATGTTGCCGTCGCGGACAACGCGTTCCTGGACCGGGATGGCGCCGAATTCTTTGAGCATATCGTGAGACATCCAGTGGGTTGTCGCGCGTTTGCCTTTGATTAGGCCAGCTGCGCCTAATACGAGCGAGCCGGTGCAAACTGAGGTCACGTATTTCGCGGTCATGGCCTGCAAGCGAATGAATTTCAGCGTTTCAGCGTCATTGAGCAGCGGGTTCATCCCGGCGCCACCCGGTACACATATAATGTCGAGAGGTGGGCAATCCGCGTAGGTCATGGTCGGTAGGATCTGCATGCCACCGCCGGCTGTAACCGGTTCGCGACTTTTCCAGATCAAATGGACATTGGCGCCTGGAAATTTAATGAAGACTTCGTAGGGGCCCGTCATGTCGAGCTGGGTAATGTCAGGGAAAATGAGAAGGCCGATTTCATACGCCATGGCGCCAGTGTCCTTTGCTGAGATTCTGCACAGGATACGGCGCCACAGATAACTGGTCCAGGGTCTAATGGAGCTGGTGGGTGCTTAGCTCTTTGAGCCGATAACCAGGGTCCAGAACGTTTTGAATTCGGTCTTGGCATCGTAGACGAGGGCGATGCCCATATGTTTCGCGTCTTTGAGCAGAAGATTTTTGTTGTGCCCTGGGGATTTTTTCCAACCGGCGAAGACTTCCTTCAGGGTGTTCTGTCCGGTTCCGACATTCTCGGCCGCGAGCCGGGCTTTGTAGCCGGTGCGGCGTACGCGGTCCCACGGATTGGAACCGTCGGAGCCGTAATGTGAGATGCGGTCCCACTTGGCGAGATCACGAGAGTGGGCGTGTGCAGCTTTGGTTAATTGAGCATCTAGGGACAGCTGGCCAAGGCCGTTTTTCTGACGGTACGAATTGATCATCGCGCGTGCCTGGGCAATGTTCAGTGCCGTGTTTTTAAAGTTTCGGTCGGCCTGCGTGCTTGCCGGTGGTTTGGTGACAGTTCGTTTGGGCGCCGGATTGCTCAACATTGCGGTGCGGTTGCCGCTCTCGACAGAGCTAGCCACCGGGCTGCCACCAGATGGCACCATGCCGGCATAGTCGCCAAGCCGGCTGCCACCATTGACGAAGTTTGGATCAATCTTCGTCGTAGATGGGTCGTTGAGATTGAGGGATAGAGACTTGGTGCCAAGGCTGCAGCCTGCAACAGCAAGCATGGCCAGGGCGGCCAGGAAAACGCGGTACATACTAAAACTCCCAATAGATCCATCTAGGATCCGGACTCGCCTTACAGGATTCCCCAATCATCTTAATAGCGCGTTAACGCTAATGATTTTTGCACTGAGTGTTCACGGAACATTGCGCGCCAGTGATTCGTGAACCTATCCAACGCAAAAGATTGGCATCATTGGGGCAGGCCAGTGACCGTGGACCGACAGAGGTCTGAAAATGCGCGTTTTATTTGCTGCTATCTGTCGGTAAAGCCGAAAAACCACTGGTGGTGATTGGACAAAATCAGGCAAATCACGACACTATCAGACTGTTCCCCGGTGATTCGCGCGTCCGGCAGTTCCTTACTGCATCCCTTCGAAGCCTAACCTTCGATGGCGAGTGCTGTTGTTATCGAGGAGTGATACCATGAGCGGTGCCGCTAGCGCCGTTGCGCTTAGTGTTCCGTCAGTTGCGCCGATTGGCGTGCTTGGCGAGCTTGTCCTCGTCCGAATTGCTGCTGAAAATGGCGCGACACGCTCGGATTTGGTGCGCGACCTTGCGCCTCTAACATCACATCGTTTGTCACCTTCGGAGTTGCGCTCCGGGGTTGATGGTGCGTTGGAACGGTTTGAAACTGACGCACTGGTTGCTGCAAGCCGTGGTCGATTGCGACTGACGGATGCGGGAGACGAAGCGGTGGCCGCGCGCTTTGGTGTGCGCAAGTTGCCAGCTGGGTGGGCTGCAATTCGCGATTTGCGTTTGATTGCGACGGCGCTCGGCGTGCCGATCGAGCCGCAGTGGTTGAAGGCGCTGGAACGACCAGACGGATTGCGCGCTTTGGTGCTTCAGAAAGCATTCGGTATCGGGGGGCGGCGTGTGCTGGGCTCATCCCGTCTGCGGGTCGCGCTCGCTGTGGTGGCTCTGGAGCGAGCGTTTGGCAATAAAATTAAAAGCGGATTGGATGCCGGGCGTGCCCTGAGTGTTAAGGCAAGCCGTCTGCTGGCGGGACAATTGGCGCGTCGGCCGCGAGATTTTGGAACTGATACGCGGCTGATTGCAGCGCTTGCGGCTGAGGCGGCTGAAGCGACGCAAAGTGATGCTGCATCCTTGCGTCAGGCGATCCTGCGTAAATACATATCGGAATGTTTGGGTGGGTTGCCGAAGGCTGAATCGGTCTCGGTGAAAGTCGTTGAAACGGCTGCGCCGCAGCTACTGCCTGAGGCCCCAATTCGCGCGGCACAGCCGCTACCAACGGCGGTCGCGGTCAGCCGGCCTGGTTTGGAAGGATTTGTGCGCGAGGTGCTACGTCACGCTGATGCCCAAGCCGACGGATGGCCCGGTAACCGCAAAGCGTTCATCGCTGTGGTCTGGCGTGCGATTGCGAAAGCGAGGCCTGAATGGGGGCTCAGTGATATCGAGTTCAAGAGCATGTTGGCCGAGGCGCATCGTACCGGCCACGTCGTGCTGGGCTCAGCCGACATAAAGAACAAAGAGACCCTGAAAGATGTGCAGGACTCTGCCATCGCCTACAAGAACACGGTCTGGCACTTCATTCGCGTTGAAAACTAGTTGCAAGGGTCCGGAGTCGCTCCGGATGATCAATATATGACCTCTGTCGCCGAAGAGATTGGGTATCCGGACAGTTTTGCTGCCGCGTTCGAGCATTCGATCACGTGGGAGGATGATGTCTGGCAGGCGGACCCAGTCGATGTTGAAGAGGTGCATTTAAAGGCACGGCAAAAGTTCTACGATTTGCTGGAAACAGTAACGTCAAACACTGGTGGGCGCGGCGCAACGCAGGCGCGAATACTGTTATTTCATGGCCAGTCGGGTGCTGGTAAAACGCATCTCGTACGTGCTTTGCGGACAAAATCTCACCGCGACGGTAAGGCGTATTTTGGTTACGCGCAGATGACGCCAGATGTCGGCAATTACGCTGACTATTTCTTGCGCCGGCTCGTCAATTCAATGGAGAAACCTTACGATCCGGACTCCAATGGCGAGAGCGGGTTGGCGCGGCTGACACGCAGGCTTGTGGAAGCTGCATTGCCAGCGGGAGAAATCGAAAAACTCCGCGAGGGAGACCTTGGCGAGGACGAACTCGCGCATCTTGTTCTGGATTTGGCGGATGACATTCTTGTCAGCGAGGCGTTCGTTGACCAGGAGTTGGACGTTAACATTATTAGAGCGCTGCTCTATTTACAACGCAGCGACCCGCGGATTGACCAACGGATTCGCCAATACCTTTTTGGGCGCGAGTTGAATGAACTTAGCCATCGCTCAGTGCGCGCGCTTGATCCAAACACTGGAGATGGTCGGGCCTTCGAAATTATTGAGGCGCTTGGCAAGATCATCTGGACTGTGGAGCAGTCAGCGCTTGTTTTCTGCATCGACCAGGTAGAAGACTTGCGCAACTTCGAGGACCCGGAAGACCGGTTTACGAAGGCTGTCGGCAACCTCATGCAGATTGCCAACCGCGTGCCGAGCAGCATCGTTATCATCTCGGTTCTGGAAGAGTTTTATGGCCAGGCGCGAGCTGTACTGCATCAGTCGTATATTGACCGGATCGAGAAATCTGGCCCGGTTGCATTGTACGAAAATCGTACGGCGGAAGAAGCCCGATTGATTATTGGTCGCCGCTTGGAGCATGAAGCAGAACAGCAACCTCATGGCTCCAGTTATCCAGATTCGACGGCTTTCTTCGGACCTGAATTCTTCGAAGAATTTGCAGGTCTGTCGACGCGGCGCCTGCTCGAGCATGCGCAGAACCGAATGCGTGCCGACGCCTCGGATGATGAGGCGGCAACAGACTCGCCTGCGGGATTTATTTCTACGCTTGCCTCAGCGCTCGGCTTTGCTCCAGACAATGACGCGCCGACTAATCTGAATGCTATTCAAGTCGATTACCGCGAAATGTGGGATCGGTTCTGCAATGTGTCGGAAGCTGAAATTCCATCAGACGATCAAGATTTACTCGATGTACTTTCCGGCGCCCTGACGTTGGCGTCTGCTGAGTGGGGTGGTGAGCTTAAGGTTGAACTTTCGCGACCGAGTGTTGCCGATGACATGCCAGTTGTTGATATGAACGTTCAGCATCCGACCGGGCACAGCTATGAAGCGCGGGTATATCTCTGCAATCGGCCGACCCAGGGCGGGGGACTGAAACGGCAGCTGGATAAGGTTCTGGCCACAATGGAAGGCCGCACCTGCTTCATGCTGAGGGCAAGCGATTTTCCACCAAATAAGAAAAACCAAACCGCTCAAGCCTATCGTAAGTTCCGCGATGCGGGCGGCCGTGCTGTGTTGGTGCCGATCCCGGAATGGGAACGGATGCTGGCTATTCGTGAATTCCATATGCACCACCGGAATGATCCGGGCTTTGGCGACTGGTTTGAGAAAGTCCGGATGGTGTCCGGGCTGATTTCGGTGATGCAGTTGCTCCGGCTGGATCTCTTGGGCAAAAACATACCGATGGCTGGCGGCGACAAGCCGGCGTCACCGAATCTCACGTCACTGGCTCCGACGGCGATACCATCAACTGGTGATTACGAAGCGGCGCCAATTGAGTCATTCGTTCGCGAAGCACTTGATAACGTAGCCCCAATGACGACCAATACTAGCAATGGCTCAGGCTGGGCTGACTGGACTGGATGGAATTCTGAGTTGACGCCTGTTTCGAGCGTGCCGGCAAATGACGATAACCTGCCTCTGCCGGTCATTCTTGATGAGAATGGCGGCAATGAGAACAGTATATTCGCCGGGCGCGAAAGCGACTCCAGTCGCGCGGTGACGCTCAACAAGAGTATCATGAAGCGGCATGCTGCATTTCTCGGTGGTTCTGGGTCGGGTAAGACGACACTGGCTTTGTGCCTGATTGAGCAATTGCTGTCTCGTGGCATTCCGGCGGTTCTGATCGACCGCAAAGGCGATCTGTGCAGTTATGCAAACCCGGAAGTCTGGCGGAGCGATGAGGATGACGAGTCGGATCGCGTAGCTGATCGCGAAAAACTCGCGGATTCGATTGATGTCGCGGTTTATACGCCGGGACGTTCGTCGGGGCGCCCGATCTCCATTACGTTGCTGCCGAACGGTATGAACGAGCTGCCTGAGCATGAGCAGCAGTTGCTGGCCAATCTTTCGTCGGCGGCACTGGGTGACATGCTTCACCTGAAGAATTCGGCGACGCATCAGAAACAGTCCGGCACTTTGTCGGTCGCACTGCGGATTCTTGGATCGCGCTCAAGTCACGAAGTCACGCTCTCGGACTTGATTGCATTCCTCGAGGATGAAGACGCAGAACTTACGGACCTGACGCAGCGGATGGATCCGTCTGGTAAGATCCGGCGTGATTTGGTGGCGCAACTCGATAGTCTTCGCTTCCGTAATTCAGCGCTGTTCGAGGGGGGTGGGGAGAGCCTGCGTATGGACGCGCTGCTCGGGCTTGGCGATTATGCTCGTGAGGGGCGTACACGACTTTCGGTCATTTACACGGGTTTCCTCGGTGACAACGATAACATCTTGTTCTGGGTTGCTCAATTCCTGTCAGAAGCTTTGCGGTTCTGCCAGCGAAATCCGAATGACGAGCTGCAAGCCGTAGTTATGTTCGACGAGGCCGACCTCTATATTCCAGCCAATGCAAAACCGGCGACAGCTGAACCCTTGCAGAGTTTGCTTAAGCGAGCTCGATCAGCGGGGCTTGGTATGATGCTGGCGACGCAATCGCCTGGTGACCTTGACTATAAATCGCGAGACCAAATCACATCATGGTTTATTGGCCGGGTTCGAGAAGATACCGCGTTGCGTAAGCTGAAGGCGGCATTCCAGAGCGAAAGCGGACTGGATGCAGCAACGGTTCTTCCGGGACAGACGGTCGGTGAATTCCACTTGGTGCAGGAAGGCGTGGTGCGGCCAATGAAAGCTCAACGGTCTCTCATTCAAGCAGAACAGGTGCCATTCGATCGTATTGAGCAGCTGGCGCGGGAAACTAAAGGCCAAGATGAGAAGCAGTTGAGGCTGTTTGATCCGATATGATCGCGATATTGTGACGAATTGTATCTGCCTGTGTTTACCATTTTGTTGGACTTTGAGTTAGTCTGTTGAATAAACTGGGTTATTGTAGAATTGTCGACTTATCGTCGATTGTCGAATTCAGTTGTGCCGATCGGTTGTCGCGAATTCTGGGGAATACGTCGACGGCGAGATGTGCTAAATGATCACGGTATCTTACAATATTGATGTTCGTGGTCTGATGGTCTGGACGGCGACAGGATAATTTGAGTATAGATCTTTTAGGTTTGCGTATAGGTGGCGTAATGTGCCTCCTCGCTGTTGCGCGTGGGTAGTTGAGTGGTCGGATGGCTGCTTGATCCTTTGGCAGAGCGGTCGCCGAGGAGACGGGTGGCGGTCAAGGCCGCGCTCTTTACGCGCGCCCGCAGGGCTTGGCCTTGAGGGCCGAC
>CAJQQK010000170.1 GCA_905480435.1 uncultured Hyphomicrobiaceae bacterium | reverse complement strand
AAGCCCTCGCGGGCGCGCTATAGAGCGCGTCCTTGACCGCCGCCCGTCACATCGACGGGGAATGCTCGGCCAACAGGATTAAGCAGCAAACCGACCACCCAAAAACACCTGACCCACCCACTCAATTCGTCGAGGAGCCAGAAAAACCCGGTGAAGCGAATTACGACGGCTGATCTGGTCCGTGTGCTCAAAGGCGAAATTACGAACTGGCTCGACCTTGGTGGCGCCGATATCCCAATCGCCGTCGTCACGCCACCACCCGGCGGCGGCGTCGCGACCACTGTTCGCTCAAAATTGCTTGGGGGTCAAACAATGAGCCCTGGTCGAAAGATCGTACTCGAAGCACCGCGCAACGTCTTGATGGTCACGTCGCAACTGGAAGGTGCGATCGGTATTGCACAGCTCGGCATGATCAAAGATGCGCCGATCAAAGAAATCAAGACAGACCGCAAGGTTGGGCAGGAACTGAATTACGTGACGCTTGGCCCACCGGACGCAGAAATTGCCTCAGTCATTGAGGCGACACGGCAAATCGCATCCAACAAACTCAAATGAGGTGAAATGTCGTGTTGTCGTACCTTCGTGGCACAATTGCAGGCCGCCTGTATCTAATCGGCAGCTTGGCGCTTGCAGCCGTCCTCACACTCGCGTCTGTCTCGATTTATTTTGCCACCGGCACCGAAAAAGCAGCGGTCGTTCTCTACAGCGGTAGCCTCATTAGTTCGGTGGAAGCCAGCGAGATTGAGTTGCTGCTTGAGCGCCATCGTCGGCTGATCGAGTCCGCGCCCCACGAGTTCAATCGCGCGGCGATCAAAAATGATCGGGACATGTCGGAAAAAATTATCGGGAAAATCGAGGGACTGCTCCGTCGCACGAGCGGTAGCTTTGCCGTCAGGGTCAGTCCTGGACTAACACGTCTCGCTGAACAAGGGCGAGAAGTGCTGCGACTTGCTGACAATTTCGCGCAAGATCGTGCGGTCCCGATCGTTAAAGAGTACGGCGTCCAGGCTGAAAAGCTGCAAGCCTCGTTGCGCCGTTACCGCAGCAATACCGTCAATGCCGCCGAGCGCGAAGCACAGTCACTCGTGCAAAGCGCAAATCATCTCGTCGAAGCGGTGATCGGGATTACATTGGTTGTGATCCTGTTGATCGGCCCCACCGCTATACTGATTATGCACAATCTGTTGTCCAGATTGAATCGCATTACAGCTGCCATGTCTCAGCTTGCTCAGAACAACACCGGTATTTCTCTCAATTCGGAGACTCGAGTAGCAGATGAGATCGGCGCGATGGCAAAAGCCGTTGAGGTCTTTCGTAACAATGCAATTGCGCTATTCGACAACAAGAAAAGGCTGGAACAGGTCAACGACTGGCTCGATATTGCACTGAACAACATGGCGCGCGGCCTCTCCATGTTCGATGAGAAACAACGCCTTGTGGTGTGTAACGAACGATACGGAGAAATTTATTGCCTGCCAAACGAACTAACAAAACCAGGCGTACCATTTTCCCGCATTCTTGAGCACCGAAGACAGATTGTAATCGAAGCCGACGAAATCGAAGAACTGGTGGCGCAAAAGCAGCAGTTGATGGTCCCCAGAGGAGTCGAGATGGATGAAGTGCGCCTCAGCCACAAGACGCATGATCACCGCATCGTCGAAGTTTCGATAAAGCCGTTGCTCCGCGGCGGATGGGTTGCTGTACACGAGGACGTGACGGAGCGGCACGACGCAAGCGAACGCATCGCGCGCCTTGCGCGTGAAGATACGTTGACCGGCTTGGCCAACCGCCATCGCTATCTCGAAGTCCTCAATTCTCTGACAGAAAGTCCCAAGACGCAGTTCGCTCTCCTAGCCATCGACCTTGATCGATTTAAAGAAGTGAATGACACATTTGGGCACCCCGTCGGCGACGATCTACTGGCAGCCGTCGCCGCGCGATTGATGCTAGTGGTGCGTGGCTCTGACCTCGTTGCCCGTCTCGGCGGTGATGAATTCGCTATCGTACTGCAACAATCGACAACCAGAAAAGCCGCAACAATCGTAGCGCGGCGTATCGTGAACGCACTCAAGGAGCCCTTCCAGATCGGCAGCAACCGCATCAAGATCGGCGGTACGGTCGGGATCGCGTTTTCGCTGGAAGATGGCAGTGACGCAGACACCCTGATGCGGCATGCCGACATTGCACTCTATAGCGCCAAAGAAAAACAGCGCGGCACGTTGGCGTTCTACGATTCAAAGATAGAAGACCACCAAAGGTCTCGGCGAATACTTGAAGCCGATCTGGAGCAGGCGGTTGGGCTTGGCCAGCTAGAGTTACATTATCAGCCCATCGTCTCTCTCGCCCATGCGCGCGTGGTGGGATGCGAGGCACTTATCCGCTGGCGACATCCGGAACGAGGGCTAGTGCCGCCTGGTGACTTCATCCCACTTGCTGAAGAGACCGGATTAATCATCGATATCGGCGCATGGGCGCTTCAAGAGGCCTGTGCTGCAGCGTCCCGTTGGCCAGGAAATCTGACGGTTGCCGTCAATCTATCCGTCGCACAATTCGATGGCCCCGATCTCGCAGCCACAGCAGCCAAAGCACT
This sequence comes from uncultured Hyphomicrobiaceae bacterium, assembly GCA_905480435.1. GTDB lineage: Bacteria > Pseudomonadota > Alphaproteobacteria > Rhizobiales > Hyphomicrobiaceae > CAJQQK01. The sequence goes on along the minus strand of CAJQQK010000170.1, from coordinate 1,157 downwards.
TAAGCAGAGTAATTTAGCCCCTTCGCGCCTAGAGCTGGAAGTCACGGAATCACTATTGCTCAGCCATGATGACTCAACCTTGGATCATCTACGCCGGTTACAGGAATTAGGTATTGCAATCGCACTTGACGATTTCGGAACCGGCTATTCCAGCCTCTCGCACCTGCGCAGCTTTCCGTTCGACAAAATGAAGATCGATCGGACATTCGTGCGCGATCTCCATGAACGCAGCGATTGCGAAGCCATCGTCACAGCGATCATCAGCCTGACATCAAGCCTCAACATGGCTGTTGTGGCAGAAGGTGTCGAAACCGAACTACATCTCGCGCACGTCCATAACGCCGGTTGCGACATGATCCAAGGCTATTTGTTTTCAAAGCCCGTTCCCGAAGCACAGCTAGCTTTGGTCATACAATCTCTTGATACCAGGCTATCAGCATTGAGCTTAACGGAGCTATGTGCATAAGCGCCGGTATCTTGCTTATCTCCAGTGCCAAATTTTGATGACGGCATCTTCACTCCAGATGCGGATGAGTGGTGCACTAATCATGCTCGGACATTTGAAACGAAACCCAAATTAACCGATACGAGCACCGTCAACGCGCAAGCAGCCCGGGTGATGCGCTGTTCTTCAGCTGCCGCGATGAACTAGCGAAGATGTCTTAGTGCTCGACTACATACTTTTAAAATATTGAAATCCTCTATGATAGATATTGGATTTTATAGGGCGTCGCTTGCATATTCGAGGACGAATAGCGCATTCTTAAGACCTTCGAGAAAACACAACAGTTAGAGTCCCAGCATGGACTACGGGCGATGGGCTGAACAACTCATGGCGATGGATGATGCGACATGGCACCGTCATGCCAATCCATGGAGCGGCTGGACACGGGTCGCAACATTTCCTCTTCTTGCCTTTGCGATTTGGTGTCAAGCGACACCCGGTTTTGACCCTTTTGCGCCACGAAGAACTGACCCACCTTTCGTCGTAGGCTAGGCTTTCGTCGGTTTGGATTTGAGCTATGCCGCAATTTGGGTGACGGGCTGATCAGGCGGCGTTTCGTGTCGGCTCAGTCACTTCGATGCCGTCAGAGAATTTGACGCCCTCGATGATTTTGGGCAAGTGGTTTCTTCCTTTCAATCGGCGCCACGTCTGG
>CAJQQK010000169.1 GCA_905480435.1 uncultured Hyphomicrobiaceae bacterium | reverse complement strand
CGAAGGCATCAACTCCCTCGTGCAAGCCGCCAAAGCAAAGGCACGCGGCTATCGCAATCGAAAGACGCTCAAGGCCGTCACATACCTCATCGCCGGCAAACTCGACCTCAAACTACCCACTTGAAACAGCGAAGAGCCATAAAGAAGCAAACGCTAAAGCGGACAAACAAAGACTTCTCCCAACAGCTTCTACAGGCGGCGGCGACTTGCCACCGCGTCTGGCCAAGCGTTCTTAGGAGGGTTACTCGATGAGCGATAGTGCGATCCTGGAGCGTCCTGAAACGACAGGAGCTCTGAAGTTTCACCGGATGATTCCAGGCGCATTATCGCCCATGCGCGCTGACAAGGCCGCATTGGGAACATTGCCCACCGGGGCTTTTCAATATTGCGAACCAATCCGAACAGCTTCTGCGTATGGCTGGTATGTATTTCCGCCAGACGATATTCATCTTTATTGGGACGGCGTAGATGTATACCATCGGCGTGATGGTGAATGGGAGCTGCTCTCCAGAACACATTTTAGTTCTGAATTCCTGAACCATTGGAATGAGCACGCGCCGGAGTCGTTGGAAGACTTTGCTCCGCCGTATTTAACCAGCATCTTCGTGCCTGGTGTTGTGCAGATCTGGTCGGGACTATTGTTGAGCGCTGCCGCTGACTGGAGTGCCATCATCGGACCAGTGGCCAACATGCCGCAAAGCCCCCATTTCTTCAGTTATGAAGGCATTGTCGAAACCGATCGATTTAGTCCGTGGCCGTTATTTACCAACGTGCGCTTGATGACGACAGATCGTGAGATTGTGCTGCCAAAAAGCAAACCGCTGTTTCAAGTCCGCCCACTTTTGCGACAGTCATACACAGAGCGAGCAATGATGCTGGCATCGATTGCAAGCTCAGGCGGCGAGATTGATGATATTTCGGATTTATCCGAGGCCGACTGGCAAGCCTACCGTGGTACGGTGCGCGCATCGAACCGTGCCGACGAGCCACGAAACCTTGGTTCGTACGCAACCTCAGTTCGGCGCCGAGCAAAAAACTGCCCAATTCGCTAGTCGAGGATGAGTATCGCCTAAAGCATGTCGCGGTTTAACGTATTCACAATGCGCCTTAAAACGCCCAACCTTCGAGCTATTTAAGGCTCCTATTAAACGCGCCGTTCCCCTTGCGACCTATCGTTCCCGCCGCGTGCCAAGCCCCATCTTCTTCGCCAGCTCTGAGCGCGCACGCGCATAATTCGGCGCAACCATCGGGTAGTCGTGCGGCAAGTTCCACTTTTCGCGGTATTCTTCGGGCGACAGCGCATAATGCGTCCGCAAGTGACGTTTCAGCGACTTGAACTCTTTGCCGTCTTCCAAACAGATGATGTAGTCGGGCATGATCGACTTGCTGACCGCAACCGCCGGCTTCTGGGCGGGGCGCTCCTGTGCCGGCGTATCTTGCGAGATTTTGTCGAGTGCTGCGTGCACATCCGAAATCAACGCCGGTAGATCCCGCACCTCGATCTGGTTGTGTGAGACAAATGCCTCAACGATACGGGTCGTCTTGTCCACAAGCTCAGGCTTATCAGCTTGGTCTGACATCAGCAGTCCTCATTACTCTTCCCCCCCACAGCGCAATTCAGCAGCAGGACTCAAGGGAATACAAACACATCATTTTAAAGACCATCGATCAAATCTTGAACAATACTGTCTGATGCGACGGAAACCTTGTCGCTCATCTGTAAAACTCAGTCATCATCGCTTGTCAATACTGCGACCTCGTCACCCAGCACTTCATCACATTCTGAAACACTGTTACGCCAAACCAAAATGCGTGCTTTGGCGTAGTCGCCCGCTGTTCATCACAGCTGGCCCAATCGCCTTTCTGATTGCTCACCCTTGTCGGTTCGCTTTCGGCCATATGCTCTTGACAGGCAGATCCACTCTGGGTGGTGTTTTCATCTTACGCTTTGGGCAGTTTTCCCCATCTGTTGAACCAACCGGCTGACGATGCCCGCCAATCGTGCTAGCTGCAGTAGCAATCCATAAACTTCGTTCGAAAGGGCCACTAAAAAAGATGCGGAACATCAGTCTTGCCGTTGCCCTGTTCTTATTCTGGCTGGCGCTGTCCGGGCATTATTCGCAATTCCTGGTCGGCATCGGCATTGCGTCGTCGTTACTGTGCCTCGTGCTTGCCAACCGCATGGGCACCGTTGATGCCGAAGGCGTGCCGATCCAGCTCACGCTTGGCACCATCACTTACTTTCCCTGGCTGTTGTGGGAGATCGTGAAGGCTGCCTGGGCCGTGACACGCGTTATTATCGACCCGCGCTTACCGATTTCGCCGACGATGACGCGCATCCGCGCCACGCAGACAACACCGACCGGCATCAACGTCTATGCAAACTCGATCACGCTGACACCTGGCACCATCACGACCGGCGTCGAAGACAACATGCTCACCGTGCACGCGATCGTCGGTGATGGCGCAGATGATCTTGAAGGCGGTGGCATGGATGCCCGCGTCTCGCGCTTCGAGAAAGGGCTCTAATTCGTGTTTACCATTGCTTCCATTGCCGTGATGATCGCGCTTGCGCTCGCCGTCACCCGCGCCATTCTGGGCCCAACCGTGTTTGACCGTGTGTTGGCCGCCAATACCATCGGCACCCTCGCCATCCTGCTGCTCGCGGTTATCGGATTTCTCATGGGCCGGCCTGAGTGGCTCGATATTGCCCTGGTTTACGGTCTGCTCAACCTGATTGGCACGCTCGCGGTACTTAAATACTTCCGCCACGGCGACCTTGCGCATGATGCGGAACAGGACACAAAATCATGATGCCAGCCGTGATCATCGCAGCCGGTGCCAGCAGCTCGGCCGTTGCCGCGGGACCCGCTATCCCGCTCGACGTATACATCGATTGGATCGTGCACATCCTCAGTTGGGCTGCGATCCTCAGTGGGTCGTTCTTTGTCCTGGTGGGTTCGGTCGGCCTCATTCGTATGCCGGATGTTTTTACACGCATGCATGCTGCCAGCATTATCGACACGCTCGGCGCTGGATTGCTCGTTGCCGGCATGATGATGCAGGCCGGCCCATCGCTGATCACGTTAAAACTTATCTTTATTATGCTGCTGTTTCTGGTCACAAGCCCGGTCGCAACGCATGCACTAGCACAGGCCGCTTTGCACGCTGGCGAGAAACCAGAACTCAAAGAAGACCGCACCAACGAGCCCGGCTCTCCACGTGCACAACTCGAAGAAGCCCAACACCAAGCAGAAGGAAAACGCTGATATGGAACTCTATATCAACATGGCGCTGCTCACGATGTTGGCCGCCGTCACCGTCGCGATCATCGTCCAGCGAGATCTGTTTAGCGTCGTGATCCTGTCGGGCATCTACAGCTTCCTGATGGCGAGTGTGTTGATCGTGCTCGATGCCGTCGATGTTGCGATGACGGAAGCCTCCGTCGGCGCCGGGATTTCGACGGTCGTCCTGATCGGCACGCTCTATCTCACCGGGCAAAAGCGCGAACTCAATTATCACCGCTCAATAGCCGTACCTCTGTTTGTCTCGCTTGGCACCGGTGCCATGCTGATCTGGGGCACGTGGGGCCTGCCAGCGTTCGGCATCCAGGACGCCCCGGTTCACACTCACATTGCGCCAACATTCCTGCTGGAAAGCATTCCGGAAACCGGTGTACCCAACGTTGTCACCACCGTGCTGGCCGACTACCGCAGCTTTGATACGTTTGGCGAAACGACGGTCATCTTCACAGCCGGCCTCGGCGTCATGCTGCTGCTTGGTGGCAGTCGGCGCAAAAAGAAAAAGGGAGAGACCAAGTCATGAAGCTTGATCTGATCCTGCGCGTCACCACGAAGGCGATCCTACCGTTCATTCTGCTGTTTGCGCTCTACGTGCATTTCCATGGCGATTACGGCCCCGGCGGCGGTTTCCAGGCCGGCGTTATCGCAGCAGGCATGGTGATACTTTACTCAATCGTGTTCGGCGTCGAAGCCGCCCAGCGCGTCATCTCGCAGCGGCTAGTGGCGACGATGGTGCCACTTGGCGTGCTGATTTACGGTGCCACCGGCGTCATTTCATTTCTCTACGGCGCCAACTATCTCGACTACGGCGTTCTCGGGCACGACTCCAAGCACGGCCACCACCTCGGCATTCTGCTCGTCGAGAGCGGCGTTATCATCACCGTTGCCGGCACCATGACCGCAATCTTCTATGCATTCGTACAGCGGGGACGATGATCTAAATGCAAGCTCTTGACGCAATCGTCCAAAACTACAACTACGCCATCACTGTCTTTTTGATGGTGTCTGGCCTCTACATCGTGATTGCCAGCGGCAACATGATCAAGAAAATCGTCGGCCTCTCGTTGTTCCAGACATCTGTTTACCTGCTCTATATCTCGGCTGGTAAAATCCTCGGCGGCACGGCACCCATCATCGACAGGAACTATACGATCTACTCGAACCCGCTACCGCATGTGCTCATTCTCACGGCGATTGTTGTTGGCATTGCCACCGTCGCCTTAGGCCTTGCGATTGTCGCTCGTATTCACGAGGAATACGGGACGATCGAGGAAGACGAAATATTCAAGGAAACCGGTCTATGAGCGTGGGCCTCTTGACGAGTGTGGCGCTTGCGGCTGGTGCTGCGCAAGCTGCTGGCGGCCACGCGGTGGCGGCCAAGCCATTCATTCTCACCGAGCATCTGCCGATCCTGATCGTCGTGATCCCGCTGCTGGCGGCCGCGCTTACTGCGATGCTGCGTAATGGCCGGGTTGCCTGGGCAATCTCGCTCGCGGTTTCGTGGATCCTGCCAATCCTGGCTGTCATGCTCATCCTGCAAGTCGAAGAAAAGGGCATCATCTCTTATGCCCTTGGTGGTTGGGCACCACCGGTTGGCATTGAATACCGTGTCGACATCGTCAATGCGTTCGTCCTGCTAATCGTCTCAGTGGTCGGCGCGATCGCGATGCCGTATGCGCTCAGAACCGTCGAACTCGATATTGATGAACCGCAGCGCGCCTGGTTCTACGCCATCTATTTGCTGGCCTTGACCGGCCTGCTCGGCATGACAATTACCGGCGATGCCTTCAACATCTTCGTGTTCATGGAAGTCTCATCGCTTGCGATGTACGTCATGATCGCGATGGGCCGCGACCGGCGCGCCCTGATTGCTGCCTACCAATACCTGATCATGGGCACCATCGGCGCCACGTTCTATGTGATCGGCGTCGGCTTTCTCTACGTCGTCACAGGCAGCCTCAACATGGCTGACATTGCACTGCGCATCGGACCGGCGTTTGCCGAGAGTTCTCCGCCCGTTATGGCAGCACTCGCATTCATCGTGGTCGGCATCAGCTTAAAACTCGCGCTCTTCCCGCTGCACGTCTGGCTGCCCAACGCCTATGCCTTTGCGCCCAAGTTCGCGACCGTCTTCCTGGCTGCGACCGCTACCAAAGTTGCCGTCTACATTCTGCTGCGCTTCTACTTTTCGATTTTCGGATCAGCGATTTCTCTCACCGACCTGCCGATCACAGAAATGCTGCTGATCCTCTCGATTGCGGCGATGTTCATTGCATCGGTCATGGCAATCTACGAAGATAATATCGAGCGCATGCTGGCGTTCTCGTCGGTCGCTCAAATCGGTTACATCACGCTCGGCATCGCGCTTGCCAACAAATCCGGTGTCGCGGGCAGCGTCGTCCATCTCATGAACCATGCTGCCATGAAGGCTGCTCTGTTTGCTGCCATCGGCGCCATTCTCTACCGCGTCGGCACAGCCCGCATGAGCGAGCTTGGCGGCATTGGCCGCACCATGCCGCTGACGATGGCTGCATTCGTCATTGGCGGCCTCAGCATCATCGGCGTGCCCGGCACGGCTGGCTTCATCTCAAAATGGTATCTTGGCGTTGGCGCCATCGAACACGGGTGGTGGGTGGTTGCCTTCCTGATCGTTGCCAGCTCTCTAATCTCGATCATCTACATCGGTCGTTTTGTCGAGGTGGCTTATTTCCAGCCCGTCAGCGAGGCCAGCGAAAAGGGCAGCGATCCGCCATTCTCAATGATGCTGTCGATCGTCGTCTTCACGGCTTTGACCATCTATCTTGGTCTCGACACCGCGTGGTCTGGTCAGCTTGCTGAGAAAGTCGCCGCTGTTCTGGTTGGAGGGCTTGCGCAATGAGCATGTTCTCACCCGAAACCCTGCTGGTGCTGTCACTCGCGATCCCGTTTGCGGCAGCCCTTCTGATCCCGGTCTTTCATGCATCACCTAATATGCGCGAGGCTGTCACGCTGACGTCGGCTGTGCTGCTGCTCATCACGGTGATCAACCTGGTCCCGGTCGTTCTTGCTGGTGGCAGCCCGGAAGCGCTTACGTTTAAAATCGTCGATGGCGTTTCACTCGGCCTCAAGCTCGAACCTCTTGGCATGTTGTTCATGCTGGTCGCGGCCACGCTTTGGATCATCAACTCGATCTATTCGATCGGCTACATGCGCGGCCACGACGAGCCCCGCCAAACGTCGTTCTACGTGTGTTTTGCTATCGCCATCTCCAGCACGATGGGGCTGGCAATGTCGAAAAACCTGTTCACGCTGTTCCTCTTCTACGAGATCCTGACGCTCTCGACCTATCCACTCGTCACGCACAAAGGCAACAACGAAGCCCGCAACGGCGGTCGCGTCTACCTGTTGATCCTGCTTTCAACATCGATGCTGTTCCTGCTGCCAGCGATCTTCATCACCTATGGCGTCACCGGCACGACGGAGTTCACTGCAGGCGGCATCCTCGCTGGCAGCAACGTCACCAACGGCGTCATTGCCTTGCTGCTCGCGCTCTTCGCCTTCGGTATCGGCAAGGCCGGCCTGATGCCGTTCCACTTCTGGCTACCGTCAGCAATGGTCGCCCCGACCCCGGTCAGCGCACTCCTGCATGCCGTTGCGGTCGTCAAGGCCGGCGTCTTCACGATCCTCAAAGTCGTGATCTATATCTTCGGCATCGATACGCTGCGCATGAGCGGCCAAGCCGACTGGTTGATTTACTTTGCCTCGTTCTCGCTGTTGGCGGCCTCCGTCGTCGCGCTCTCGCAAGACAACCTCAAAGCCCGACTTGCCTATTCCACCGTCAGCCAGCTCGCCTACATCGTGCTCGGTGCGGCGCTTGCCACCACCGCCGCCGTCCAAGGCGGCTCGATGCACATCGTCATGCACGCCGTCGGCAAGATCACGCTCTTCATGTGTGCCGGTGCGATTTACGTTGCCCACCACAAAACCGAGATCAGCGATCTCGATGGCATTGGGCGCAAGATGCCCTTCACGATGTTCGCGTTCTTCATCGCGTCGCTCAGTATCATCGGCCTGCCGCCATTCGGTGGCGTCTGGAGCAAATGGTTCCTCGCGGTTGGCGCGTTGGATGCCGGTCATCAGTTCGCCGTCGCCGTCTTTATGATTTCGTCGCTGCTGAATGTTGCCTATCTGATGCCGATCGTGATGCGCGCCTTCTTCCGGCCCCCGAAAGGCGCAAAACCCGGCGAACCCATCGCAATTGCCGAAGCGCCGCTGTTCTGCGTCATACCGATTTGCATGACCGCCTTCGGCTGTCTCGTGCTGTTCTTTGCCGCCGACTCGATCATGGACTTCATCAAGCTGATCGACCTCAAAGGTCCCGCAGCGAGCGCCGCGATATCGCAGTCAGCGGATACGATCGCCCAACTCACATCGGGAGGTGTCAGCAATGGTCGATAAGTCAGAGACCGATAACCCAAACAACAACCCACATAACGGTGGGCACCAGCATTTCGAGACGCCTCCGCATGAGCGCACCTGGATCGACAATCCAAAGAACGTCGACAAGATTGTCTACGCGCTTTACGCCGTCTGCGCGCTGCTCGTTGTCATCGATTTCTGGGTGCCAAAGCATGGCCCCTTCGCCATTGAACACTGGTTTGGTTTCTACGCATTCTACGGTTTCATTGCATGCGTCGGCCTCGTGATCGCAGCCAAAGGCTTGCGGGTCATCCTCATGAAGCCGGAGAACTACTACGATGAATGAGATCAATCCCGGCCTCCTGATCATTCTCGGCGCGTTGCTCGTGCCGGTACTGCCAGGCCTCCTGCGTAGCGCCTACATGCTGGCCTTGCCGGTTGCCGTGTTCTTGTATCTACTCGGCCTGCCAATGGGCGAACTCGGCCAGTTCGAGATGTTCGATATGACGCTGACGACGCTGCGTATCGACAAACTCAGCCTGATCTTTGGCTACATCTTCCTGCTCGCAACGTTTATCGGCGTCATCTACGCGCTACACGTCGGTGACTGGCTGCAGCACACCACCGGGCTGATGTACGCGGGCGCCGCGATTGGTGCCGTGTTTGCCGGCGACCTCATCACGCTGTTCGTGTGCTGGGAGCTCACCGCAATCGCATCTGTCTTCCTGATCTGGGCGGCTGGCACCAAGTCGGCCCACGACGCGGGCATGCGCTATCTCATTATCCAGGTCGCATCCGGTGTCATCCTGCTTGCCGGTATCGTCTTCTTTTATCGCGAAACGGGTGGCATCGCCTTCAACGCGATCGGCATAGACACCCTCGCCGGCAAGATCATTCTCGTCGCGTTCGGCATCAAATGTGCCTTCCCGTTCATGCACAACTGGCTGCAGGACGCCTATCCGGAAGCAACCGTCACCGGCACCGTGATGCTGTCTGCGTTCACGACCAAGCTCGCGGTCTACGCACTCGCCCGTGGTTATGCTGGCACCGATCTCCTGATCCCGATCGGCACGGTGATGACCGCGTTCCCGATCTTCTATGCGGTGATTGAAAACGACCTGCGCCGCGTGCTGGCTTATTCGCTGAACAACCAGCTCGGCTTCATGGTCGTCGGTATCGGCATTGGCACCGAGATGGCCGTCAATGGCGCCGCCGCTCATGCCTTCTGCCACATCCTCTATAAAGCGCTACTGTTCATGTCGATGGGCGCCGTCCTCTATCGGGTTGGCACTGTCAAAGGCTCCGAGCTTGGCGGTCTCTACCGTTCGATGCCATGGACCGCCGGTTTCTGCATGGTCGGCGCAGCATCGATCTCCGCCTTCCCGCTATTTTCAGGCTTTGTTTCAAAATCCCTGATCATGACGGAAGCCCTCAAGGGCGGTTATTTCTACGTCTGGTTGACCTTGCTGTTTGCCAGTGCTGGCGTCTTCCACCACTCCGGCATCAAGATTCCGTACTTTGCCTTCTTCGCGCACGACAGCGGCAAGCGCTGCAAAGAAGCGCCGATGAACATGCTGATTGCGATGGGCATCGCCGCATTCTTCTGCATTGGCATCGGTGTCTATCCAGCGCCGCTCTACGCGATCCTGCCCTACAGCGTCGACTACGTGCCTTACACGGTGGAGCACGTCGTTACGCAACTGCAGTTGCTGATGTTCTCAGCGCTCGCCTTCGCGGTCCTAATGCGCACCGGCATCTATCCGCCGGAGCTCAGGTCGACCAATCTGGACACCGATTGGTTCTATCGCAAGCTTGGCTACAACGTCGGCTCCACCTTGCTGCTGCTCGGCGGTGATGCGGTTAAATTCGTTGCAGCCCAGGGTGGCAATGCGTTCCGTGTCTTCGAGCGCCGCCTACATTTCCACCACAACCCCGACGGTCTCTTCGGGCGCACGTGGCCAACCGGTCTGATGGCCTTCTGGGCCACAGTGATGCTCGGCGGCTATCTGCTGGTGTTCTATTTTAGATAAAGGGTGCAGGGACAATGTCCCTGCTCAGGGAGTTTGAGGGATGAAATCCCTCAGCTTAAAGGGCTCTGCCCTTTATAATCCCGCCAAAGGGCTAAGCCCTTTGGAAACCATCATTGTACTTTGATGCGCTCTAGGGCTGCCCGCAGGTCAGCAGGCAGCTCCACCGGTTTGTTTGTCACCCGATCAACAAACACGTGGATGAAATGGCCGTCTGCGCGGGCTGCGTCCTCGCCTTCCGCGAACAACCCAATCTCGTAGCGCACCGAAGATCGCCCGAGATGCCCGATGCGCAATCCACCCTGAATATCTTCCGGGTAGGCAAATGACTTGTGAAAGCGGCAGTAGGTTTCCACCGCGATACCAATCACGTCAGCTTCCATAAACTCAAACCCACCCTCGTTGATCAGATAACGATTGAGCAGCGTATCGAAGAACGAATAGTAGTTCACGTTGTTGACGTGCCCGTAGACGTCATTGTCTTTCCAACGAGTGGGCATCGTGCGGAAGTGATAGTAATCCGCGCGCGTTTCGGGCGGTTTGCGTTCGGCAGACATGGCTTTTCCTTGGTCGACATAGCAACAGCGGCACCATCACTGGCACCGCTGCTCAAATTTCACATAAACCGTAAGGTTCTACTTCGCGGCCTACTTCGCTGCGGTGACTTGAATTTCAACCAACAGCTTCGGATCTGCAAGCGCTGCTTCAACGCAGGCCCGCACTGGCATGTTCTGCCCACCGGTCCACTCGAACCAAGCTTCATTCATCGCGTCACGGTGGCGGATATCTGTCACCCAGATCATCGATGAGATGACTTTTGATTTATCCGTTCCGCACAGGGCGAGCAGCCGATCGATCTCATCAAGTGTCTGCTTGGTTTGACCCAGGACATCCAGCGAGTTGTCGTTTGCGGTAATGCCTGATGTGAAAACAAAACCGTTTGCTTCGACGACTTTGCTGAAAACTTTGTTTTGCTCGTGCCGTTCAATGGCCATTGGGTGTTCCTCTTCTGCGACTAATTTTTAACGCGTCATCCGCGTGCGCTCGCAGACATATCAGAGGATGGCACGCCGTGCACCTTTGAACGACCTTTGCAACGACTCTGGCACTGCACACCAAACGCAAAACGCGCCACCGCGGGAGGAGAACGGTAGCGCGTGATCGCGTCCCAGGGCGTGGTGTAACAGTGCTCGATTTCGGCGGCTTCGGCTGAAGTGAGCCCACAGGGCGAACGCAAGGCGAAGCCGCTTATCCACAGCCCGTCAGGGCGGTCATGGTCCGACTCAATGTTTGTTTGGT
>CAJQQK010000168.1 GCA_905480435.1 uncultured Hyphomicrobiaceae bacterium | reverse complement strand
AGCGCGTCCTTGACCGCCGCCCGTCACATCGACGGGGAATGCTCTGCCAACAGGATTAAGCAGAAAACCGACCACCCAAAAACACCTGATCCACCCACTCAATTCGTCGAGGAGCCATAAAGTTGCGCTTCACGTTAAGCCCCGTTTAGTTAGGGCCAAATCGCCATCAGATCACGATCTGATCGCACCACCACGACGACAAATTTTGAACGCGGGGACATGAAATGGCGGACAACGAACAAGGTGGCAAAGACGGGGCCGGCAAAGGACAAAGCGGTTTCCTCGGCTCATTGCGAGACGCCTTGAAAGCCGCCAGCCGCGACGAAGACGACCGCATTATCTCACCGGGCGAACAACAGGCCGGCCAACTGGCAGTAGCAGCAAACACCGAGGGAGCACGAGCTATGTCGACATCCGAAGACAGCAAACCAGCCGCACCGGATACGCCTGCAGCCGATGTCCAACCACCGCCGTTGCCAACCGCTGCTGAAGCTGCCCGCGAAGCCCGCGGCGGCACCCCTAACATCCCACCGGTTGACCGAGCTGTTGGCGCCGCTACACCAGCCGGTGGTCCACCGACCACTCGTGTCGTCAAAGAACCCAGTGCACCTGTTGACGAACCACACACCAAGCTCGTCCGTGGCCGTCAGCCAGTGCAACGCGGCGAATTCAAACAGGACCCCGTCGTTGGTTGGCTCGTCATTGTTGGTGGTCCCGGCATCGGCTCATTCCGGCCGATCTTCGAGGGCAACAATACGATCGGCCGGTCGAGCTCCAATCGCATTCCAATCGATTTTGGCGATGATGCCATCTCTGGTGATGAGCAAGCTTACATTCGCTACGACTCGGCTGATCGCTCATTCCTGTTGGTGCCCAACATGTCGAAAACCAACGTTGTTTCCGTCAACGAAAAACGCCCGACATCCGCAATCGCATTGCAGACTATGGACGTCATAACCATGGGTCGGACACAGCTCGTATTCGTGCCCTTCTGCGGCCCTGAGTTCGACTGGGGTGAACTTTCCGGCGCAAAGAGCTGACACGCCCGACACACACCCTACTCATTGAACCCAGCCCTGTAGAACATCGAATTGATCGCTGAATGACCACCTTTGAGTATGCCGTGTGTGCAACACGCGGAGACCGCAGCTACCAGGAAGACACCGCTGTATTCTGGCCCGGCCCTGCAACGTTTCGCCTTGAAACAGACGTGCCACCACCACCCGAGGGCACAATGATAGCCATCCTCGCCGACGGCATGGGCGGGCACGCAGGCGGTGCAATCGCAAGTCAAGCCACATGCGAAACCTTCCTCGCCGGCATGTCGGGAGTGGTCGATCTTGGCCCTTACAAACGCACCGGCGCTGAGCGAACCGTTCCACTCAACGTCGATGCTCAAGACGAAACAACGGTTCCGGCCCAGCACATCACACCGATCAGTGACTTGCTCGCAGCTCTTTATGCAGCCAACGCCGAAATCGCCAAACAAACGGCAGCCAACCCGGCACTCAGCGGCATGGGCACAACTTTGGTCGGCGTCGCCTTCAAAAGTGCTGCCGCCGACACAGGCGATACCGCCAGTCTTGACTGGGTCAGCGTTGGCGACAGCCCGCTCTATTTGTTTCGCGGCGGCGAAATCGCCTTGCTGAACGAAGACCACTCACTGGCGCCAGCCCTCGACTTACTTGCCGCCGAAGGCACGATCACCGCAGAAGCCGCCCGCAATGATCCGCGTCGTCATATGTTACGCTCCGCCGTCACCGGCGAAGAACTGGACATGATCGATCTCTCTCGCAAACCGCTAACACTGCAACCAGGCGACATCATCGTGCTCGCCAGCGATGGCATACATACGCTCAACGAAGCAGAAATCGCGCGCATCGTTGCAGCCTATATCGATGATGGCTGCCAGGGCATTGCCAACGCCCTGGTCAGATCCATCGCCAATCAACGCATGCCGCATCAGGACAATGCCACGATTATGGCGATCCGCCAGTCGTCATAGGCGGGTCGTCATAGATGCGTCAGTATAAACAAGAACATCAAGCCTCATTTCACGCCCCTTACTCATCGAGAATTAACCATCAAACGCGAGGCCGGTCCGTTAACGCAATTGACCGCGCCTTGTTGGCATTCATTTGATTTCCGTTCATCGTTTCGAAGGCCCCCTATCGTTTTATGGGGGGCCAAACGCCTCTTACAGCATGTCGCGTTTTAACGGTTTCACAATGCACCTTGAAACGCCCAGTCTTCGGGCGATTTAAGGCTCCTATTAAACACGACGTGCTTAGATATCAACGGTATCCAAGCCAGGTTGAGCACGACGCAATAACAGACATCAGATGACAACCATTTATTTCATCATGACAGCGCCGGACCTTCTCGTTACCGCATCCGTGCTGCTCGCTCATCGTTATTTCGCCGACAGAGGCGCTTGCGTCGCGCAACCCATTGACCGGCGGTTGATCACACTTGACCGGTCGACAACCCAAAGTAGGGGATCTGCGAAATGACCTTGGAAGCTGACAAAGCCATCGACGTTGCCGAAACGAGTGCAACAACGAACGCGATTGACACAATCGAGCATCATGAATCGCAGGTCCGCACCTACTGCCGCGGTTGGCCAACATCCTTTCAGAAAGCCCGCGGCTGTGCCGTCATCGCGCAAGACGGCCGCGAATACCTCGACTTCTTCGCCGGAGCTGGTGCCCTCAACTACGGCCACAACCCACCGGCCATAAAAGCTAAGTTAATCGAATACCTACTCGACGACGGCATTGTCCATGCACTTGATGCCGTGACCGGGGCCAAGGCCCACTTCCTCGAACGCTTCAACGACGTGATCCTCGCGCCGCGCGGAATGGACTACAAGATCCAATTCGCCGGTCCAACGGGCACCAACACCGTCGAAGCCGCATTGAAGCTCGCCCGCAAAGTCACCGGCCGCACCGGCATTGTCAGCTTCACCAACGGTTACCACGGCATGACGATCGGCGCGCTCGCTACAACCGGCAATCGCACCAAGCGCGCTGGCGCTGGTATGCCATTGAGCGGCGCAACCTCGATGCCATACGACTGTTTCCTTGGCCCTGACATCAATACGCTCGATTACCTGGAGGCATTTCTCAGCGGCCCATCAAGCGGTCTTGATATCCCCGCCGCCATCATTCTTGAGACGATGCAGGCTGAAGGCGGCGTCCGCCCGGCAAGCTTCCCCTGGCTCACCGGCCTTTCTGAAATCTGCAAACGTCACGGCATCCTGCTAATCGTTGACGACATCCAGGTCGGGTGCGGACGCAGTGGTTCGTTCTTCTCGTTCGAACCAGCTGGTATCACGCCCGACATTGTCTGCTTATCAAAATCAATCAGTGGTTTCGGCTCACCAATGGCCCTGACGCTCATCCGCCCGGAACTCGACATCTGGTCACCAGGCGAACACAACGGCGCATTCCTAAATCGGGTCCAGGTCGCAGGCCGCGCCCTCGAACAGCTCGGTCACGATCTTTCAGATGAACATGAAGGCGTCTTCAGCGATGTCCGCGGCCGCGGCATGCTTTGGGGGCTCGAAACCGCCAAGCCTGAAATGGCTGGCGCCATCTGTCACGAAGCATTCGAACGTGGTCTGCTGATGGAAACTGCCGGACCACGCGACGAAGTCGTGAAATTCCTGCCACCACTGATCATCAGCGACGAACAGATCGCAACCGCAGGCACAATTTTCAATCAGGCGATCACTGCTGCAAAAGCCAACGCGTAAGCAGCGCTAAGATCTGTCCGGCGCAATTTCGGTGCACCGTTCAAACACTTTGACTGTATTTTTTATGCCGCGTCTTCTTCCATCACGATGCCGGAATAGCGCCGCCGCTCGCCGTGAATGCGGCCCTTGCCACCACCCGGGTCATTGTCCTCCGCACGCGCCGTCACCAATCGAAACACCCGCATATAACTCGGCTCAACCAACATGCGATCACGATGTTCGCCTTCCTTCAGGAAGCGATGGAACTTCGACAGATTATAGCACGGCACCCACATCAGCAGATGGTGTTCAACATGATAGTTGACCCAGTAAGGTGCTAGGAACAATCCCGTTAGCGGATCAACAAGTGTCGTGCGCGCATGTACAAACGGATCATCCTTGTCACCAACCATGGCGTGCTCAGCAATGTTACGCAGCCGCAAGAACACCTGGAAAAACGTCAGCAGTGGCACCAACCACAGTACCGGATAGAGCCACCAGTAACCAGCCATCGCCAGCACAGCGAACAGCACCACATTCGAGATCACAATCCCGCCGACCTTGTCACGCGCCCGCGCAAAGCGTTCAGCAAAAGTCTGCCCAGGCTTGCCAACTGCATCACGAAACTGCGCAAAGCGTTGAGAGAGACCGGTCTGCCCCGTAAGATCACGGACGATCTTGCGACCTAAACTTTTCTTCGTCACTGGAAACGATTGGCTGAGCACCAGATCGGGATCATCCTCCTGCTGTGTCCTCGCGTGATGCTTCAAATGATAGCGTCGGTAGAGCACCGCATCCGTGCCAACCGGATAGGCCAGCAACCATTGGCTGACCCACATGTTCTGCCCATGGTTCTTCAGCAACAGGCCGTGCGCCCCATCATGCATCAAGATTGCGAGTCCGAGTTGACGTCCGCCAATAATTGCGGCGGCCACCAGAAACGTCACGACATTCGGCCACCACACAAACAAAGCCATCGCACCAAATATCAGCGTCCAGGCATGCAGCACCAATCCGACCGCTTTCCAATCGTGACGCGCGCGTACAGCTTCAAGCTGGTCTGGTGTCAGAAGGTCATTGGCGCGCATGATGTATCTCGCCTTGGTCCAACAATTAATCTCGAACAATGTCAGTATTGAGCGTGCACATCTTATCCATCAACTCATGCCGCCACAGCGGCATCATACATCAATAATCCAACAATATCGATGCCATCTGCCCACTCACGCAGCTCTCATCAATCGTCGCACCGCCTGTTTCCGTCATGTGATTGCCAGTATAGATCAGGATTGTTTAAGTGTGCCCTTGGTCCTAGCGGCGCCCAGTCGTATAGAGGCACGCCCAGCCAGCATCACGGAAAGCTCTATTCATGTCGCAGGACGTAACCGCTACCGTGCCGCCTGTCGGCGTGCGCCGCAACGTCGGCATACTCGCCATATCGCAAGCACTGTTCATGTGCATCACGACGATGGCGATCGCAACAACACCACTCGCTGGCCATGCCCTGCTCGGCGTCGACAAAACATTCGCGACGCTGCCGCTTGTACTCAATCACGTCGGCATCATGCTGATGACCGTGCCGGCATCGCTGTTGATGGGCCGCATTGGCCGCCGCGCTGGTTTCACCATCGGCTCATTGATCGCCATTCTTTCTGGTGCAATTTCACTATACGCGATTTATACGAAGAGCTTCGAGCTGCTCTGCGTCGGCGCGTTGCTCACCGGCTTCTCATCCGCTTTCGCCTGGTATTACCGTTTCGCCGCCGCTGATGCAGCCGACGAAGCCTATCGCCCGAAAGCGATCGCACTCGTTATGGCGGGTGGATTGATTGCCGGCATCATCGGCCCGCAGACCGCAAAATGGTCGTTGCATTGGCTTGATCCAATGGTGTTCGCCGGCGTCTATGTCATGACCATGATCTTCGCAGCGATCGCAGTTGTCGTTGTCCAGGGCATCCGCATCCCAACCCTGACCAAGGCTGAACGCGCCGATGGCGGCAAACCAATGAGCGAGATCATCCGGCAACCAGCCTACATCGTCGCCTTGTCGTCTTCGATGTTCGGCTATGGCGTCATGACGTTGGTGATGTCGGCGACCCCGCTTGCCATGCTCGCCTGCGGCTTCCAATTCAACGACAGCGCCACCGTCATCCAGGGCCATGTCATCGGCATGTTCCTGCCGTCATTTTTTACAGGTCACCTGATTGCCCGGTTTGGCGTCCTGCGCATCATTTCAGCTGGCGCACTCATCCAGATGGGCTGTGCCGTGGTCAATCTCGCCGGCATTGATTTCATGAACTTCTTCATCGCCAATGTCCTAGTCGGCATCGGCTGGAACTTCACATACATCGGCGGATCAACTCTGCTGACAACGACCTACCGCCCGGCAGAGCGCGCCAAGGTGCAAGCCAGTCATGACTTCTGCGTCTACGCGACGACCGCGACCGCAGCCGGTCTCTCCGGTGTCCTGCAAGCCCGCGCCGGCTGGGATATCGTCAACATCGCAGCTCTGCCGCTGATGGGCCTCGTCATGATCTCAGCGCTTGCACTCTCTCGCTATCAAGCTCGCCAAGCTGCCACTTGATGGACGAGCTCAAGCACCCATCAAGCGCCCGCCCTCTTTACAGCATGTTGCGTTTTCAAGGATTCACAATGCGCCTTAAAACGCCCAATCTTCGGGCGATTTAAGGTTCCCATTAAATGCGACGTGCTTTAGGCAGCTCGTTAAATGCCAAGCAACTTGCTGATATCGGGCACCGGCCGCCGCGTCTCGTCATTCTCTGACAGCACTTGCTCAATCGCATGAGCGACCTCGATGATCATGCCATCCGAACCGTTTGGACCGGCAATCTGAATGCCAAACGGCATGCCTTTGTGATCCACACCGCAAGGCAATGCCACCACGACCGGCAGCGCAACCGTCAACGCGTAGGCCAATGACAACCAGCGCATATAGGTCGGCATCTTCTCACCGTTGATCTCTTCAACAGCCAGCTGTTCATGCGGGAACGGCGATACCGCAGCTGTCGGGCAGATCAAAACATCAAAATCGTCAAAGAAGTCCATGTAGCGGCGATAGATATTGGATTGCTCGCCTTGCGCCCAGGCAATCTCCCTGGCCGTAAACTTCAGTCCGCGCTCCGTGTTGTCGATCACATTCGGCCCGAGCTTGTCGCGATGATTATCGACCCGCTCCATATGTGCCGTTGCGAAATTGATCCCGCGCTGAATTTCAAAAACATCATGCACGTTGCCAAAATCAGGCGCCGCTTCAGTCGCCGTTGCAAACACGTTCGAAAACACGCCCAACCGCGAACGGAACACTTTACGAATATCATTGTCGACGGGTGCGCATCCAAGATCTTCCGAAAACGCAACGTGAAGCCCTGAAAGGTCGATACCCGAAAGCACTTCCGGAATACGCATCACATCATCGTTCGAAAACGGATCGCGCTTGTCGAGGTCAATCTGCGCCTTGAGCAACAAATGCGCGTCAGCAACCGTTCGCCCCATCGGGCCATTGACCGAAAATGGCGTCAGCGCAACACCGCGCTCAGGTCCCGGCACAACACCCGGCGACGGACGAATGCCAACGATCCCACAATACGCAGACGGCGTCCGTAGGCTGCCGCCGTAATCGGAACCTGTCGCGAGCGGAACTTGGCCGAGAGCCAGCGCCACCGCTGATCCGCCGGAAGAACCCGCACACGTCAGCACCGGATCAAACGGATTGCCGGTCGCGCCATAGACCCGGTTCTTGGTATTGGCGCCTGCACCAAACTCAGGCGTATTGGTTTTGGCCAGAATGATCGCACCCTCATCGCGCAGATTGACGACGGTGTCTTCATCTTCTTCGGGCACGTGGTGTTCATAGAGCAGCGAGCCATATGTCGTGCGCATGCCGCCCGTTGCCTGCAGGTCCTTCACGCCAACTGGCAAACCATGCAGCAATCCCAGCGGCTCGCCGTGCATCACGGCCTGCTCGGCACCGCGTGCAATTTCAAGTGCGCCATCAGCATCCATCGCAACCATCGCATTGACGACAGGGTTGGTCTTTTCCGTCCGATCAATGCAGCTCTGCGTCAGCTCAACCGGAGACAACTCCTTCGACGCGATCAGACGGCGGGCCTCAACAGCAGACAGGTCGCATGGTTCGCTCATAGTATCGGCACTCCAGTTCGAAATTTTCAGCCAGACTCAGATCAGGTTCTGCACGCCGCAACAAGCGCATCGGCACGGGCCTTAACGTCGCTGGCGGTCCGGCCCGGCGCATAAAGCGAGCTGCCAATGCCAAAGCCACTGGCGCCGGCTGCGATATATTCTGAAATGTTTTCGACCGACACACCACCAACCGGCATCAGTTTGATCGCAACAGGAAACACAGCCCGCCATGCCTTGACGATTTTTGGCGGCATCGCTTCGCCTGGAAACATTTTCAAACCATCAGCCCCACTGGTCAGCGCTGAAAAGCCCTCCGTCGGCGTCGCAACACCTGGCAGGCAAACCAGCCCCTCAGCTTTAGCTTCTTCGATCACTTCCGCATCAGAATGCGGCATAACGATCAGCTCACCGCCAGCATCGCGAACCTCAATGACATCGTCCGGCGTCATCACGGTACCAGCCCCAATCAGGCAGCTTTCACCGAATTTGCCAGCGAGCTTCTCGATCGATCTAAGCGGCTGCGGCGAATTCAACGGCACCTCAATAGCTCGTAGCCCGGCGTCAAACAGCGCCTGGCCGACATCAACCGCTTCATCCGGCGTGATCCCCCTCAGAATCGCGATCAGCGAGCATTGCCCCAGTACAGCATCGAGTTCAGGCATAAAAACATGTCCATTCAATCAAACAGGAGATCGCAGAAACAGTCGCAGACCTCATTTATGCCACGAGTCCTGCCAACCGCGCGATCGCCAAATGTGCGACCGGCACAGGATTCTCAGTTGCGGTTTTCGTCTCAACGCCGAGCAACCTTGCCGCTTTTTCGTATCGATCCCGAAGCACATCCTCGCCAATCACATAAGCAGAACGCGCCTGACGTTCGCCGCTCACAACCATACCGGCCTTCGAGCCACTGAGAATTTCAGCGCCAATCAGCATTCCGGAAAGATAACCACGCACAGCGCTTGGCTCCAACTCACCATGCAGAACCCGTGAACGCGCAGTAAAGACCATGTTCAGCAACTGCCCAGGACCGGCCCAATCATTGGCACGAGTTGCTGTTTCAACCCCAAGCGCAAAACCTTCATCGCTCTCAACATCATCTTCCGCCAACCGCCCGATAATAGTCCCGTCCAACAGAGCTGCGTACACCTCTCCAGTCATGAATGTATGAAACTTGGCGATGGTCCCTTGCTCGACCAGAACCCATTTCGAATGCGTCCCCGGCAGCACGAATACGCCGTCAGTGAGCCCTGCACCGAGCAGCGCACCAAAAACCTGTGTTTCCTCGCCCCGCATCACATCCGGCAACACTCTGTCATCGGTCGGGTCTGCGATATCCATCCCCGGCACGATCCGAACATCGCAGCCAGACAGCTGCGTACCCGCCGTGTCGATCTCCAACAGATTTCGGGCAAGATCCTGCGGCGAAGCCGGACACCTGAGATAAGCCGCTTCCCGCCATCCCTGCCGACTGCCGATCATGCCCGACAGCAAAACCGAAACGCGCGCAGCAGCAGGAAAACGCTCAAGCCACGGCGCAATCTGGCTGAACAAAACATCACCAAACGCCTGACCATCCGTCTTCAGTATCCCGCGATCACTTTTGACATGCGCCAGCACTGCGCCGTTGCCATCAACCAGCATGCAGCGCAGGCTCGTCGTGCCCCAATCAACGGAGATCAACAGCGGTGACGCCGCCTCGCTCACAACCGAATAACCTTGCCAGGGTTCATAATGTTGTCTGGGTCGAGCGCCCGCTTGACGGTCCGCAGCATGTCGATCTCAACGGCAGACTTGTAGTGCATATTTTCATCAAGCCGCAGCCGCCCAACGCCATGTTCCGCGCTGATCGACCCCTCATGCCCCACGACAAGATCATGAACAATCCGGTTCACCTTGTCGCGCTCACCAGCAAATGCCTGCCGAGTCCAGCCGTCAGGCGCAACGGGATTGTAGTGCATGTTGCCATCACCGACATGACCAAAAGTGACGATGTTGATACCCGGGTACGCCGCTTCAAGCGCAGCACTGGCTTCTGCCAGGAACTGCGGAATCTTAGAAACCGGAACAGACACATCGTGCTTGATGCTCGGCCCGGCACGCTTCTGCGCTTCCGCCATTTCTTCCCGCATCCGCCAGAATTTCTGCCCCTGCAGCCCGGAAGACGCAACCGCTGCATCATCGATCAATCCGGCTTCAGCCGCCTCGCCAAGCGTATCGGTAAACAACTCGCTGAGTGAACCCGGCGCGCCCTGGCCCGAGATTTCGGTCAGCACATACCAAGGGTAGCGCCCGTTGATTGGATCTTCGGTATCCGGGATATGTTCCAGCACGAGATCAACCACCGAGCGTTGCAACAGCTCAAAGCCAGAAACTTGCTCGCCAAGCTTGGACTTCATAAAGCTCAGCAACTCGACGGCTTTCTCCGGGCTTTGCAGCGCAATCCATGCCGTCTCCGTTGCAGATGGCAGCGGGAACAACCGCAACACCGCAGCCGTCACGATCCCAAGCGTACCCTCTGCACCAATGAACAAATGTTTGAGGTCATACCCGGTGTTGTCTTTGCGCAGGCTTCTCAAGCCATTCCAGATCTCTCCGCTTGGCAACACCACTTCAAGACCCAGCGCCAGCGCTCGCGTATTACCGTAGCGCAGCACCTGGGTGCCACCGGCATTGGTCGAAATATTGCCACCGATCTGACACGAGCCTTCCGCACCAAGCGACAGCGGAAACAACCGATCGTGGTCAGCTGCGACGCGCTGAACCTCCTGCAGAATAACGCCGGGCTCGACCGTCATCGTGTCATTCGCGACATCAACCTCACGCACAGAGTTCATGCGGCTCGTCGAAATAATCACCTCGCTCATATCGGCATGTGGCTGGCTGGCCCCGGTCAACCCGGTATTACCACCTTGCGGAACAATCGCTGTTTTCGTCTCCGCACAGATTTTGACGAGCGCCGCCACCTCTGCCGTCGTCTTCGGGCGCAGCAGCAACGGTACGGCGCCCTTCCAATCATCCCGCCAGCTCTTGGAATATCCCTCCAGATCTTTTGGATCATCAATATAACCGCCCGGCCCGGCCGCCGCCTTCAAGCGCTCAATGACAGAAACTTCAACAGGTGCGGCAACCCGCAATTCGTTCGACATGACGGTTATCCTCGCGGCTTTCAGCAGCCTTAAGCCCATGCTATGTGGGCTCTCGAAACGAACATTGGATATATCAGAGGACCAGCCAAGCCAATGGGTAAGGGGATTGATTTCGAGAAAGAGTTAGCCGAAACCACGCGCCGGTCCGGCTTTCGATCACACATCGGATACAAGACGATCGAATGGCGCGAAGGTTACGGTGAGGTCCTTCTGCAACTTGAACCACAACACATGAACATCAGCATGAACCCACACGGCGGGCTTTATATGGTGATCATCGACTCTGCGATGGGCCATGCCGCCACGTTCTGCACCGTATCAGGCAACAAGCGTCGTTGCGTCACGACATCGCTCCAGACGAATTTCCTCGCACCGGCACAAGATTACGTGCGCGCATGCGCCACGCTCATCAACGTCGAAGGACAAATCGCGACCTGCCGCGCCGAAATCATCGATGCCAACGGCACCCTATGCAATGTCGCCCAAGGCAGCTTCATGTACATGCCCGGCAGCGAAAAACCCGAAGGCGTTCCCGCTTAACCGCGCAACAAGTACCGCAGGCTACTCGTTCAGTCCCTTGCCCGGATACGGATGCGTCGCGACCCAGTGATTAGCGATATCAGCCCGGCGCGTGATCCAAACATCCGGTTTCGTCGCCACGTAATCAAGAAATCGCTTAATCCCCATCGCCCGTGCCGGATGCCCAATTAAACGCGGATGCAAACCAACCGACATCATCTTCGGCTGCGTCTTGCCTTCCTCGTACAAAATATCGAATGCATCGCGAATAAACGAAAACCATTCATCCGACGTCCCCATCCAGCCGGCATACTTGCCATCATTGTTGGTCAGCGAATACGGCACCACCAGATGCGGCTGTCCCTCAACCGTTTTCCAGAACGGTAGCTCATCACCGTAATAATCGCTGTCATAAAGAAACCCGCCATGCTCGACGACAAGCCGCCGCGTATTGAGCGACGGTCCATAGCGGCAATACCAGCCAAGCGGACGTTGCCCGGTTGTCGCCTCCAATGATTGAATCGCCTTACGGATCTGCTCGCGCTCTTCGTCTTCGCTGAGCTGATAATGCTTGATCCACCGCCAACCATGGCTGCACACGTCATAGCCTGAGTTCCGCACCACCTCGGCAAGAGGCGGGTTGCGCTCCAGCGCGACGGCACAGGCAAACAATGTCAGCGGCAACTCGCGCTCTTCGAACATCCGCAACAGCCGCCAGATCCCAACCCGGCTGCCATATTCGAACATGCCTTCGCCGGCGAGATCGCGGCCATCAAGCCCCTGTTGCCGCCCAAATGCCTCGGTGTGCTGCACCTCGGTAAAGCCTTCACCATCCTGCACCGATGGTTCCGAGCCTTCCTCAACATTGATCACAAAATTCAGCGCCAACCGCGCACCATTTGGCCACTTAGGATCTGGCGGGTTCGCGCCATAGCCGATCAGATCACGATCATACGTTTCTGTCATTCAGCCCATCACTTCCGCTTGTGTCTACCGAATCTTTTGCGCATTTCAGCACACGGGTCTTTGCGAATTTTGCGCGGCGTAAACACAATAATTGAATACTGCGACAGCGCATCCGCGTAATCCGCCGGCTGCGTCTTGCCTTCGACCACCTCGATGTGCCCAACGGAAATCAATGGGCGTGCCTTCGCATCCGCGACCATCTTCTGCAAATACCAGGCAACGCCAAGATCAAGTCGCGCATGCCCATTGCCCGCTACCAACACAACCGGTCCTTCACGATTTACCGCCGCATCCGCCATCGCGCGCGCCATGTGGCCATCTCTGAAACGCTGCGCAACGGCCATATTTCCAAACGCAGATTTCGGCATCAATCCGCAGTGGCTCGCCTCCAGCACCCCAAGCAGATCGTCCTGCAACTCAGCCCCGAGCGGCGTGTTCAGCAACAAGCTCCGCTGCGCATCCTCCGACAATGCCGCAAGCCCACCACGCGCAACCTCCCGCGCCCGCCCACGCGGTGGATTGCCCGCAACAATGCGTGCCCGACGATCAAACACCGCCCGAACGAGCGGACGGAAGATTTTCTGGTCCGGCCAACCGCTGGCTTGCCAGCCCGTTACGAGAAACAATCGCGCAATCGGATCGTCTGTGCTTTTGATCTCAAGACCTGCTTGAAACGCATCGATCAACGACTGCTGGTTCGTCTGAAAATGCTCAAAGATCACCGTCTGCTGACCGCCAGCCAAACTGCGGATCGCAAGCCCTTGCAAAACATGATGGTCGGGATTGTCATGCACTTCACCGAGCAGCACGAAGCGCGGCCGCACCAGCGACTGCAGATACGCTTTCGGCTCAATGAACTTGTTCGCTCGCGACGCAAATATCTTGCCGGCCAGCGGATGCGCAACAAGCCCTTTTGAGATCCAACTCTTGGGCCATTGAGCATCGCTCGCAGCCACCGGCACCGTCGCCACCAGCCAAGCCAGCAGCGCAACCAAGATCCGAAGCCGATTCGACTGGCACATCAGACGCGCAATCCCTAAGTGGAACGCCAATCTCACTCCTTATGCGGCGACAAACCCTTCTGCTCGCGCATAAAATTGACGAAGCGTGTGAAAAGATAATGGCTGTCCTGCGGCCCGGGGCTTGCTTCCGGGTGATACTGCACCGAAAACACTGGCCGCTCCTTGAGACGAAGACCGCAATTCGATTGGTCAAACAGCGAAATATGCGTCTGCTCGACGTCGTCCGACAGGCTCTCGCCATCAACCGCAAAGCCGTGGTTCATCGAGGTGATTTCAACCTTGCCGGTTGTAAAATCCTTGACCGGGTGGTTCGCGCCATGATGGCCCTGATGCATCTTCGCAGTCGTGGCCCCCGTCGCCAGTGCCAGCATCTGATGACCGAGGCAGATCCCAAACACAGGCAACCCGCTCTCAATGATCTTCTTGATCTCAGGCACCGCATATTTACCCGTCGCCGACGGATCACCCGGACCGTTCGACAGAAACACACCATCCGGCTTGCGTCCTAAAATATCGTCAGCTGATGCGGTCGCTGGCACCACCGTCACTTTGCATCCAGCTGTCGCAAGACATCTCAGAATATTGCGCTTCAATCCATAATCAACAGCGATCACGTGGAACTGCGGCTCATCTTGTGACTTGTATCCATCGCCCCACACCCAGCGCATCTCATCCCACGTGTAACTCTGCCCCGTCGTCACGTCGGGCACCAGATCAAGCCCCAACAGCCCTGGCCATGCAGTCGCGTCAGCCTTCAGCTGATCAAGATCGAACGCGCCATCCTCAGCATGCGCGACCACCGCGTTCACGTAACCTTTTTCACGGATCAGCACCGTTAGCGCCCGTGTATCAATGCCGGCAATACCAACAATGCCGCGCGCCTTTAACCACGTGTCGAAATGCTCAGCTGAACGATAATTCGACGGTGCCGTCACATCAGCCCGCACCACACAACCACGCACACCTGAGCGCGCCGCCAGATTAGACGTCTCGCCATCCTCCGCGTTCGCGCCGACATTGCCGATATGGGGAAATGTGAACGTAATAATCTGGCCCGCATAGCTCGGGTCGGTCAGAATTTCCTGATAGCCGGTTATCGCCGTATTGAAGCAAACCTCACCGGTCGCCGCCCCCGTTGCTCCGATGCCACGGCCTTCAATCACTGTGCCATCCGCGAACACCAACACCGCAGTTGCGACTTGGTCGGTCCAAGGCTCTGGCCGCGCGCGATTTTCTGCTTGCCCAAGGCTCACGATCATTCTCCGAACAGATTGTGTATTGCGATTTGTCAGCTGCAGGACGATATAACGTTCCCCAGGAACATTATGCCGTCAGCCAGAAATTTGCAGGAACCTATGGGACGCCGCCGCATGAATCAATGATACACATGTGACCATTGCAAAACATGTTTGGCCAAAGCATATCCGGTCCGACATTTGCATTGGGTTGCCATTAGGACTGCACACCAGACGCGTTGCGCACGTTTTCGGCACAATCGTCAAGTGTATGCGACACGAGTGATGCCACGACCCGCCGGCTTCGATCGGTAAATGTCTACACGGCCCAACGACACGGCTTAAGGGCCAAGGAGAAATGCCATGCGTGAGCAAATCACCGAAGACGTCAAAACGGCGATGAAGTCAGGCGAAAAACGCCGGGTGTCAACGCTGCGCCTCATTCAGGCCGCGATCAAAGACCGCGATATTGCAGCCCGCGTTGACGGAAAAGGCCAATCCACGGGCCAAGACAAGATCGATGACGCCCAACTTCTCCAGCTGCTCCAGAAAATGATCAAGCAGCGCCGTGAATCGATAAGAATGTACACTGAAGCCGGCCGTACCGAGCTTTCCGAGCAGGAACAGGCCGAAATCATAATCATCGAAGAATATTTGCCCAAGCAGATGTCAGAAGCCGAAGTCGCCGACGCTGTCAGCGCCATCGTCACCGAGTTAGACGCAAAAGGCCTAAAAGACATGGGACGCACCATCTCAGCGTTAAAGGAGCGTTATGCCGGCCAGATGGACTTTGGCAAGGCCAGCGGCGTCGTTAAAGCAAAGTTGACCTGACACTTCAAAAACTTTCGCGTCCTTAAAAGTTTGGCTACCAAAACCTTCTATTGCTGATTGGGAACATACCTACCAATTAGTTGCCGGAGGTCGCGCTACATTATGGCTCTGCCACATCATTACCTGATCGCACTCATCAGCCCGGGCGGACGTCTCGGCCAGTTCCATTTCGCCCTTCTCGCCGTCCTAATCGCATTCGCGCACCTTTATATCTACTCACAAATGGCGCATATGTCGGAAAGTGAGCCGTGGAACATGTATTCCATCGCGCTGCTTATGTTGATTTGGTGCAAGTTCTGTATCTTGAGCCGCCGCCTCCACGACACCGGCTCGAACGGTTTCCTCGCCATACCCGTGCTGCTCGTTGCAGTCGTCGCCTACCTCTACATCATCGATCCAAGCTTCGCTGGTCAGCAGCAAGCCCAGGACACCACGACCGACTTCTTGTTGCAGCAGGGCATGCGCATCCCGCGCGCGCTCTTCATTGCAATTTTCCTCTATTGCATCCGTGCTCAAGGCGAATCCGGTCCCAATGGCTACGGCCCCGAATTCGGCGACAACGGTGACGGTGTCAGTGCCGCTCAGAATGCTCTCGACAAGAAGCGTGATTCAACTGTCCCGGTGCATTCCTTCAAAAAAATAAATCGCAACAACAAACAAGGTTGGGGCGATCGCAGGCGGCCCAGCGGCTTCGGCCGTAGATGAACTGAGCGGCTGGGTCACTGATAAATAGAGCCGCTTCGGCTCCAGCCACACGTGATCGTGCCTTATTTCGGCGTCTACGACTCCGACCAGAAATTCGGGATGCCTGTGGATAGCGGGCATTTCCCACTTTCTCTCACGCCAATTCAGCGGATCAAACCGCGAATCATCTACATTCGGTCTCCGAACCACCGGAACCGAATTCTTATGCGTTACCCACCTCAGTTGCTCGATGAAATCCGCGCCCGCCTCAACGTCAGTGACGTTGTCGGTCGCAAAGTCGCGCTCAAAAAGAAGGGCCGCGAATACGCCGGTCTTTCTCCCTTCAAGAGCGAAAAGTCAGCATCCTTCTTCGTCAATGACCAAAAAGGTTTTTACCACTGCTTCGCAAGTGGCGAGCATGGCGATATCTTCTCGTTCCTGATCCACACGGAAGGTTTGTCGTTTCCAGAGGCTGTTGAACGCCTTGCGGAAGAAGCCGGCGTCGATCTACCGAAAGAAACAGCCCCAAATCCTGAACGCCAAGACGAGCGCAATCGGCTGATTGAATTGCTGGAATGCGCTGCAACATTTTTCGAGGCACAACTCAACACTTCATCGGCCCGCCACGCCCGCACCTATTTGGAGCGTCGCCAATTGCGTCCGGAAACGCTGACAACTTTCCGCATGGGCTATGCGCCCAACAACCGCAACGCATTATCGAATCATCTTCGCCAGGCTGGCTTCACCAATCCGGAGATCATCTTATCCGGCATGCAAATCGCCGGCGAAGACATCCGCGAGCCGTACGACCGCTTCCGCGACCGCATCATGTTCCCAATCGCCGACACCCGTGGCCGCATCGTTGCCTTCGGTGGCCGTGCCCTCGACGCCAACCAGCCCGCAAAATATCTCAACTCCCCTGAAACGCCGATCTTCCACAAAGGCAACCTACTCTATAACGCCCATCGTGCCCGGCCCGCAGCCCATGATGTTGATGCCTTAATTGTGGTTGAAGGCTATATGGATGTCATCGCACTCGCCCAGGCCGGCTTCGCGCATGCCGTAGCGCCGCTCGGCACCGCCCTCACCTCCGACCAGATCCAGTTGCTGTGGCGCATGACGCCCGAACCAACGCTGTGCTTTGATGGCGATTCAGCCGGCAAACGCGCGGCCTACCGGGCCGTCGATACCGTTCTGCCTCACATAAAACCCGGCCACAGCCTCCATTTTTCGTTTCTCCCCGGCGGCGCCGATCCTGACGATCTTGTCCGAGAACAAGGCCCTGAGGCCTTCGCACAGGTTATCGCTCAAAGCCGTTCGCTCGCCGACACACTGTGGGATCGCGAGTGGGAATCCGGCGATTGGAGCACACCAGAGCGCCGCGCCAAGCTCGAATCACAACTCCGCAAGCTGGTTTTGAGCATCACAGACACCGCTGTGCGCACCCATTACGGCCGAATTATCGCAGAAAAGCTCCAGGATGCCTGGCGCCCAGCACCACGAAAGCCGTACGCATCACGAGATGGCAACGCTTCAGGAAATCGATCAGGTGGCACACCGCGCGGTCAATGGCGCAAAGGCGGCCAGCAGGCCAAAAAATTCGGCGCTTACGGCAATATCAGCCTTGGTCATTCAGCCAGCCTCAAAAGCAGCTCGTTTGTCGCACTTGGCACAGCCAGCCATAAGTATCGCGAGGCCCTATTAATACGCACACTTGTCAATCATCCTTGGTTGATCGAAGAAGTTGCCGAGGAATTGGCCGAGCTCGAATTCCACGACACATCGTTCGGTTATCTTCGAGATGCACTGCTAAGTGCATGCGCGGACGAAAAAAACCTTGACACGGCGACGCTGCGCAACCATTTGGAAGGATCGGGGTTCGCGCCCACTCTTGAACAAACCGAGCGAATGGCGACCAATAAGTGTCATGCCTTCGCTGAACCTGACGCCGACCGCGTCATAGTCGAGAATGGATGGCGCCACACCTTGTCGTTGCATCAGCAGCAGTCACTTCGCGATCAGCTCGCCGAAGCGGAGCGCGACTACAGCATCAACCTTGACGAGGATGCACTGGCCCGAATCTTGGAACTACAACGATTAATCGCCACTATTGTGCCGAATGAGGCAACCTTTGAGTAATCATGGGGGATGCAGGCTTGAGTTCTAGCCTGCAACAGCCATCCTTCCAACAACCGCCGCACATATACGGTAGCTGACGACTTAATCATCGACGAGCAGACTTTTTAACCGCGGAGGACGCTGCGCAGCCGACACCAGCTCGACAAGACCCTGAACCGGCCGATTTCGCATCCGCCGCGCTTCCATCCTTGTTCGTTAAGCCATCCCGGCACGCTGATACTTCGCACACCATCTAGGCCCCGATTGTGCACGCCCCACGCACGATCTCACGGAACAGGACACAAATATGCAGAAAGCCAAAGAAAAGGCCGCTCCGCAAGCTGATCAAGCTGGCAACGACGCGCCCCTTCTCGATCTCTCTGATAGCGCCGTCAAGCGCATGCTCAAGAATGCCAAGGCGCGCGGGTATGTGACCTATGACGAGCTCAACGATGTCTTGCCATCGGATGAAGTAACGTCTGAGCAGATCGAAGATGTGATGTCTACGCTCTCTGAAATGGGCATCAACGTTGTCGAAAACGAAGAAGCTGAAGAAGAAGCCGAAGGCGCAACCCCAACCGACACCGCCGCCAGCCGCGAACTGACGACACAAAACGTGCCGGTCAAGACAACGGCTGCCGCCGCACCAGCTGATCGCACTGATGACCCGGTTCGCATGTACCTGCGCGAAATGGGCACCGTCGAGCTGCTCTCACGTGAGGGCGAGATCTCGATCGCCAAACGCATCGAGGCCGGCCACGAAGCGATGATCGCGGGCCTCTGCGAAAGCCCACTGACCTTCCAAGCGATTATTATCTGGCGTGATGAGCTCAATGAAGCCCGCGTCCTACTCCGCGACATCATCGATCTTGAAGCCACCTACGAAGGCCCGGAAGCCAAGGCAAACCAGACAATCGCGGACCATTCCGGCGTCAACCAGAATCAAAACCCATACGCCAAGCAAGCTGCCTCGGCCGCAGTTACCTCCCCAAGCCCGGCAGATGCAACAACCGCCGATGGTGCTGACAAGCCCGCCGAAGGCACCGAGAACGAAGACGATGATGATGATGAGGACGAATACGAAAACGCAATGTCGCTCGCGGCAATGGAAGCTGAGCTGAAACCAAAGGTTCTCGAAACCTTCGACCAAATCGCATCGAACTACAAAAAACTGCGTAAGCAGCAAGACAAGAAAATCGAGATGCAGGTCGCTGGCGAGCTCGGTTCTGTGCAGCAGCAGCGTGCCTACGACAAACTGCGCGAAGAAATCATCGTCGATGTCAAAAGCCTGGCGCTCAACAACAATCGTATCGACAGCCTCGTCGAGCAGCTCTACGCGATCAACAAGCGCCTCGTGCAGCTTGAAAGCAAGCTGATGCGCCTGGCTGACAGCTATGGCGTGCCGCGCGCTCAGTTCATCGAAGAATACTACGGCAACGAGCTCGACCAGACCTGGATGGAGCGCATGTCGACGACAGGCTCCAAAAAGTGGGTCCAGATGATCACGGGCGAAGAAACCCGCATCACCGAACTACGAACTAAAATCCACGAACTGGCCAGCGAAACCGGCCTCGAAATCACTGAATTCCGCCGCATCGTCCGTGCCGTGCAGAAAGGCGAACGCGAAGCTCGTCAGGCCAAGAAGGAAATGGTCGAAGCCAACCTGCGCCTCGTCATCTCGATCGCCAAAAAATATACCAACCGTGGCCTTCAATTCCTTGATCTCATTCAAGAGGGCAACATCGGCCTCATGAAAGCGGTCGATAAGTTCGAATACCGCCGCGGCTACAAGTTCTCGACCTACGCGACTTGGTGGATCCGGCAGGCAATCACACGTTCGATTGCTGACCAGGCGCGCACCATTCGTATCCCAGTGCACATGATCGAGACGATCAACAAGATCGTGCGCACATCGCGTCAGATGCTCCATGAGATCGGCCGCGAGCCAACTCCGGAAGAGCTTGCTGAGAAGCTGGCGATGCCGCTTGAGAAGGTCCGCAAGGTCCTCAAGATCGCCAAGGAGCCAATCTCACTCGAAACGCCGATCGGCGACGAAGAAGACAGCCACCTTGGCGACTTCATCGAAGACAAGAACGCGATTCTGCCGATCGATGCCGCGATCCAGGCCAACCTGCGCGAAACCACGACTCGCGTTCTGGCCTCTCTCACACCACGTGAAGAGCGTGTCCTACGGATGCGCTTTGGCATCGGCATGAACACCGACCACACACTCGAAGAGGTCGGCCAGCAGTTCTCGGTAACCCGCGAACGCATCCGTCAGATCGAAGCCAAGGCACTCCGCAAACTGAAGCACCCAAGCCGCAGCCGCAAACTGCGCAGCTTCCTGGATAGCTAGAGGCTTCTTAAGCCTTCATAACAGCCATCAAACACACGAAGCGGCGCTCTCTCGGGCGCCGCTTTTGCGTATCCATATGGCCGTTAATTTTTTGCTGCACCGCAGCATTTCTGCATACCTACCCTGCAACTTTTGCTGGTACTCAATGCCGACGGAATCTCTATGTTGCACTGCAAGATGTTCTTCCAAAGAACATCAACCACATAGAGCACCCGCCACATGGAGATTAATCATGGCAACTCATGCGAATTTTCAGAGCACCCAGCAACTTGGAACCGTTGACCAAGCCGCCGTCAGCGCAAAACTCTCAACTTTTGCCAAGGTCGTCGTCGGCTTCTACCGCACCTTCACTGCATCGATCCGGGCATCAAGAGACATTGAACAGCTTAGTCAGCTCAATGATAACCAGTTGCGCGATATCGGAATTGATCGCCACGATATTACCCGCCGCGTCTATGACCGCCATTTCGAAGACCACGCAAAGCGCGACTAACAGTTTGCGTCGCGCGTCTCGAAGTTGCGCATCAAACAAAAAACCGGCCCAAGATTGGGCCGGTTTTATTTACATTCCTGCAGATCTAGTCGAACTACCGTAAGACGGACTACTCAGCCGCAATCCGCGTCGCGCGCCCTTTGGCCATCCGCTCAGCCTTCAACCGCTCGGCAATCAAGAACGACAGTTCCAGCGCCTGGTCCGCATTAAGCCTTGGATCACAATGCGTATGATAGCGGTCCTGCAGATCCTCATTCGTGATCGCCCGCGCGCCCCCCGTGCATTCCGTCACGTTCTGGCCGGTCATCTCGACATGCACACCACCTGGATGCGTTCCCTCAGCGGCATGCACATCAAAGAACGTCTCAACTTCCCGCATGATGCGATCGAACGGTCGCGTCTTGTAGCCAGTGTTGGTGCTCAGCGTATTGCCGTGCATCGGATCACATGACCAAACCACCTTGCGCCCCTCAGATTGAACCTTACGGATCAGCTTTGGCAATCCTTCACCGACCTTCTCATCGCCAAAACGTGCGATCAACGTCAACCGCCCGGCCTCATTCTCTGGATTGAGGATATCGATCAGCTGGATCAGTTCATCCGCATCCAGCGATGGTCCACATTTGAGACCCAGCGGGTTCTTCACGCCACGACAAAACTCCATGTGCGCATGATCCGGCTGACGAGTCCGATCGCCAATCCAGATCATATGACCTGACGTCGCATACCAGTCACCACTGGTTGAATCCGTCCGCGTCAATGCCTGCTCATAGCCAAGCAGCAACGCTTCGTGGCTCGTATAAAACGACACCGTTGCCAACTGCGCAGTGTTCTCAGGCGTAATTCCACACGCACGCATAAATTCAAGCGTCTCGGAAATCTGCTCAGCCACCGCGCCATAGCGCTCCGCTTGCGGGCTATCTTCCAGGAAACCAAGCGTCCACTGGTGCACGCGGTTGAGGTCGGCATAACCGCCCATCGAAAACGCCCGCAGCAGGTTCAACGTCGCAGCCGACTGCCGGTAAGCCGCTATCTGGCGCTCGGCATCCGGCTCCCGAGCCTCAGTTGAGAACTCCGCACCATTGATGATGTCGCCACGGTAGCTCGGCAGCTCCACATCGCCCTGTTTCTCGATGTTCGACGAACGCGGCTTAGCGAATTGCCCCGCGATCCGGCCAACCTTCGTCACCGGCGATCCGCCAGCATACGTCAGCACCACCGCCATTTGCAGGAACACGCGATAGAAATCGCGAATGTTATCCGCCTCATGCTCGGCAAAACTCTCCGCACAGTCGCCGCCCTGCAAGAGGAATCCTTCGCCTTCCGCGATGCGTGCCAGCGAGGCCTTCAAATTCCGAGCTTCCCCTGCAAAAACCAGCGGGGGAAACGTTGCCAGACGGTCCTCTACAGAAGCCACAGCTTTGGCATCACGGTATTCCGGAACCTGTACAATAGGTTTGGAACGCCAACTTTCAGGGGACCATACGCCCGACATTTCACTCTCCTCGTCATCTCTGGACCGTCAACGCACGGTTAAAACAGTATTAACCAAACAAAATGCAGCTGACGTCTCGCTGCTTATAAGCCAACGCCCCCACCCCTGTCACGCAAGGACTTTTCACGGCCAAGCAGTTGTAAAGCCAAGGCCATCCCCGCGCCGGACGAACCTGTCGTCTCGCGACAACTGGTTGAAAACCCGCGCGATGCCATGCAACAGCCGCTTCGATTGGCTTATGTTGCATGTAAGAGCGATTCGTATCCGGCATGCGCTTACCGCCTGCCACCCTGACCGAGGACATGAACCATGCTAACGGACGGCAAAATCTTCGTCGGCAAGAGCACCAAGCCGGAGTATCTCGAACTCCGTCTCGCCAACCGGCATGGCCTGATTACAGGCGCAACCGGCACGGGTAAAACCGTCTCCCTTCAAGTCCTCGCCGAGGGCTTCTCCAATGCCGGCGTCCCGGTTTTCGCATCCGACATCAAGGGCGACCTCTCCGGCCTTGCCGCCGCTGGCAGCCAAAAAGATTTTATCGACAAACGCCTAACTGAGGTTGGCCTGCCTGCCTTCGCGCCACAGTCCCACCCAACCGTCTTCTGGGACATATTTGGCGAACAGGGCCATCCGATCCGCGCTACCGTGTCCGACATGGGACCTCTCTTGCTTTCCCGCCTCCTCGAACTCAACGAGACCCAGGAAGGCGTCCTCAACATCATGTTCCGCGTTGCCGAGGATGAGGGCATGGCCATGCTCGACCTCGCCGACCTGCGCTCCATGGCCATCAACGTCGCCGAGCGCAGCAAAGAGTTGTCGATGAAATACGGCAACGTCGCTTCAGCTTCAGTCGGTGCCATCCAGCGCCGCCTGTTGGTTCTTGAGGAGCAAGGCGCCGATCAGTTCTTCGGCGAGCCAGCCCTCGACATCCAAGACCTCATGAAGTCGACCTATGACGGCAAGGGTTTTATCAATCTTCTGGCCGCCGACAAGCTCTTCCAAAAGCCACGTCTCTACGCCACCTTCCTACTCTGGATGCTGACCCGCCTGTGGGATGAGATGCCTGAGATCGGCGATCCGGACAAACCAAAGCTCGTGTTCTTCTTTGACGAAGCCCACCTGCTGTTCGATGAAGCGCCCAAAGCCCTCATCGAGCGCGTCGAGCAGGTTGCTCGCCTGATCCGCTCAAAAGGCGTCGGTGTTTACTTCATCACGCAGAACCCGCTCGATGTACCCGACACCGTCTCATCGCAGCTTGGCAACCGTCTGCAGCATGCCCTGCGCGCCTACACGCCGAAAGAGCAACGCGCCGTCCGTGCCGCCGCCGAAACCTTCCGGCCCAACCCAGATATCGACACCGAACGCGTCATCCTTGAGCTTGGCGTCGGCGAAGCGCTCGTCTCATTTCTCGAAAACAAGGGCGAGCCTTCTGTTGTCCAGCGCACGCTGGTACGTCCACCAAATGGGCGCATTGGCCCGCTCACGGATGCCGAGCGCGCAGCCGTCATCGGCAAGAGCCCCTATGCCGGCAAATACGAAACCGCCATCGACCGCGAAAGCGCCCACGAAATTCTCACCAAGCGCCGCGCCGAACAAGCCACCAAGAAAGCCGCCGAAGAAGCCGACAAGGCATCAGCTGGCAAAGGCTGGGCCAATGTCGTCTTTGGCAAAGGCCCCCGTGGTGGTCGCTCAATGGGCGAACAGGTTGCCCGCGACGTTGGCCGCTCGATCATGCGCCGCATGATCGGTCAGGTCACCCGCGCCGCCATGCGCAGCCTCGGCCTTCGACGCTAACAAACGACAACAATCGACCAACCGGCGCTGAGGCATATCCTCAAGCGCCGGACCAAAAATTCCATCAATCCACAAACGCCCGCTCGAGTACGAAGTCGCCCGGTCGATTGTTCGATCCTTCTTTCAAGCCCGCAGCTTCCAGCTTTGCCTTTGTATCGCGCACCATCGGCAATGATCCGCAGATCATCGCCCGGTCGCTCACGGCATTGAGCGGTAGCAGATCGAGCGCACGAAACAAATCGCCGGTTTCGATAAGGTCCGTAATCCGCCCGTTGCGCGCACTCTCTTCACGTGTCGTCGTTGCAAAATGGACCCGCTGCCGCTTCGCCAAATCACCAATCAACGGATCAGCCATCGCCTGCTCGACAATATCATGCCCGTAGGCCAGCTCACTTTGCTGCCGACATGAATGCGTCAGGATCACTTGTTCGAACGTCTCATACACATCCGGGTCGCGGATCAGGCTTGCAAATGGCGCGATGCCGGTCCCCGTTGAAAACAGATAGAGACGCTTTGCAGGCATCAACGCGTCAACCACAAGCGTGCCCGTCGCCTTCTTGCCTAACAGAACTGTATCGCCCGGAACAATCCGCTGCAGGTGCTCTGTCAGTGGTCCCCCGGGCACTTTGATTGAATAAAACTCCAACTCATCATGCCACGACGGCGACGCCATCGAATATGGCCGAAACACTGGCTTTTCCGCATTCGGCAAACCGATCATCGCAAACTCGCCCGATCGAAACCGAAAACTGGCCGGCCGCGTAATGCGGAAACTGAACAACCCATCGGTGTAATGCTTGACGTCCGTCACTTGCTCTTCAAAGACATTCGGCTGAGAGACATACCCGCCCGTTTCCTCGGCCACGCTAACTGGCAAAGTATCAGCCTTGTCGTTGACCTCTGAGCGCAATCCCCGGCCACGCAATCTGTCACGATAACTGACACCTGACGCGCGGTCAGAAATCCAATCCGCTTCAGGTTGCCGGGTTGCCTGCTCTGCGCTGATCTCAACATCGTCAAACCCGCAATCAAGTGCATAACGAAACTGATCCGAGATTACGTGTCCTCGGGCGCGCAACCGTCCTTGATAACCAATATTACGCAACCGCCGCGCAAGCGAAAAACCACGACCATCTTGAAAACTGCCAAACTGAATCTGGATCAACTCCACGTCACTCAATCTGCCGCGCAATGTTTCAGCTTCTGTATCTGCAGCCAGATCGAGAAACATCTCATTCGTTGCATCGGCGAGCGCGGCTTCGTCATTGAAAGGCACAGGGCTGAACCCTGCTGTTGTCACCAGTGGCATAGAAGCATTCCTTCGGAAGATATTTTCTTGGTCTCAACTATCGCGATGCCGAGCCTGCGAGCTCGGCAGCCCCAACCGGCTCACGTGCCGTTGCAACCGGCAGCTCTGACGGCACCGGTTGCTCCGGATAGAGCGCCCGCTTGAACGGTTCCGCACCAACCCGACGATAGACCAGAAGGAACGTTTCCTCCGGCCCGACGCGAAGGCTGAGATAGGTATCAATCAAGCGCTGAACAGCCGGCACAACTTCTTCCGCCGAAAACCCAGGCCCAGCCCGATCGCCAACGTCTCGGTATGATCACCGCCGAGCGTGATCTGATAGCTCTCCACGCCGCGTCGGTCCAATCCAAGGATCCCGATGTGCGCCACATGATGATGACCACACGCATTGATACATCCAGAGATTTTAATCTTCATCTCACCGATAGTTTTTGCGTATGCGGAGTCAGAAAAGTGCCGCGCAATGTCCTGCGCAATTGGAATTGAGCGCGCCGTCGCCAACGCACAGTAATCCATTCCCGGGCACGCAATGATATCGCTGATCAGACCAACGTTCGCCGTCGCCAGCCCCACGGTTTGCAGCCACGCAAACACAGCTGGCAGATCGCGTTTACGGACATGCGGCAGCACCACGTTCTGCTCATGAGAGATCCGGATTTCATCATGGCCAAACGTTTCCGCCATATCCGCGATCATCCGCATCTGCTCGGACGTCGCATCACCTGGCACCGCACCAATCGATTTCAGAGAAATCGTCGCGATCGCATATCCAGGTGCACGATGCTCGGCCAGGTTCTGCTCGCTCCACGCCTTGAAAGCCTCGTCAGCTGCCAGCGCTGTCTCAAACACATCGTCATCACCATCGTCCGTCACAAATTCCGGAGACGCGAAATAAGCCTCAATCCGCGCTAGCTCCTTCGGGTCAACCCCAGGGCTGTTCAACGCTAACTACATGAAGCGATAATTGAGCGGCCGTGTGATGTCGAGGACGTTGTGCCACATGGCCTGCGAGATATTGTTTTCGCCGTTGGCACGCAGG
>CAJQQK010000167.1 GCA_905480435.1 uncultured Hyphomicrobiaceae bacterium | reverse complement strand
CCGGGACCTGATTCAGCGGAGAGCATTATGGCCAGCGGCCTTGTGATGTGCCGCATCAACAGGCCGAACATATGGCTGCACCGACCAGCTTAGATTACATAAAGTACCTTGCCAAAACGGAGCCGTCCACATATGGCCCATCGCGACATGCTGCTGTTGCGCTGCATCGTCTGCTCTCACCAGCAGCGGACATTGCAAGTCAAGTGAGGCTCAACTGGTCGACTTCTGCTGATGGGATTAAGCGGCTGCTATTTTTTGCCTGTTTGTCAGCGGCGCTGGATGCGCTTGGTCGTGATCCCAAAATTATAAATTCAGTCATGCGGTTACGAACGCTCAATGTCATCTTTGACAAGAGTTGATGTTCAGCGTCCATTGCCCAGCCCATCCGCCGTGGCGCCGGTGTCAAAAGTGAATGGCGACCCGGCAGTCGAATCATTGACCGGCTCAGACCTGTTGCATCAGCAATGTTATTACTCAATTTAGGCGTGCCGCAGGCCGACTGTAGTCAGGGCGATTTGTGATGGCCGCAGATAAATTTGCCCGTCAGTGGCCCAATTTAGCCCGGTAAAAGGCAATCGGTTGCCCATTCGGCACCGCGACCAGCTAAGGGCGTGCTCTGAGGCTAGATTCATGAAAAATCTACCTATTTTAGAGCTTTAAACTAACATAACCTATTGATATTGTGATGTTATTTGACACTCACGCGCTCAATTTGCTAATCTCACGCTGGCGACACCCTTTGGCCCTTCGCCTATCTCGGCGGGGCAGTGCATTTAGGGACGCCAATCCCATCAATACGAACCATGGATTTAAGAGCAGGAGCCGCTTGGCCCCCGCCAGGAATCGTACGTGCGTCAGTTAGTTGGAGTTATTGTCATGCTTGGAAAACAAGCGAAGATTCTGTCACCCAAAAATATCCGAACGCTCCTTGCCTCGGCAAACCGAGGCAGGTTCCCCGAACGCGATCGCCTCATGGTTCTACTCGCGACATATGCGGGTCTCAGGGCCTGCGAGATCGCCCGTCTGACTTGGGGGATGGTTCTCGATGCCAACGGCCGGGTCAGCAACGTGCTCGATGTGCGCGCCTCTATTGCCAAGCGCAGTTCCGGTCGCCGCATACCTCTGCATCGCAAATTGCGCAAGGCGCTCTCCAACTGGAAAGCCGGGCAAACACCCGAGCGGATCGCTCCTGACCAAGTCGTGCTGCCGTCTCTACGGGGAGGCGCTCTCAAGCCGAACAGCGTCGTCAACTGGTTTGTCGTCAGGTGCCGAGAAGCCGGGCTCGATGGCTGCTCATCGCACTCTGGGCGGCGAACCTTCATCACCACAACCGCGCGACGTGCTCACCGAGCCGGAGCTAGCCTTCGTGATGTTCAGATACTGGCAGGGCATCGGTCAATCGAGACGACCCAGGGCTACATCGAAGGCGACACCCTCGCGCAGCGTCGCCTTGTGTCTCTGATTGGATGAGGTTGGAAATAAATCATGAGCAATATCTTGAACGAAGAGTCCGATCATTCGTTGATAGCGGCAGAGCGAAAAGCAAGCTATCTGTTCCGTCAATTAATGAATGGCGGCAACCGGGTTCTGACGGCTGGTATCGTGACTCTTGGCGGCGAAACACGGGTTAGCATTCTCCATGCCGTTCGCACCCTCGAAGACTTCGACTGTAGCGATGCATCGGACGACCATTCTATTGGTGATGTCGAGATCACTGTCACACCACCTGGCGTCGAACCGCACGTTGTCCTTGTCTTCTTTAAACTAACCAGGAGCGGGCTCGACGGTAAAGCCGTTTTGACGTTGTCGCTTGCCGACGAATGGTGGACTTGCCGTGATGTTAGCGGTCCTTGCTTCAGGGAGGTCGCGCGATGAAAGCTCACGAAGCTGCGCGCGCAATCGCAATTCGCAACCTCAACGACAAGTTCCGTCAAGCCTTGCACGGCGGCTCCGTGCTGTTCACCGCAGGCATCATGGCGCTTGGTCCTGACACCCAAACCCGCATTCTGACCGCAGTGCAGACCTCCGACTTCTTCGATGAGGGCGACGATCCCTGGGGTGAGCATGACTTCGGTGCGCTCGAAATCGACGGTGAACGTATGATCTTCAAGATCGATTATTACGATCTGACCCGAGCCATGCACTCGGAGGATCCGACTGACCCGACAACGACCGAGCGCGTGATGACCATCATGCTGGCTCGTGAATATTGAGGCCGCTCCATGACAAATCATCAGAACAAGCGTCGCTTGCCGAAACCGTTTCGGCAAGGCGATCTCGATGGTCTCTGTGGTGTTTACAGTACCATCAATGCGGTCCGCCTGCTGTGCCCCGAAGTTGACCAAGCTGCCGCCGAGTGGCTCTTCTCAGAACTGATGTATGCGCTGCCAGGTCTCGGCGCAGAGCCCAAGGAGGTTGTGACCGGCGGCATTGGTCGTCGACATCTTTCTCAGCTCATCCGCCGCGCGATCCGATGCATGACCGATGAATACGAGATCAGCTTGACCGTTAGCCGTATGCCCAAGAACTTGCGCCAATCGACTGACTTGCAGGAGCTATGGACTTGGCTTGCGGAAAGGATCTCACCGAACAGCGTTGCCATTCTAGGGCTTGGTGGTCGACACGATCACTGGACGGTTGCGACAGATATTACAGCACAACAGATCAGATTGTTTGATAGCAGTGAGATTGGCGTATTGAGGCGCCGCAACTGCACGGTTGGTCGGGCGGCGACGCGTTGCTGCATATCGCCGGTGCATCTGTTTCTAATCCGGCGGCCGAATACGGGAGGCTAGCGAAGCGAAGTTGATGTGGCTGCGGATATAATGCGGCTTTTCCGCCTCTGAAAGCACAGGAGCGGTGCTTTCAAAGGGTCGTGCTCAACTGGTTTCGACCCCGAGCTATCGTTTAGCATGAGATATCTTCTGCAATGCTTGAGCCCAATTTAGTTCCACATGACTGTGGCCGGAACCGAAAACCGAACATGGTTTCCCTCACTGGCTGGCATTTAGCAAAGTCATGCGTGGCTGGGCCGAAGCGGACCTGGGTCAGAGAGAGGAAGGACTGAGGCAGATGGACGAAGGTCTGTCGGAGTGGCGTAGCACTGGCGCAGGGCTATTCGTGCCGTATTACTTGAGCCTCAAAGCTGAGGCATACAGCGACCTTGACCAGATCGAAGCGGGTCTAGACGCACTAGGCGAGGGTTTGGAGGTAACGCAGAGGACTGGTGAAGTGTGGTGGAACGCCGAGATCTACAGACGCACAGGAATCCTCCAGTTGCGGAAATCCACCCCCGACGAGCATCGGGCTGAGTCATTATTCCAAGAGGCGCTTCTCCTTGCTCGGCGACAGCAAGCCAAATCGTTCGAGCTTCGCGCTGCGATAGACTTGGCTCAGTTGTGGCGCGACCAGGGTAAGCCAAAGGACGCCCACGATCTTTTGCGCTCTGTCTACGAGTGGTTCACCGAAGGATTTGAAACGGCTGACCTGAAACAGGCAAAGGCACTGCTGGATGAATTGTCCTGACTTCCGCAGTTGTACAGGTTTCTCGGACGCCGAGCTAGGGCGCCGCAGCAGCATACGGCTGCCTCCGGCGTCGGAGAAGCGTCAATGAACGAAATCGCGGATGGGGCCCTGTGCAGCTCAGCGGGTGCTATGGGGTTTTGTCGCTGGGCTTGGTGCCAGATGCTGCGTTGGGACGTACCGGGTGTGAGGCTCGAAGTAGTGTAACGCCGCGCGCACGGGGTGGAGTTTGTCAGGCAAGGCAGCTATTTTACGAACTTGATGGATCTCGACGCTGGTTTTGACGAGCGTATGACACACGTCGTCATTACCGCGAAGACTGCAGTACCTTTCAAGTTCGAAGCTGATGCCAGGAGATCTGATCGAAGTGGTCATGAGCTGTCGATGACCTCCGGGGCTGGCTGGTGTTTGGGTTCCATGCCTGCTGCAAACGTCTCGATGATGATCATACGACCACCGCAACAGGGGTAGGGAAAGTTGAGAACCTGCCGTTCATCCGGTTCTGCATCGGCTATATCGTCGGCGGTGTCTTTGACCGGCGTCTGAGCGTTCAACAGTTCTCTTGCCCGTACGATATTGTCGGCACGATTGGCGTTGGCGAAAAGACCGTAGTGACGAATGCGGTGGAAGCCTTTCGGCAGGACGTGACTGAGGAAGCGGCGGATGAACTCATGCACCGTGAGTGTCATGGTCTTCCATCGGTTGCGATGGTCGGCGCGGTAGTCCTTGTAGCGGAAGGCAACGTGGCTGGTGTCCGCACTCACGAGGCGCCGGTTGGAGATCGCGACTCGATGGGTATAGCGCGACAGGTAAGCAAGTACAGCTTCGGGACCTGCAAACGGTTCTTTGATGTTGACATACCATTCGGTCTTGGATGGCCGTTTGAGGAAGGCATCGAAACGGGCGCGATCTAAGAGTCCGGCGTGCCGACCGTAGAAGTTGAGGCGTCCGTCGTCGTGGGCCTTGACGAGCTTTTCCAGAAGCCGCCGCCGGAACACGCGTGAGAGCACTTTGTATGGCAAGAGAAACTTCTTACGGGATGTGACCCACTTCGTGCCATCCAAAGATATGCCGCCGCCGGGTACGATCATGTGCACGTGCGGATGGTGTGTCATGGCGCTGCCCCAGGTGTGGAGCACGGCTGTGATGCCGATCTTCGCGCCAAGATGTTTTGGGTCGGCGGCTATCGTGATCATCGTCTCGGCGGACGTCTTCATCAGAATGTCATAGATGACGCGCTTGTTCTGATAGGCGATGTCGGCGATTGGCGCCGGCAAGGTGAACACGGCGTGGAAGTAGCCGACCGGCAGCAGTTCAGCTTCACGATCGGCCAGCCATTCTCTTGCTGCTGCGGCCTGACACTTTGGGCAGTGCCGGTTGCGGCATGAGTTGTAAGCGATGTGGAGATGGCTGCACGCGCCGTTCTCGCACCGCGCAACATGGCCGCCGAGGGCCGATGTACGGCAACGCTCGATCGCGCTCATCACCTTCATCTGATCGAGGCTGACGTGACCACGGTTGGCTTGACGCCAAGCTACGCCGTGATCATGGAATATGTCTGCGACTTCCAACGATGGACGAGCCATGTTGGTAGCGCTTTATGTCTTTGGCTTCACTTTCTTACGCTTGCGTTGTTGGGTGACTGGTTCTTTCAATAGGTCGATTGGACTTACGACGGCTGCGATTAGAGCTGTTGCGACACGTGTGTAACGCGCTGTCGTCGTGAGCTTGGTGTGGCCGAGCAGCGCCTGGATGATACGAACATCGACGCCGGCCTCAAGCAAGTGCGTTGCAAAGGAGTGACGCAAGGAACGCACGGTGACCGGCTTAGTGATGCCGGCGGCGTCGGCAGCTTGGTGAAACAGCCGGTTCTGTTGCCGTGCCGTCAGCGGCTCGTAGGGACGACGGCCTGGAAAGAGATAACGCTGCTCAGGCTTAAACTCGGCGTCGTATTTGGTTGACCGCTCAGGCCAGTAGTCGCGCAGCAGGTGGAGGACGGTGGTTGGCAGTTTGACCTGGCGGTCCTTGTCGCCTTTCGATTGCACGATGCGAATGATGTCCCGGTAGCTATCGAT
This sequence comes from uncultured Hyphomicrobiaceae bacterium, assembly GCA_905480435.1. Lineage (GTDB taxonomy): Bacteria > Pseudomonadota > Alphaproteobacteria > Rhizobiales > Hyphomicrobiaceae > CAJQQK01. Next base: position 913 of record CAJQQK010000167.1, on the reverse strand, counting down.
GTCGCCAACCCTGAGACGGATTACTTCGCCGGGCCTGAGGCCGCAACCGTAAGCTAGTGACAGCATCGCCCGCGCCTTGATGGACGTCGTGTTCGCAAGTAGACGAGCGACTTCATCCTGGCTCATTATGGGCGGGATCTTCTGTGGCTCGCGAAGATGGTAGATCTCAGCGACAAGGTCGTGCCGGCGCAGCGTCACACGGAATAGAAACTTGATGCCGGTCATGATGGTGTTGCGTGTCGAGTTGCCGATATTACAGCCCGCCAACTCCACCTGGAAGTGGCGCACATCATCTGCCGTTGCAGTATCAGGCGAACGACCGAGCCAAGCGGCAAATCGACGGCAGCTACGGATGTGGGCCGTCTGTGTCTTCGGATGTAACTTGCGCGCCGTCATGTCTTCGATCATGCGCGCTTGAAGTGGACTGACGGGACGCTTGACTGCACTACTCATGGGAGAACTCCTGTCCTGAGTTGAGGTTGACACCCCAATCTTCAGGACAGATCTCTTCCAACCTTCAAAACAGTCTTAAACGTGGTTATCGAGTACGAGCGACAGCCGCGCAGCACACGATATCGCGTAGCGATTTTGTTCTATGACCCTAAGCACGCGTTTAGCCTCGACTAACTTTGGTGAAGCAGAGACTTCGATTTGACGGCCCAACCGGTCAGTGAACTAGTACGATTACTGCCGGTGACCAAGGATCACGATGACGCCAATCAGTTCGGTGGGACAGTCAACTTCACGCTGCCGCGAAATATGTCGAAGTTACTGGGCTCCTCGACGAACTGAGTGGGTAACCTCGGTCTCAGTGCCTTCTGCTACCCTGAGGGATTGGCTTTTTTGTTCGACCCCCTGCTGAGCCCGCTTTTCCGTCCCGACCCACATGTAATCTGCGCCGACGTGTGGAGTG
>CAJQQK010000166.1 GCA_905480435.1 uncultured Hyphomicrobiaceae bacterium | reverse complement strand
AGGGCATCAATTCTCTCGTCCAGGCCGCAAAAGCCAAGGCACGCGGCTACCGAAACAGCAAGACCTTGAAGGCCGTCACCTACCTCATAGCTGGCAAACTCGACCTCAGGCTACCCACTTGAAACGTCGGGTAGCCGAGATCCAGCATCCTGCTGTGGCGGACTCATAAGCTCCTCCATTCGCATTTCACATCATCGAATGGCCATCCTCGCAACCGCGAACGGTACTGCGGCGGCTTCTAACACGGGATGATCTTGCCCCTGTGAGCTGCGCGCAGCGCTTGCCATAGTCAGAGTGTCGCAGTAGAAATTCGAGAACGCAAGAAGATTCGAAATAAAGTTTCAAAAATTGAAGAGCGGCAATATTTATTACAATTCGATTGTTAGTCTACTAACCGAATAGTCGAATTGGCGTCTCTCTCTATAATAGAAACAATCCCACGCAGCTGGCTCAGCCTTTATACAATTCAATCAGCCAACATCGCCGACAGAGCTTCATTAAACTCATCGCCTTTTTCATACATCACCCAATGTCCGGCATCCGGAATAACCGTCGCCTTCATCTCCGGATGATGTTCGCCAAGAATTTCAAGCACCGTCGGCACATCCGGATAGGCGACAACATCGTTCTCACCCCAGATACATCGGATCGGAACCTTAGTCCGACCAACAGCCTTCTTAACGTTGTCCGTATGTGAATGAATCCGCGACCGAAACCGCGCCTTGGCAACGTTCTCAGCCTGCAGCTGGACCGCGAGATCATCGATCCGCTCCGGCCGATGGAACATCAACATCTCAAGGACACCACGGTGCACATCGGCTCGTTCAGCTTCCGTCATGTCTCGGCGCTCTTTCGGGAAATCCATAATCGGCCGATCCGTACGACCAAGCGCCGACGTCCCGATAATCAGAAAATCGCGGATGTAGTCACCAAGCCCAGTCAGCGCCAATGACGAAATGTGACACCCAAACGAAAACGCCACAATCCGCGGCCGGTCTTCCCTTGGGATCAACTGCCGAATACCAATATTCAGCGCTTCCGCAGAACCCGCCGGATGACTGAGATCAGCCGGCGACGCACTATCACCAAGCCCTGGAAGGTCACAGGCCCAAATCGTATGCGTCTGCGATTGCACCGGGATTGTCTTGCACCAGTGCGTCCACGAGCCAGATCCGCCATGGCACATGATCACCGGCGGCCCCGAGCCCCACTTTCGCCAGGCAATCGAGCCAGAACCACATGGCGTTTCATGTCGCTCAGCGGCGTCATCCCAGGCACGGACGTCGTCAATGGTTTCAATTTTTTGCGGCAGATGGTCCAGCATAAAGCATCTCGTCGGTACGATTGTCGTTTTGGTCCCAATCGCGATACAAAGCCTCAACGCATTGAACAAGTCCTGAGGAGGAATCATCGCATGCAGGCTGACAGCAATCTCAGAGTGGATGGCGACCGTTTGTGGGATAGCCTGATGGAAATGGCTAAAATCGGCGCCACACCGAAAGGCGGCGTCAATCGGCTAACCCTGACTGACCTCGATCGCGAAAGCCGCGATCTGTTCGCAAAATGGGGCGCCGAAGCCGGCTGCAGCCTCAGCGTCGACAAAATGGGCTCGATGTTTCTGCGCCGTCCCGGCACCGACGACACGCTCCCACCTGTAATGATTGGCAGTCACCTCGATACCCAGCCAACCGGCGGCAAATTCGACGGCGCCCTCGGCGTCATGGCAGCCCTCGAAATCGTCCGCACGATGCAGGACCTCGACATCAAGACCAAACATCCGATTGAAATCATCAATTTCACCAACGAAGAAGGCTCGCGCTTTGCCCCAGCCATGGTCGCATCCGGCGTCACAGCCGGCTTGTTCGACCTAGAATTCGGCCTCTCCCGCGAAGATGAAGCCGGCAACAAACTCGGCGATGAACTCCAACGCATCGGCTATGCCGGCGACGCCGAAGTCAGCGGTCGCCCGTTCCATGCATTCCTGGAAGCACACATCGAACAGGGCCCATTCCTCGAAGAAGACGAGATCGACATCGGCATCGTCACCCGCGCCAACGGCCAGAAATGGTACGAAATCACCGTCCAGGGTTTCGAAAGCCACGCCGGCCCAACCCCGATGACCCGCCGCCGCGATGCCTTGCTCGGCGCAGCCGGCATCATCGAAGCCGTCAACCAGATCGGCATGGCACATCAGCCCGGCGGTTGCGCCACGGTCGGCATGATCCAGTCCGAGCCAAACTCACGCAACGTCATTCCGGGTCGCGCCTTCCTCACCGTCGACTTCCGCCATCCCGACCAAACAGCCCTCAACGCCATGCACGATGCGCTACAAAAAGCCGTGCCGGAGATTTGCGCCAAGGGCAACGTCACAGCCGACATCACCCAAATCTTCGACACGCCTCCCTTGGATTTTAACGACAAATGCGTCGCAGCCGTTCGAGGCGCCGCCAAAAAGCTCGGCTACACACACCGCGACGTCACGTCTGCCGCCGGCCACGACGCCGTCCACATGGGCATGGTCGGCCCCGCCGCCATGGTCTTCACACCCTGCGTCGACGGCATTAGCCACAATGAAGCTGAAGACATGACCAAAGAATGGGCCGAAGCCGGCGGCAGCGTCCTCCTCCACGCCGCCCTAGAACTCGCCGAGATCGTTGACTAGGGTCCGGGCCCCAGCCATGGACGCCATTTTCTGAAACGAGCAAACCACTTTGATGTATCGCAGGATGTCATACCGGTGCTTACAGCTCTACTGTCCGGTTACTTCGACAGGCTCGTTTCGGTACGTCCCCACCACACCCGCTCGGTCATTCCCGCGAAGGCGGGAACCTAAGTAAGCTTCCGCAAACGGGGCACCTGCTGTGGCCCGCTTGGGCTCCCGCCTACGCGGGAATGACGCTTGTGTTAATGTCGGGGTGAGTTGTATCGGTCTACACAAGGCACGCCTGAAGACACGCAGTCTCTCAGCGAATCTGCCCCGCACTAAACACGCTAAACAAAACAGCCAGACCCAAGCACCAACGCCCCCCAATCAAACTCAATCCAAGGACATCAAAATGCACACGATCGGGTTTGTCGGGCTCGGAGCAATGGGCGCTGCCATGGCGCAGCAGCTGGTCTCAAAACAATTCAAAGTCACAGGCTTTGACCTTAACACCACAGCCGTCGAAACGCTCGCAGCGAGCGGCGGTCACGCCGCCACCTCAGCCGCCGAAGCAGCCAGCGGCGCAGACGCTCTGATCATTATGGTCGTCAACGCCGATCAAGCCGAAGCCGTGCTCTTCGACGGCGGCGCCTTGGATGCCCTAAGCTCTGGCGCCCCTGTCATCCTCTGCTCAACCTGCGCACCTGAACGCGCCGAAGCCATGGCAGAACGCTGCCAAACAGCCGGACACCCATTCGTCGACGCCCCCGTATCTGGCGGCATGGTCGGCGCCGAAGCCGGCACTCTGACCATCATGGCAGCCGCCCCCAAACCCACCTTCGACGCGACCGAAGGCGTCCTACGTGCAATGGGCTCCAATACTTATTTCATCGGCGAAAAAGTCGGCCAGGGCTCGGCCATGAAGACCGTCAACCAGCTCATGGCCGGCGTCCATATCGCCGTGGCCGCCGAAGCCATCGCCTTCGCTGAGCGCGCCGGCATTGAACCGAGCCTCGCCCTCGAAATCCTATCCGGCTCAGCCGCGTCCAGCTGGATGCTGCAAAACCGCGGCCCCGAGATGGTCGAACAAACCGGCAAGGTCACCAGCGCCGTCGACATCTTCGTCAAAGACCTCGGCATCGTCCTCGACGCCGGCCGCTCGATGCGCATGGGACTTCCCTTAGCCGCCGCCGCCCACCAAAATTTCCTCAACGCCTCCGGCTCCGGCCACGGCAAAGAAGACGACAGCCAAGTCGTCAAGGTCTATCGGAAATTGAAGGCTGACTAATCAAAGGCGTCCCAGCTCCTCGTAACATCCAGTGATGAGGTAGTCATTCTCCACATCACGCATCTGTCGCTGCAACCGATCAATCATTTGCAATGCCCCTCCGCGGTCCGCCACCGCTTGGCCTTGCATGCTGGCTATACGTCGGCGTTCATCACTATTTACGGCTGCGAAATAATCTTCATTCAAGCTTTGAATACGTTGTTCCGCATCGTGTCGATCATCTTTCCAGGTGACAAGTTCTTGTTGCAATAGTTGATGCTGATGCCGAATAGTTTAACATTCATTGGTTGGATGGCGACTCTTGATTTCCATATATTCACTCCCATTTTTTAGGAGCTCAAAGTATGCTCAGTTATTTCAGGGCGGGGATAACTTGCCTGATAATTGGCAGCACTCTCTCCCTAGGCAGCATCAATTCAGCACATCCGAAGTCGCCGGAGCCGGCGGACACAATCAAACGCGTGACGAAGCTGCTCGATGACGCGGAACGCGGATCAGAAACTTTGCCCCGGGACGAACGATTGCGCCGCGCACGATTGAGTTGGCGATCTACATTCGCCTCTCGCACGCATCCCAACGCCCCCCTCATCCGGCAACTTGTTGCGAATGCCATTTGCCGGCAGCACGCACCATCAATCAGGGTCGCACACCGCCTGGACCGCTACTGGGGTGGTAGGCTGTTTTGGTACCGTGAGTCTCTGATTGCCAATGCAATCGCAAGCCGGCAGGGATTAAAGATTATGTTTCGTGCTCACTTAGCCATTTGGCAGGACAAGACCCTCAAAGAGATCAACAAAACGCGCCACGTTAAGCACGCACTCAACGAACTTAGCCCAGCTGCTGCCATGCAGTATACGTCGTCGCTCTATTATCTTTGTCGAGAGACCGCTGCCTCCTCGGATGCCCAACCAGCTGCCAACTGAGGTGCGCGCCGTTGCGCCCTGTTGTGGGTGGCCTCGGCGATAGGCTACACCGAGCCATCAAATATCCCGGACAATCTGTCATCCAAGGAAACGAACACACGATGGCCAGCATCCAAGGCGGCGAAACGTTTGACTATGTCATCATCGGAGCAGGCTCCGCCGGTTGCGTACTTGCCAACCGCCTATCCGAAGACCCTTCCGTCTCCGTCGCACTTCTCGAAGCCGGTGGTCGCGACACCAATCCTTGGATCCACGTGCCAGCTGGTTACTACCGCACCATGCTCGATGAATCGGTCACCTGGCAATTCGGCGCCGGCCCCGAGCCACATCTCGATGGCCGCATCGTGCCCTGGCCACGCGGACGCGTCCTCGGCGGCACCAGCGCCATCAACGGTCTTCTATACGTACGCGGCCAATCTCAGGACTATGACATGTGGCGCCAGCTCGGCAATTCTGGCTGGAGCTACGAACAGGTGCTGCCATACTTCAAGCGCGCCGAAGACAACGAACGCGGTGAAGACGCCTTGCATGGCGCCAGCGGCCCACTCGGTGTTTCAGATGTCCGCATGAACAACCCGATCTGCGAAGCCTACATCGCAGCCTGCGTTGCAGCCGGCATCCCAAAAACCAATGATTTCAATGGCCCTGCCCAAGAGGGCGCCGGATACTATCAGCTCACCACCAAGAACGGCCGCCGCTCATCAACCGGCGTCGCCTACCTCAAACCAGCAATGTCGCGCCGCAATCTAACCGTCATCACCGACGCCAACGTTGCCAAGCTCGAAATCGCATCCGGTCGCGTCACCGGCGTCACGTTCAATCATAGTGGCACAACCAAAACACTCAACGCAGGCAACGAAGTCCTGCTCTCAGCCGGCGCAATCGGCAGCCCGCAGATCCTACAAGTTTCCGGCGTCGGCCCCGGCGACGTGCTCAGCAAAGCCGGCGTTAATGTCGTCCACGAACTCAAAGGCGTCGGCGAAAACCTGCAAGACCATTTCCACGCACGCTTCGTCTACGAAGTCACGCTGCCAGCCAGCCTCAATAACGTCTGGCACAGTCGCTGGAATCAGATGAAAGCCGGCATCGAATACGTCACCTCACGCAGCGGCATCCTGACAATCGGCGCCGGTGTTGCTGGCGTCTTCGCCAAATCGCATCCCGATCTCGAAGCCCCCGACCTGCAAATTCACTTCATGCCACTCTCGGCAGTGGGCCCTGGCCAGGGCCTGCACAAATTCAATGGCGTCACCGCTTCAATCGCCCAGTTGCGCCCGGAAAGCCGCGGCCACATCCACATCAAAAACGCCGACCCGCGCGAAAAACCAGCAATTCTCGCCAACTACCTCGACCAGCAAACCGATCGCGACGTCTTGCTGAGAGGCATGCACATGATGCGACGGATCTCATCGCAGCAGGCCTTCGCTAAAATTCTGAGCAAGGAACACCTGCCTGGGCCTGACGAAACAAGCGACGAGGCCTTAATGGCCTTCGCCCGCAAAGCTGGCACCACCATCTTCCACCCGTGCGGCACCTGCAAAATGGGCTCGGATCCCCACGCCGTTGTTGATGAGCGGCTCCGAGCGCATGGCCTGGAAGGCCTCCGTGTTGTCGATGCGTCTGTTATGCCGACAATGACATCAGGCAACACCAACGCGCCAACCATCATGATTGCCGAAAAGGCAGCCGACATGATCCGCGAGGATGCCAAGGCCGTGCGTTCAGCGGCCTAAAATCGGTTCAGTCCTTCGACCCGATGGTGGACCCAGTCTGGAAGTGCGAATGCGTCAGAACATCATCTGACAGACGCTGAGGTGAGCGCGCTTCGGCTTTGTCCATCGCGTGCAGTACATCTTGAAGCGCCCGCGCCACTTCGCCAAACTGCGGCACGCGCTGCATGTCGCGCTCCATTCCCTGCAGCGTCGCACGTGCTGACGTCAGGTTCAGGCCTGGCGGCCACGGGCTATTGCGATCAATTTCAAACATATCGGTCTCCGCTCTTACGGCAGCAAGTATTTGACTGCCAACAGCATGTCGCGTTCTAACAGATGCACAATGCGCCTTAAAACGCCCAATCTTCGGGCGATTTAAGGATCCTATTGAATGCGACGTGCTTTCATGTGTCCAAATAATAATGAATACTTACAAAGCAAATTAAAGGCCGAGCATTACTTTACCCTCGACAACCGTTTGTCGTGATGAATAAGTAATTAATCCCCGTCTGATCTTGTGCCACGTCTTGCGTCAAGTCTTGGATAGGTTGCCTATGCCATGCGGGATTGCGCCAATCCATCCGGCTGTATTCACATCTCGACTGAGCAAATTTACTTGACTTGTCCCCCGCACCCTTGATGCCGGCCCGGATTCAGCTTAACCAACGGGTGGATACAGGCGTTCGCGAGAAATCGCTGCGCTGTTTGACCATCGAATACACCATGAATGCCGAGCGGACGCTCTTGGTATGGGCTTGGTTGCACGGTGCAATCGACAACCCGCTACGGCTTGCAATCTGGGAGATTGAAGATATGGCGCGCGCAAAAATTGCGCTGATCGGCGCAGGCATGATCGGCGGTACACTGGCACATCTGATCAGCTTGAAAGAGCTTGGCGACGTCGTCATGTTCGATATTTCGGAAGGCATTCCACAGGGCAAAGCCCTCGATCTCGCCCAATCCGGCGGCCCCGAAGGTTTTAACAGCGACCTCAAAGGCACCAACAGCTACGCGGATATCGAAGGCGCTGATGTCTGCATCATCACCGCTGGCTTCCCGCGCAAGCCGGGTATGAGCCGCGATGACCTCCTCTCCAAGAACCTTCAGGTCATGGAGCAAGTCGGCGCTGGCATTCGCAAATACGCACCAGACACCTTCGTCATCGTCGTCACCAACCCACTCGACGCCATGGTCTGGGCCCTTCAGAAAGCCTCCGGCCTGCCGTTTGAGCGCGTTGTCGGCATGGCCGGCATCCTCGACGCCAGCCGCTTCCGTCACTTCATTGCTGACGAACTGAAGGTATCGATCGAAGACGTCTCCGCATTCGTCCTTGGCGGCCACGGCGACGACATGGTCCCCCTGGTACGTTACTCGACCGTTGCTGGCATCCCACTGACTGATGTTGTCAAAATGGGTTGGATGACCCAGGCCAAGCTTGACGAGATCGTCCAACGCACCCGCAGCGGCGGCGGCGAAATCGTATCGCTGTTGAAAACCGGCTCCGCGTTCTACGCCCCGGCATCCTCAGCGGTTTCGATGGCTGAAAGCTATCTCAAGGACCAGAAGCGCGTGTTGCCATGCGCTGCTATGCTGAACGGCGAGTTCGGTATCAAAGGTCTCTATGTCGGCGTGCCGATCGTCATTGGCGCCGGTGGTGTCGAACGGATCCTCGAGATCGACCTCAATACTGCTGAACGCCAGATGTTCATGAAGTCGGTCGAATCCGTCAAAGGCCTCGTCGAAGTCTGCCAGCAAATCGCACCGAACCTGGGCAGCTAACGACACACCACCACACATACAAGAGTCATCCCGGTGCTTGTCACCGGGACCCATTTCCCAACGAGTGCCGACGCTTCAAGCGCACAGTGGCGTCGCAAATCAGCCGAACTCTGGTCTCGTCACTCGTTTGACACTAACCCAATGCAGTGGCTGACAAACTAACCGCTAGCCTGCCATTGACCAGACACCTGTCCGAAAGGAATATCGAATGAGCAAAACCGCACTAAAACCTGAAGGCATGAGTGGCGTCGGACCGTATTCAATCGCCATCAAAAGCGGCGGCACGGTCTATCTCTCTGGCCAGGTACCAATGGATCCGGAGGCTGGCAAACTGGTCGAAGGCGATATCGGCACTCAAACCAAGCAATGCCTCGAAAACCTCAAGCGCGTTCTCGCATCAGACGGATTGACCTTCGCTGACGTTGTCAAGTGCACCGTATTCCTAATGGACATGGGTGACTTCGCAGACGTCAATAAAGTCTACGCAGAATATATGATCGAACCCTTCCCGGCACGTTCATGCATCCAGGTCGCAGGCCTGCCGCTTGGTGCCCGTGTCGAGATCGAAGCAATAGCGACAGCACGATAGCCACAAGCAAGAACTGACCGGTACACGCGGTACACCAACGGACGGCATATCTTAGAGTCACGATGAGTGGGCGGGCCCACTTTCAACGCTAACAACGCGGACAGGCGCCATGAACATCCACGAATATCAGGCGAAAGAACTGTATCGGCAGTACGATGTGTCAACAGCAGTTGGCTATCCAGCATTCAGCGTCGACGAAGCCGTGGCAGCTGCCGGCAAATTGCCAGGCCCTGTCTGGGTCGTGAAAAGCCAAATCCACGCCGGTGGCCGCGGCAAGGGCAAGTTCAAGGAAGCAGATGCCGGTGAAGCCGGCGGTGTCCGCCTTGCCAAATCCGTCGACGAGGTGAAAACTTTTGCCACTCAAATGCTTGGCAACACCTTGGTAACCGCCCAGACCGGTGAAGCTGGCAAGCAAGTCAACCGCCTCTACATCGAAGACGGCTCGGCAATCGCCCGCGAACTCTACCTCTCGGCTTTGGTTGACCGCGAAACATCCCGCGTTGCCTTCATCGTCTCCACCGAAGGCGGCATGGACATCGAGCAGGTCGCCCACGACACGCCAGACAAAATCCTAACCATGGATATCGACCCGGCTGCTGGCTACCAAGCCTTTCATGGCCGCAAGATCGCTTTTGCGCTCGGCCTCGCAGGCAAACAGATCAAGCAATGCGTCGCAATGGTCGGCAATCTCTATCGCATGGTCGTCGAAAAAGACATGAGCATGCTTGAGATCAACCCGCTTGTCGTGACCAAAGACGGTGACCTCACGTGTCTTGATGGCAAGATGGATTTCGACTCGAACGCCCTATTCCGCCATCCCGAAATCATGGAACTGCGCGATTTCGAAGAAGAAGATCCAATGGAGATCGAAGCCTCCAAGCACGATCTTGCGTTCATCAAGCTCGATGGCAATATCGGCTGCCTCGTCAATGGTGCCGGCCTTGCCATGGCAACACTCGACATCATCAAGCTCTACGGCTGCGAGCCGGCCAACTTCCTCGATGTCGGCGGTTCGGCTCCAAAAGAACGCGTCACCGCTGCCTTCAAGATCATCCTCAACGACGACGCCGTCAAAGGCATCCTGGTCAACATTTTTGGTGGCATCATGCGCTGCGATATCATCGCAGAAGGTGTCGTCGCAGCAGCCAAAGAACTTGGCGTAACCGTCCCGTTAGTGGTTCGCCTCGAAGGCACCAACGTCGAGCGCGGCAAGGAGATCCTGGCTGAATCAGGTCTTGCGATTGTGCCAGCGGACAATCTCGCCGACGCCGCTAAGAAGATCACCGACGAAGTCAAGAAACTGGGTTGAGACCGGACAGGATCAAGGATTAAACGCTATGGCCATCCTAGTTGATGCAAATACCAAAGTGATCTGTCAGGGCATTACCGGCTCTCAGGGCACATTTCACACGCAGCAGGCGAAGCTCTACGGCACCAAAGTCGTTGGCGGCGTCACCCCCGGCAAAGGTGGTTCGATCCACCCGGAAGCCGATCTCGCCGACGTTCCGATCTTCGACACCGTCGTCGAAGCGCGCGAAAAAACCGGCGCCGAGGCAACCTCGATCTACGTGCCACCTCCCTATGCAGCGGATGCGATCCTCGAAGCGATCGACGCTGAATTTCCACTCATCGTGTGCATCACCGAGGGTATCCCTGTGATGGACATGGTCAAAGTCAAACGCGCGCTGGTTGGCTCGTCTTCTTTGCTGCTCGGGCCCAACTGCCCGGGCGTCCTCACACCTGGCGAGTGCAAGATCGGCATCATGCCGGGCAATATCTTCAAGAAAGGTAACGTCGGTATCGTTTCACGATCCGGCACGCTCACCTATGAAGCCGTCAAACAAACCTCAGACGCAGGCTTTGGCCAGTCAACCGCGGTCGGCATCGGTGGCGATCCAGTCAAGGGCCTCGATTTCATCGAAGTCCTCGAAATGTTCCTGGCTGATCCGGAAACCACATCGATCATCATGATCGGTGAAATCGGCGGATCGGCAGAAGAAGACGCTGCTGCTTTCATTAAGCGCGAAGCTGATAAGGGCCGCAAAAAACCAATGGCTGGTTTCATCGCCGGCCTCACAGCACCTCCTGGCCGCCGCATGGGCCATGCCGGTGCGATCATTTCCGGTGGCAAAGGCAGCGCAGCCGACAAGATCGAAGCGATGAAATCCGCCGGCATTGCCGTTGCTGACAGCCCCGCATCACTCGGCACCACGCTCGCCGATGTCCTCAAAGGTTGAGACAAGGCCCACCCTCAAACTGGTCGCGTCCCCGGAATCACACCCTTCGTGCGATATCCGGGGCCCTTCACCGATACGGTTCTCGCGGCCGAATGCCTAAAATTTGATCATCAAATGTGATGATTACTGACTTGCATATCCAGTCAAAGCGTACTGTGACAGTTCGACCCGTTTGTGCACTGTATAACCGGACCGAACCACTTCCAAAGTAGCCTCCTCGTAAAACCATCAGTATGACACGACATTCAGTTGCGTCCTGTACCTTCGACGTGGATCAGACGTTTGCAGGGCTTATCCTGTCTTGCAAACTAAGCTAGATTCTCTCGGGTTTCTCTTTGTCCTGATGCTTGCTCGCAGACATAAGTCGATGCTCCAACTTGATGCTCCAAGGAGTTGAATGAACCGATGGCACGCCAAGCGCTGAACGACGCATTCGCCCAAACCTCATTTCTAAATGGCGTCAATGGCGCCTATGTCGAAGAAATGCAGGCCCAGTACGAGCGCAATCCTGGATCCGTCACCGACGAGTGGCGCTTATTCTTCGAGAGCCTGCAAGAAGAGCGCGGCGCAGCCTCAGCCGAAGCTAGCGGACCGTCCTGGTCGGTCCCTCTTGAGCGCCTAGAATCCAACGGCAATGCCGACATCATCGCAGCCCTAACCGGCGACTACGCCGGCACCGAACAGCATCTCCGCGAACGCATCACAGGTCGCGCAGCCGAGGGCGGACACGACCTTTCGATGGCCGCTTCATTGCGCGCCACACAGGACTCGATCCGCGCCCTCATGCTGATCCGCTCCTACCGTGTCATGGGTCATCTCGCAGCCAATCTCGATCCGCTCGGCTTGGCAGAGCCGCCCGTTCACGCCGAACTGATGCCGGAGACCTACGGTTTCACCGAAGCCGACTACGACCGGCCGATTTTCATCGATAATGTACTCGGCCTCGAAACGGCAACCATCCGCCAAATCCTGCGGATCTTACAACGCACCTATTGCGAATACATCGGTGTCGAGTTCATGCACATCTCGACCCCGGCCCAGAAAGCCTGGATCCAGAAACGCATCGAGGGCGAAGAAAAGGACATCACCTTCACGGTCGAAGGTAAAAAGGCCATCCTCAACAAGCTCATTGAGGCTGAATCCTTCGAAAATTTCTCCGATGTAAAGTACACCGGCACAAAACGTTTCGGCCTCGATGGCGCCGAATCCATGGTCCCCGCGCTGGAACAGATCATCAAACGTGGTGGACAGCTTGGCCTCAAAGAAATCGCTTTCGGCATGGCCCACCGTGGCCGCCTGAACGTCCTCGCAAACGTCATGGGCAAGCCCCACCGCGCCATCTTCAACGAATTCAAAGGCGGCTCCTTCAAGCCCGACGACGTCGAAGGTTCCGGCGACGTCAAATATCACCTCGGGGCCTCCTCAGACCGCGAGTTCGACGGCAACAATGTCCACCTCTCGCTCACAGCCAACCCCAGCCACCTGGAAATCGTAGACCCGGTCGTCCTTGGCAAAGTCCGCGCCAAGCAAGACCAGCTCGAAGACCGTGATCGCTCCAAAGTGCTGCCACTGCTGATCCATGGCGATGCCGCTTTCGCCGGCCAGGGAGTCGTCGCAGAGTGTTTCGGACTGTCGGGCCTCAAAGGCCACCGCACTGGCGGCTCGATCCACTTCATCATCAACAACCAGATCGGCTTCACCACCAATCCCCGGCTGTCTCGGTCATCACCGTACTGCTCCGACGTTGCCCGGATGATCGAAGCACCGATCTTTCACGTCAACGGCGACCATCCTGAAGCTGTTGTCCACGTCGCCAAGATCGCAACCGAATTCCGCCAAACCTTCGGCAAGCCGGTCGTCATCGACATGTTCTGCTATCGCCGCTTTGGCCATAACGAAAGCGATGAGCCGGCGTTCACACAGCCGATCATGTATCGCAAGATCAAAAACCATCCGAGCGCCGCCAACATATATGCGCGCCAGCTCGAAGACGAAGGCGTCGTCACTGCCGAGGAAGTCGCAACGATGCGGGCCAATCTGCGCAGCCACCTCGATTCCGAACTCGAAGCAGCCGATAGTTTTAAGCCCAACAAAGCCGACTGGCTCGACGGCAAGTGGTCCACCATCGGCTTTGCCGAAGACGAAGCCCGCCGTGGCAACACCGGCGCCGAGCTCGATCTCCTGCGCGAAGTCGGCCATGACATCACGACGCTGCCAACCGATTTCAACGCCCACCGTACCGTCAAGCGCCTGCTCGACCGCCGCCGCGAGATGATCGACGAGGGCGAAGGCATCGACTGGGCCATGGCCGAAAGCTTGGCTATTGGCACGCTGCTGCGCGAAAAATTCCCGGTCCGCTTTTCCGGCCAGGACGTCGAACGCGGCACCTTCTCGCAACGTCACGCCGTGTTGATCGATCAGCAGGACGAGCGCCGTTATAATCCGCTCAAACACATGGCCGCTGATCAAGGCCCATTCGAGATCATCAACTCCATGCTCTCGGAAGAAGCCGTCCTCGGTTTCGAGTATGGCTACACCCTTGCTGAGCCCAACACACTCACCATCTGGGAAGCTCAGTTCGGCGACTTCGCCAACGGCGCCCAGGTTGTCATCGACCAGTTCATCTCATCCGGCGAACGCAAATGGCTGCGCATGTCCGGCCTCGTGCTGCTGCTACCGCACGGCTACGAAGGCCAGGGCCCCGAGCATTCATCCGCCCGCCTCGAACGCTATCTGCAGCTTTCCGCCGAAGACAATTGGCAAGTTGCCAACTGCACGACGCCCGCCAATTATTTCCACATTCTGCGCCGTCAGCTGCACCGCAAATTCCGCAAGCCGCTCATCCTCATGACGCCCAAATCACTGCTCCGCCACAAGCGGGTCGTCTCGAAACTGACCGACTTCACACCTGATACAACGTTCCACCGCGTGCTTTGGGACGACAGTGACGCCAGCGACGGCAACACGCCACCCGAAGACGGCATCACCCTAAAACCCGACGATCAGATCAAGCGCGTCGTGTTGTGTTCCGGCAAGGTTTATTACGACCTCTACGAGACCCGCCAGGAAGAAGGCATCGACGACGTCTACATCATGCGCGTCGAGCAGCTCTATCCATTCCCGGCCCGCGCGCTCATCGAGGAACTTGGGCGTTTCAAGCAAGCTGAAATCGTCTGGTGCCAGGAAGAGCCGAAAAACATGGGCTCGTGGCATTTCATCGAACCGAACATCGAATGGGTGCTGGATCACCTCGATGCCAAGCATCGCCGCGCCCGCTATGCCGGTCGCTCAGCATCAGCGTCAACCGCCACCGGGCAGTTGTCCCGACACCTCCTCGAACAAAAAGCTCTGGTCGAAGAAGCCCTCACCGGCTGATCGGCTGACCAAATCGAAACCAGCAATCTCTAACGGGGCAGCACCAACGTTTGGTCCCCCGGCAATGCAGGACATAACAAATGGTTACTGAAATCCGCGTGCCGACTTTGGGCGAAAGCATCACCGAAGCAACCGTTGGCCAGTGGTATAAAAAGGCCGGCGATCCCGTCGCCATCGACGAGCCGTTGTGCGAACTCGAAACCGACAAAGTCACCGTCGAAGTTCCAGCCCCCGCAGCCGGCGTCCTTGCCAGCATTGCCGTCAACGAAGGTGACACCGTCGAAGTCGGCGCCATCCTGGCATCACTCGTCGAAGGCGACGGTGCCGCTGCTGCATCAAACGCCGCCCCAGCCGCAGCGGCGGCACCGGCTGTCGCCAGCAGCGAGATGCCACCTTCGCCCGCCGCCCGAAAAATCCTCGAAGAAAAAGGCGTCGACGCCAGCACTGTTGCCGGCAGCGGCAAACGCGGGCAGGTCCTCAAAGAAGACGCCCAATCGGCCAACACAGCCGCAAGCGCACCCGCCACCTCGCAAGTCGCCGTATCAGCGCCGCTCGTGCCCCAGCCCGCACCAACTGCGGCTGATGACGAGTCCCGCGAAGAACGCGTCCGCATGACCCGCCTCCGCCAGACCATCGCCCGACGCCTGAAAGACGCCCAGAACACAGCCGCGATGCTCACGACATTCAACGATGTCGACATGTCCGCCGTCATGGCAATGCGCAACGAATACAAAGAGCTGTTCGAGCGTCGCCACGGCGTCAAACTCGGCTTCATGAGCTTCTTCGTAAAAGCCTGCATCCAGGCCCTGAAAGACGTGCCCGCAGTGAATGCCGAAATCGACGGCCAGGATCTGATCTACAAAAACTACTACCACATGGGCGTCGCCGTCGGCACCGACAGAGGCCTCGTCGTCCCCGTGATCCGCGATACGGACCGCATGAGTCTCGCTGAAATAGAGACTGCCATTTCGGATGCCGGTCGCCGCGCCCGCGAAGGCAAGCTTGGCATCCAGGAAATGCAAGGCGGTACCTTCACAATCTCAAACGGTGGCGTCTACGGTTCGATGCTCTCAACGCCGATCCTCAATGCACCTCAATCCGGCATTCTCGGCATGCACCGCATCGAGCAACGTGCGATCGTCCTCAAAGACGGATCAATCGCCGCCCGTCCAATGATGTATCTGGCCCTGAGCTATGACCACCGCGTCGTCGATGGCAAAGAGGCCGTCACGTTCTTGGTTCGCGTCAAAGAATGCCTTGAAGATCCACAGCGCTTCATCCTCGAACTCTAACCACGCGCAAGAGCATGATGTCATTCGTCACGGAGGCAGATCGTTTGAAGAACAGAATTCGCAGCCTCCCGAAGCCGTCACCCCGGCGCAGCAATCACGGTTCTGTGGTTGAGTTAAATTTACGATTTGGTACCCCCTCACCACACCCACTCCGTCATTCCCGCGAAGGCGGGAACCCAAGCAAGCATCTATGAATCAAATGCTTATGGCGACCCGCTTGGATCTCCACCTCCGTGGAGATGACGACCGAGACAGGAACGAACAATGGCTGAACAATATGATCTGATCGTCATCGGCACCGGCCCAGGCGGCTATGTTTGCGCCATACGGGCAGCCCAACTCGGCCAGAAAGTTGCCGTCGTCGAAAAGCGCGCGCAGCACGGCGGCACCTGTCTCAACGTCGGCTGCATTCCGTCAAAGGCTCTCCTGCACGCCTCTGAACTATACGAAGAAGCTGGTCACAAGTTCGCCGGCATGGGCATCAACGTCAGCCCGTCGTTGGATCTTGCCCAGATGCAAACTTACAAAGCAGAAGGCATCAAGGGTAACGTCGACGGCGTCGCGTTCCTTCTAAAGAAAAACAAAATCGACACCTTCCACGGCCTCGGCCGCATTGATGGCGCCGGTCAGGTCTCTGTCATCGCGGACGGCGGCGAGACCACATCGCTCACCACCAAGAACATCGTCATCGCAACCGGCTCCGACGTCGCCCACCTTCCCGGCATCGAAATCGACGAGAAGACAGTTGTATCATCCACCGGCGCCTTAGAGCTCGACGTCGTTCCAGCAAAGATGCTGGTCATTGGTGCCGGCGTCATCGGTCTTGAGCTTGGCTCCGTCTGGCGCCGCCTTGGTGCCAAGGTCCACGTCGTCGAATTCCTCGACCGCATTTTACCTGGCATGGACGCCGACGTCGCCAAACAGTTCCAGCGCATCCTCAAAAAACAAGGCATGTCCTTCCAGCTCGGCACCAAGGTCACCGGCGTTGCAGCCAACGCATCTGGCGGCCACAGCGTCACTGTTGAGCCAGCCGCCGGCGGTGACGCAAAAACTGTTGACGCTGACGTCGTCCTCGTCTGCATCGGCCGCACCCCCTACACCGAAGGCCTTGGCCTCGAAGCAGCCGGCGTCGAAATGGAAGGCCGCGGCCTCATCAAAGTCGACGCGCATTTCCAGACTAACGTCCCCGGCATCTACGCCATCGGCGATGTCATTCGCGGACCAATGCTCGCCCACAAAGCCGAAGACGAAGGCGTCGCCGTTGCCGAAATTCTCTCAGGCCAGGCTGGCCACGTGAACTACGACGTCATTCCCGGCGTCATCTACACTGCACCCGAAGTTGCAACCGTCGGCAAAACCGAAGAAGAGCTCAAGGAAGCCGGCATCGCCTACACCGTCGGCAAATTCCCGTTCCTCGCCAACGGCCGCGCCAAGGTCAACAAGGCAACCGACGGCTTCGTCAAAGTCCTGGCAGACGCCACCACAGATCGCATTCTCGGCGTCCACATGATCGGCCCACACGTTGGCGAGCTGATCGCCGAAGCAGCTGTCATCATGGAGTTCGGTGGCTCAGCAGAAGATCTGGCCCGCACCTGCCACGCCCATCCAACCCTGGCCGAAGCCGTCAAAGAAGCCGCCATGGCCGTCGCCGGCCGCGCCGTTCACATGTAATAAAACGGCGCGCGAACCGAGATCTTTTGCGATCCAATCTGTCAGCCAAGCCCTCCGTTCGTATTTGGCGCTGCCCCTCACCCCAACCCTCTCCCCGTTCGTGTAAAAAAACACGAGCGGGGAGAGGGAGTCCCACTGCGATTTGTGGCACAGCCTTCATTCGAAAAAGAAGCGGTATCCCTTCTCCCCGTCCTTACGGGGAGAAGGTTAGGATGAGGGGCAGACACACATCACAACCAACACTTCTCCCACGCACCCAGAAATAGCATGCCCCGCGGCACCATTTGCCACATTCGCAACCTTCACGTCCGTGGCACGATGAAACCCGAGAACAATTCGCCGCCATCAATGCTGCTTGCCGTGCCAAATTAAAATGCTTCAGCCTCGCGGGAAACAATGACCCAAACACAGTCAGCACCTATCCCCACCCAGGGCAGCCCAGCTCTCGGCATGCTGCTGATGGTGTTGGCCATGACGCTCATCCCGGTGATGGACGGCCTCGCGAAAATTCTCTCCTCAAGCTATCCAACGCTTGAAATCGTGTGGGCGCGCTACTTCTTCCACTTCGCACTACTGCTCCCCTTGGTACTCTGGCGCTACGGCCGTCAATCCTTCGTCATGAAACGCCCTTGGCTGCAACTCTTGCGCGGCAGCACCCTCGTTGTCGCAACAGTATGCTTCTTCGGCTCCATCGCTGACATCCCACTCGCCGACGCGCTCGCCATCGTCTTCGTCTACCCGTTCATCGTCACAGCCCTCTCACCAGCCCTACTCGGCGACCAAGTCGGCATCTGGCGTTGGACAGCCGTCATCGTCGGTTTTGCCGGCGCGCTGATCATCATAAGACCCGGCTTCCAGGAAATGTCACCGGCGATGCTGCTCGCCCTCGGCGCCGGCTGCATGTACGCGATCTACGTCCTCATCACCCGCAAGATGGCCGGCTCTGATCCCCCCCTCAAAACGCTGCTGATGACAGGCGTCGTTGGCACCATCGCCACCACCTTCACGCTACCGTTTGTCTGGATCACCCCAACCGCGACAGATCTCGCGATCATGATCTCGCTCGGCGTGCTCGCAGCCATCGGCCACTATATGATCATCGTCGCGCATGAATGGGCAAGCGCCCCGCAGTTGGCACCTTACAGCTACGTCGAAATCGTCGCCGCCACCACTGTCGGATACGTCCTGTTCGGCGACCTGCCAGAAGCACTGACCTGGCTTGGCATCATCATCATCGTCTTCAGCGGTATCGTCATCGCCTGGCGCGAAGGCTACGTCACGCGCCGCGAACGAAAACTGACATTAGCCAAACCGCAACCGACCCGATAAGCTTCTTGAAACAGTCCCAGGAGGTTAGTGCATGCGCTTTCTAATCATTGTGACGGCCTGCTTATTGGCGGGTAGTTTGGCCATCTCAGCGCCCACAAACGCGCGCAACACGACCGTTACCAAGGTCGCTGCAAGCTCACTCGATGAGCTATTCAAAAAACTCAAAAACGCATCCAACCGCGCCGAAGCAAACGGCATCTCCGCGCAGATCTGGAAACTTTGGTTTCTCCAGCCAAACGGCGCCGTACAACATCTGATGGCCCGCGCCCAATCCGCCCGCCGAGCCGGGTTGCTCAAGGAATCAATCACCGAACTCGCGCCCGACTATGTCGAAGGCTGGAACCAGCGCGCCACTGTAAACTTCATGCTTGGCCGCAACGCGGAATCAGTCCGCGACATCCAGCAAGTCCTGCGCATCGAACCCCGCCACTACGGCGCCCTCGCCGGCCTTGGCCTGATCCACATGCGTGCCAAAAACTGGAAGTCCGCCATCGCCTCATTCGAACGCGCCCTAGGAGCTGTGGACAGTTAGCGCAGCCATAGAACGATAGCAGCTATTGTTATCATGGACATGTAGTTGCGTGCTGTCTTCTCATACCTTGTCGCGACGCGTCGAAATTGTTTGAGGCGTGAGAAGCAGCACTCGAC
>CAJQQK010000165.1 GCA_905480435.1 uncultured Hyphomicrobiaceae bacterium | reverse complement strand
CCAAACAAACATTGAGTCGGACCATGACCGCCCTGACGGGCTGTGGATAAGCGGCTTCGCCTTGCGTTCGCCCTGTGGGCTCACTTCAGCCGAAGCCGCCGAAATCGAGCACTGTTACACCACGCCCTGGGACGCGATCCTCCCGTTGACCAGCAATGCCGAGCTTTACGCAACAGGATACGCAATCACGAGGCCTGTGAGAGCCTGCACGTTGTCTCGGTTTTATGGACAATTCCTGCAGGTCCGCGATTTCCGCATCCCAATGACTATCGGAGTCGATGCCGCGTTCTTGAGACCAGACCCTTGGCAGCACTGGATCTCCAAAAAATAAAGCCGATTCACATGCTATGTGATTGATATATTGTTGATTTTTCTTATATTAGAAAAAGAACAAATGAGAACATACCGTCATTTATTCTCATCTTGTCCCAGCATTACGCAGCATTTCTCAGCTTCGCTGAGCAGTAACTGTTCACGTCGTTCTCAGTTAGTTTTGGGCTATCAAATGGCAACATACAACAAGCTACCTTCTGGCTCCTGGCGCGCACAAGTCCGCCGCAAGGGACAATCTGCGTCCAAGACATTCAGGCTCAAAAGCGATGCCAAGGCCTGGGCCATTGAGGCCGAGCGCTCTGTCGACCTAGGCAGAAACGCAGGTGGCCCCTTTATCGATACAAACTGCACGTTCGGCCGTCTCATTGATTTGCATATCACCGACATGGGCGAGGTTCGAAAGCAAATCTTGCGCGGCAAAGGCATGGCGCTTGAGAAGTTGAGAACCACTCTTGGCCATCACCGACTGCAGTCGCTGAACCGTCAATGCCTGATTGCTTACGGAAAAGATCGGGCCAAGGCCGGCGCAGGTCCCGCGACGCTTAGTGCTGACATTGGATATATACGCACGATCCTGGTACACGCCGCCGCTGTACACGGCATCAATGTCCCAACCGAACAGGTCACGCTTGCGCGCGTTGCGCTGCGACGACTGGGGCTTGTCGGCAAAAGCCGAGAACGAGATAGACGACCAACGCAAGACGAACTCAGTCGGATCATTAGTTTTCATGACAACAATCCGCGTCGGGTCATACCGTTGGGACGGATCGTCAAATTTGCGGTCGCAACCGGGATGCGTCAGAGTGAAATTTGTGCCCTGAGGTGGACGGACATTGACCTGCACGCTCGACTTGCGACGGTGCGCAATCGCAAAGATCCACGTAACAAGCAGGGGAACCATCAACAGGTGCCGTTACTTGATGTGACGGGGTTTGATGCGATTAAGATTTTGGAAGAGCAGCGTCTTGCCGAACCGTTGTCAGCCCGCGTCTTTCCTTATAACGCCACAACGGTTGGAGCATCGTTTCGACGTGCTTGTCGCGCACTCGATATCAGAGATTTACGATTTCATGATTTGCGCCATGAGGCGACGAGCCGGTTGTTCGAGGCTGGCTTTGACATTCCGGAGGTTTCCCTCGTAACGGGTCATAAGGATTGGAAGATGCTACAGCGTTACCTCAATCTGAAACCGGCACAGCTATTACTTCGACGCAATCGAGAGCAACGCTATCAACGTTATTAGTCGAAATGCGCGACGGTAATTTTTGACCATCTGAGGCTTTCGTCTTGCGTGCTGCCCGGGTACGCAAGACGATTTTAGCCACGGTCGTATCGGTCTGCGTTGTGCAATCAAACACGCTGCGATTGCCTACAGCACCGCAACTATCCAAAGAGATCCGAATGTGTGCCAGTACGGATAAGCTCAACGGTGTCGTCTGTCACGTCGTAGATCAGTATCCAATCCGGCTCAATATGGCAGTCCCAAGCGCCGGCCTAATTGCCAGACAGCTTGTGGGGCCGGGTGGCAGCGGGGGCTTCGCCATGCTCGGCTATATGATCGATGACAGCATCGATCTTGTCTAGGTCAAGCCCTCGTTTGTGGGCTTGCTTATAGTCTCGACGGTAGCGACGTGTCGCCTCGATCGTCCGCATCAATCGGCATCAGACAGGATGTCGTCACGCATGGCCTTGGCGTTCGGATATCGTTTGCCTTTTCCACGCGGTTCGCGGAGCGCAGCGACTGTCTCGGTATTTGGGATTTTTACATCGAACGGCAGCCCTTTTTGCAGCACAAGCTGGTTCCAGAACAACGTCAAGGCGTCTGACGTGTTCATGCCGAGCTGCTTCAGAATTTGCTCGCCTTCCGCCTTGAGATCGTCTTCGATCCTGGCGCGTATGTCGCTTGTTTTAGCCATACCCACAATGTAGACGTGTTGTGCTACGATTGCAACCCAAGATCATCCGACCAAGACCATCAGCGCCATGGCAGCGGTCAGCACGGCAGTGCAGGTGATGACGTACATGTCCAGCAAGCGTTCGCGCCACTCGATTGCTGCAAGTTTGGTAGCCCGGCGGCTCGATTGGCAGTCTGAGGCGGATCTGACGAGTAGCTTTTGCATAACCAGCAAGATGCACATGTCGGGCCAAGCGGGTTGAAGTTGGCAGGCGTATGCCACCTTTGACGTCGACTGCGCTGCACATCTATCCTGACCCTCTGGCCCCGCGTGTTTTCTCCCAAGCAGCGCATGCCGGGATCTGCGCGCGGGGGTTGGGTAACCAGCATTCCTACCGCGACTTATCCATCGGCCCCAACAACAGGTTGCAGATGGCGTACTATACCATGATATGCAAATTATGGTATAGTACGCCATGCTCAAATCAATCCCGCTAAACGTACAGACGCTCTACGCTGATCTTGTGCAGTCGGCCGACATGGCAAACGATGTGCCCGGAACCGTAAAGCGCAAAACCGTCGATGGCTCAACCTACCTGTACGTCAGCGTCCGAGCGGGCGTTCGCCGAATGGAGCACTACATCGGACCAGAGGACTCGAGCGAAGCTAAAGAATGTGCGCAGCGATATCAATTCGCAGAAGCCCGGGCCAAGGCCCGGCGCTCGACTATATCCATGTTGCGAAGGGCTCGGATGCTCGCGCCACCGCTTCTGATTGGCCGCGTACTCGAGGTTCTGTCGAGGGCCGATCTGTTCGATCGCGGTTTGGTTCTTGTTGGAACGCATGCATTCAGGCTCTACCCGCTACATCTTGGCGTGACCTGGCCGGGCGCTGCATTCGCAACCAATGACGTTGACATTTCTGCGGCTGCATTCACCGACACCAACGCCCCGATTGATCTCACCGAAATCCTGAGAGGCGCGGATCCTAATCTAGAGGTTGGTTGGCATCCTGATAACAATCTCTTACCCGCGAGCTTTCGTTCCGGCGAAGTCACCATAGACATACTCAGCAAAGCGAAACGGGGCGGGCGTTCGCCGGTTGAGGTTAAACCTCTTGGTGTGGCCGGAAAGGCATTGCCTTTCCAAGAATACCTGACAGAACAGACGTTCGACGCAATAGCGCTGCATGGCGCTGGTGTCCGTGTGAAGGTCCCAGATCCCGCACGTTATGCCGTTCATAAACTGATCGTCTCCCAGCGCAGAGACGATCACAATCCGAAAGTTACTAAGGACCTTGAGCAAGCGTCGGCATTGTTTGCAGCTCTACGTCACGTCGGGCTTGAGCACGAAATCGAGGACGCCTTGGACGATGCGAGGCGACGCGGCCGATCGTGGAAGTCCGCGGTCAATGCAGGATTGAAGGCGACAGACGCTCTGGCCTAACTGGATCGAGGTTCGCCGATCACTCAAAAGATTCCCGAATTATCCTTGGTTACCGGACACAAACATTGAAGGACGCTGCGGTGAGCAACGGCCAATAGGCATTGATCGCGACCAAACGTTGAGGCGTTTGATGATCGGGGCAGTTGAGGCGACCATATTTTCAAGTGACAACTTCTCAGGGGATAGAATTATTGCTGGCACACTTTGGCGTTGCACCCCTGCTCTATTCGAGTCACGATTCCAGTCATGGTCGACAAATTTTCAAAGAAAGAGCTTTCAGTACGTCTGCGCAAAGTCCTCGATGAACTCGAAAAGGTCTGTGATGAGGTCATCATCACGTATCTTGACGAGAACGATGACAAAAAGCCGGACGACAAGCCAACGAAGCATTAGCGTCGAAAAGTTCCCCGTATCTGCTTTACCCCCCTTCCCTCTGGCTTTCGGGCGGGGGCGAAGAGCGCATCCACAATGCCGCGTGCTGGGGCACGGTCGCATTGCAAGAACTTGCGTCGAAAACGAAAATGGACCTCTCAGATTTGAGGACCGCATCATGCATCGCTTTCCCCAATCGAAGTAAAAGCGAAACCGATTGGTTCGGTTTCGTCTCTAGCGGCGCCTTTGGCGCGTCGAGATGTCGAATAGACGAGGCACTGCGAGCCCATGATCACACGTCAGGTGCTGCGCAACTCAGCGTGATGATCAAGAAACCATCGGTAGGTTTCCGCGACACCCTGCTCGAGCGGGATCGATGCCGTCCATCCCATACGCGTCAGGCGCGATACATCCATGAGCTTACGCATCGTGCCGTCCGGTTTTGACGGATTGAAGATGATCCGCCCTGTAAAGCGCGTGACGCGTGCCACCAATGCGGCGAGATCGGCGATCGAGATCTCGCTGCCGGTGCCGACATTAATGTGGCTCAGCATTGGCTCGGTATTGGCGTCGTAGTCGCATTTCGGCAGATCGAGCACAAACAGCGACGCTGCCGCCATATCATCGACATGCAGGAATTCGCGCATCGGTTTTCCGGTGCCCCAAATCACGACTTCATCGCGAACGTCGCGCACGGCCTCATGAAAACGGCGCAGCAGTGCCGGCAGGACATGGCTGTTTTCGGAGTGAAAGTTGTCGCCCTGGCCGTAGAAGTTGGTTGGCATCACGGAGCGATAATCAACGTCCTGCTGGCGGTTGTAACTCTCGCACAGTTTGATACCGGCAATCTTGGCAATCGCATAGGGCTCGTTGGTCGGCTCCAGCGTGCCCGTCAGCAGCGCTGGCGCTCATCGGCTGCGGTACTGCCTTCGGGTAGATGCAGGACGACCCGAGTTGCAGCAGGCGCCGGACCCCGGCGGCAAATGCCTGGTGGATGACGTTGCATTCGATCATGAGGTTTTCGTAGATGAAGTCCGCCGGATAGGTGTTGTTGGCGTGGATGCCACCGACCTTGGCGGCGGCCAAGATCACGGTGTCCGGGCGCTCAGCGGCCATGAAGTCGCGCACGGCACTTTGGTCGGTCAGGTTGAGCTCTGACCGGCTGTGGGTGATGATTTCGATCGCTTCACCGGTGGCGCGGCGTAGCTGCAGCTGGCTCAATATTGCTCCGCCGACCATGCCGCGATGACCTGCTACGAATACCCGCATGACGGACATCTCCCTAATTTTCAACCGAAACCGGAATGTCCATCTGATGTTGTTTAAGAAGGGCGTGGCGTTGTGCAACGCGCAGGTCCTCGGCGACCATCTCCGCGCACATCTCCTGCGCTGTTATCTGCGGCTCCCAGCCAAGCTTTTCCTTGGCCTTGGTTGGATCACCGAGCAGGGTTTCGACTTCAGCCGGGCGGAAATAGCGGGGATCGATCCGGAGAATGACATCGCCCGGTTTCAGCGCAGGCGCCATATTGCCGGCAACCGCTGCGACGACGGCACGCTCATCGACACCCTCGCCGTCGAATTCGAGCGTTACACCGAGCTCGGCGGCCGACCAGACAATAAATTCGCGTACCGAATACTGTTTGCCGGTTGCGATGACAAAATCATCGGGCTTGTCTTGCTGCAACATCATCCATTGCATGCGGACGTAGTCCTTGGCGTGCCCCCAATCGCGTAGCGCATCGATATTGCCCATGTATAGGCACGGCTCGAGGCCTTGGGCGATGTTGGCAAGACCGCGGGTGATCTTGCGTGTCACGAACGTTTCGCCGCGGCGCGGGCTCTCGTGATTGAAGAGGATGCCGTTGCAGGCATACATGCCGTAGGCTTCGCGATAGTTCACCGTGATCCAGTAAGAGTAGAGTTTAGCAACAGCGTACGGCGAGCGCGGATGGAACGGCGTGGTCTCACGCTGCGGCGTTTCCTGGACGAGGCCATAAAGCTCTGATGTCGATGCCTGATAGAAGCGTGAGGTATCTTCGAGCTTCAGGAAGCGGATCGCCTCGAGCAGTCGCAGCGCGCCGAGCGCATCAACGTCGGCGGTGTACTCGGGCGCCTCGAAGCTGACAGCGACGTGGCTTTGGGCGCCGAGATTGTAGACTTCGTCGGGTTTCACCTCGGAGAGGATGCGAGTGAGGTTCGAGGAGTCGGTCAGATCACCGTAATGCAGCACGAAATTGTGCCGTTCTAGGTGTGGGTCCTGGTAGATGTGATCGATACGCTGGGTGTTGAAAAGCGAGGCGCGCCGCTTGATGCCGTGGACCTCATACCCCTTGTCGAGAAGAAATTCCACCAGATAGGACCCATCCTGCCCCGTGACGCCGGTAATCAGAGCTATTTTAGTCATCGATGCGGTACCTTCGTCGAATGTAGTGTGCTGGCAAAGCCTGCAGTGCGGAGCGGGGCAGTTTTTACCGATTAGATTGGGCTCGGTCTAGCAAAACGGCGGTTGATGGACAATGGCCTTTGGAAGGGGAGCAGGCTGCCCGCAGCCACCAGAAATCGGACTGGGATGGGGTCATCATCGCGCATCTCGACAAAAGCCAAGACAAAATGCCGGATGACAAGCCAACGCAGCATTAACTTCGATGAGTTCCCCGTATCTGCCTTACACCCCTTCCCGACAACAATGTTGTTCGGGTGGGGTCGAATGGCGCAACCACAATGCCGTGTTGTCAGATGCATTGCAGAACCTTGCGCCAAAAAAATGGGCCTCTCATTTCTGAGAGACCCATCCGTGCATCGTTTTCCCCAATCAATGCAAAGCTTACAAGTGTGCTGCCCTTAGCCGTTGACTAACTGCGGCGCAACCTGACTGCCACCTTGATTGGCGCGGGCGCGCCGATCCATGATTTGTGTCGGTGTGGCGTCGGACAGCACGGTGCCAGCGGTGGTCTCAACGCGTGACTTGAACTCCCGGCTTATGTTGTAGCCACGCCCTTCAATCTTGGCGGCATCCTTCGCGGTGAAAGGCTTGGCTGATTTGATGTTGGCCGCCACGACATGGCGATCGCCACCGATATCGACCAGACTGACGCCTTGCTCGCGCAATTGGTCGACGGTCTCGATAGCCAGCTTGGTCGTTTTATCGCCGAACTGGATCGAAACATTGAACTCACCAGAATCTGCACCATAGCGTTCTGCGATGCGGGTTCGCTCTTCGTCTCCGATCGGGCGAATGAACCTGATCGTATCTGTTGGGATTGTAGTGTTTTTATTTATTTGAATAAATGTACTCATTTTATACTCCATATTTAAGTTTCAATTATATTATATTTATTAAGTCAAACATAATATGTCAACATATTATTATTTCTATTTATTGCGCAGTTATTCTCAATTGTGCGTTGGGGTCGTTTCCGGAGCCTGTCCGTCAGCGCTGAAGGGCTTTTCCGCCCTCACCGGCACCGGGGCGGAAAAGCCCGCCTGACGGTCGGGGTGCCCGATCCCAATCGCACAGAAGGGGTCGTTTCTGGTGAGTCCAGAGGCATGCCTATCCGGTTAAGTCCGGTCAATGTTGGAAAACCATCCATCCTACGTGCGTTTCGACAAGATTTCCGTCCTCCAATGGCGCGCGCGTAACCCATTGATTTGGAGCAACTATTTGGCACGTCCCGGAGTTAAGCAGATAGGCATGGTCCAGAGGCGTTTCAACTATGAGGATTGCTGTCAGCCACAATGGCGAACTAAAAGGCCCCTCACGCAAACCGCCACTACCATAGAAATCCACTATTATCCCGCGCGAATGATCGTGACCCGAATGGGCCGAGACCGGAACGGGCTCGGGGCGTGTGAGCGCCTAGAGCATGGTCGGAGCCGCTCTTGCGGTGCCGGCGCGCCTGCACCAAACGTATTATCGTAATCGTCGACCATCTTCTTCACGATCGATAGCTCGAACATCATATCCGGCATCGACAAGAGCATTGAGAATAAGATGCCTAACGGTGACAGATTGCTGAGCTGCAGCAACCTTGAGTGCAGTCGCCAGATAATCCGGCACTTCGACACTGATCGGCTTGCGCGGCGCCGGCAAGCTGGCTGGATGCTGGCCCGCAGGCACAACGTCGGGCGCGACATTCAAGGTTGGAATCCGCTTGCGGGTCGCTGTCTCTGTGAGTTTTTGGTCGAGCAGATCGATCTCGACAGGCAGAAAGCTTCGTTCGGTCATGCTGTGCGCCCTCCCCAGGGCTGTTCAACGCTAACTACATGAAGCGATAATTGAGCGGCCGTGTGATGTCGAGGACGTTGTGCCACATGGCCTGCGAGATATTGTTTTTGCCGTTGGCACGCAGGATATTGAGGGCGAAGCTACGTACCCTGGCGAAGATGCCTGGGTTCTTCCTGATGCGACTGGCATCTTCCAGCATCGCGACGTCGCGAACATAGTGGTTCCTGTTTTCGATGCTCCAGTGGCCGCGGATGGCGTCGGCGGCTTTCCTGGCGGTGATC
>CAJQQK010000164.1 GCA_905480435.1 uncultured Hyphomicrobiaceae bacterium | reverse complement strand
GCGAAAACAATATCTCGCAGGCCATGTGGCACAACGTCCTCGACATCACACGGCCGCTCAATTATCGCTTCATGTAGTTAGCGTTGAACAGCCCTGATGTTTAATGGGCCCGGGATAGCTACTCATCCAAGCGCAAGATGGAGTTCAACTGGAAGATCATCATCAGTCCTAGTCGGATCGTGGACTACGTCGTCATCAATGAGCTTTGTCATCTGATCCATGACAACCATAGTCCAAAATTTTGAAAAAAAGCGTCGAAAGAGCATGTCCAGATTTTCGCGAGCACAAAGAGTGGTTGCGTGCGCATGGTCGATCGCTTGATGTTTGATCGCGTTGCTTGGTTGTTGACTCACCGAACGACTAACACTGGTATGTTGGTATGGGTTAGTAATTTTGTGGCCTGGCTGCCGATAAGCAATCCCTCAATCCCTCGACGTCCATGAGAACCGACGATAATGAGATCTGCGCCAATTTTTTCTGCTGCCTCGATTATACCTGCATATGGCAATCGATTTTGTTGATGTAGCGCATCACATTCGATGCCTGCAGCCTGCGTAGCCGATGACACCGCTGAAAGAATCTCGGCGGCGTTTTCTGCGCTCCGCTCATTGTAATCACCATGAGATTCAGATTCCACAACAGCATCATAGGGCTCAACAACCGTCACTGCAGACAGCTTAGCCCTTAGCGCCTTCGCCAGTTCGATCGCGTGAGGTATGGCTCTGTCCGCAATTGCGGAACCGTCAGTGGCAATCAGAATGTGCTTGTACATGGCCTGCAGTCTCTCTCTCTATAGGAAAATTGGCTCGTTGCTCATCAGGCTTGCCAAGGTGTGCCTTGATCATGGATCCATCCATCCACGATCTTTGAGCTGTTCTGTTGTGTAGAATTCTGACATGGCGTTTATTGGACTGGCAAATGCCCTCTGTATAAAATTGTGCCAGGGGGATGCCAAGGGGAGAGGCGTGTTGTCCAAAGGTGATCACATTAAGAACTACAAGATCCAGTGGTCCGATTTGAGCAGCAGGTTGCGGATGATGAGCACACAATCGAAGTGCACATTTTCCGTGGAGAAGCTGATACGAGTTGGACGCTAGAGATCATCGATGAAAATGATGAATCAACAATCTGGAAGGAAAAATTCGCTACAGATCATGAAGCCTGGAAAGCATTTGAGCGCGCATTGGAGAGCGAAGGTATCGAAGCATTTGTTCCTGATAAGCTGAGAACCGTGCATTGACAGAAATATTAATTGCGGAAGTCCCGAACGAGCCTGTCCAGGCACAGCGCATTTAGTGCGATGCTTCCTAGTATCATTCGCTGTCAGTTTCCAGGAGCTTGGGTGCAATTGTCGAATGCCGCATATTACACATGCTTGCTGCGACTTTTTCTCTAGATGCGCGTAAGACGATTTTCTGACCAGCTTTTGATGATGAAGCGAAGCTTCGTTCGTTGGATGTCAGCGTTCAGGAAACGACTCTTAGGTAGGCGTTGTCAGATGCGCTTACTGTTCAAAGAAAAAAGTGAGTAGTCATGCGGGGACGAAACATTTTGCCAATAGCTTCTTTATTGAGAACACGCCTGCACCCGATCGCACAGGGCGTTATCCTGGCTGTCACACTGGTTGCAACCAGTGGCCTCACGACGCCGATCGCAATCGCCGCTTCGATTTGCAGCAAAGTCACGCACATGAAATATGGCGAAACGCGTGCGCGGTTCGGACCAACACTTGGATCTGTGCGCAAAGACGGTTCAACCCATGCTGTCATCTATCACCTGGATAGAAATGCGCCGCTGGGTTGGAGTCATTCTTTGCGACTTTGGAAAGATGACCAACAGCCAGACTGGCGCCTCCAGCTTGTAGCAGTTGATCCAATGGCAGATACGCGGCAGGCCTTTGTGCTGAAGATTGATCGTGAGCCAAAACTGACGTTCACCAAATCTCAGATCAATAGCCCACAATCTGTGAATGAGTATGAGTTGACATCTGAGAATGGCGAAATACGGCGCACAATAGATGATCTAAAGGCAGGCAATCGACTCACTTGGCAGTATGTGAGTGAAAGTGGAAACAGGGAGAGTGTCGTCTTCTCACTGTCTGGTTTAACCGCTGCATTACGCTGGCTTGACTGTGCTGGAAGATCGGAAAATCGGAGCAACGCACATTCGATATCCAATGATCGCAAGGCGAGGAACGACTGCCAAGGAAGCTACAAGTCCTGCATACTGAGAATGCCAGCAGACTATCAAGGGCATCCTGGGAGGGAGGCGAATTGGCGGACAAAATGTGAAGCCACTCGGAACCAATGCTTACCAAAGTCCGGATCAACGGCGAGTTCTCATTGGTGCAATCGCAACAATCTGAATTTGTCCGAAAAAACGATCTGCAAGAACGGCAGTCTTCGAAGGTTAGATACGAAGATGACGGACGTCTACACCAACACCTTGGAGACCATGGCGGCAAAGGGGCGCGCGTACATACGACTACCTCTGCTTAAGAAGCAGCAACTCAAATGGATCAAGGGTAGAAACCGTTGTGGCGCGAGACGGAAATGTCTCATCCGATCCTATGAAGCGCGATTGGCAGCGCTTGCGGGCAATCCCTCCAGCGCAGCATTCGTTGGGACATGGGGCATCAATCTAGCGCAATGCAGAGTGCCCCAGGATCAGCAAGGCGCACCAATCGTCTTAACTATGAGGGGCTATGACCAGCATGAGGCTCATTGCACATTCAAGTCGATGAAAAAAATGGGTGACTTATGGAAGATCGCTGCCGATTGCTCGGTAGAAGGCGATAAGTTGTCTGACGCCTTCACATTGCGCACATCAGGCAAGTCACTCATCATGGCACATGGCAAAATCCGCACAACACTCATGCGTTGCGATTAGATGCAGATCAGTGCGGCGAGAAATGGTGGTTCGGCGTCACTGGTGATCAAGTTACAGTGAAGGCGATTTAGTACCTATATGGTACATTATTTCTCAGCATCCGTTGGATCTACTTCTAGCAAAGCCGCGCATGGCGAAGATCTAAAGCACAGACAATCCGCCTACGCACAGAAACTCATATGTACTGTCATAAAATTCCGGCAACCTTGGCCCGAGCAATTCCACAGGCAGCACGGGCGAGATTAAGTCAATTGTACACCCTGACGATTGCGAAGAATTGTAGTGCAACGGAATTCGAGGAGAACTTTGCGTTTAGCATCCAATCCCGCACCTCTGGAGTAGGTTTTGACGCTGTGGCTACTTTTTGCCGGAGAATGACCAACAAGCTGATTGACGATATATTCTTCGTGCCCCTGATCTATCAAGTCAGTTTGCAAGGTATGTCGAAATGAATGGAAATCCAGCCTAAGGCTTGCATCTTTACTGATCCCCACCTTCCGCAAATAGCGATTGAATCGCTTCGAAAAAGCATCGAACTCCCCGCGCGTATTTCTGTGTTCCTCTGGAAATAGCTTTTCCTGATTATTTTCGCGGCCCAAGTCTGCAAATTCTAGGAAGCCTAGTCTTGCAAGCTTCGGATGGATTGGCACTTCTCGTCTGCTCGCGGCATTTTTGAGACGCTTGTCCGGCCCATCATCATTGATATCGATCAGCCAAAGCTGCGTCTTAGGATCCTTACGGATATCAGATACGTCCAACTGACACAGTTCGCCTTCTCTCGCTCCTGTGAACAATCCCATCAATGGGATCCAATAGTCAGAATCGCGAGTGAATTTCCCATTTTGGTATTCTTCAGACTCAAACACCAACTTCAGCTCATCTTCGACGAAGTGCTTCCTTTTGATAGTCGATTTCGGAGATTTTCGAACCGAAACCAATGGTCGCTCCAAGCTAGGTAAAATTGTATAAAGCTGGTCTTGGCACCAGACGAGAAACATAGTCACGGCACGTGCATGAGCAGCCTTCGTCCTTTCCGCCATATATGATTTGGATGCAGCAAGCATATCCTCTATGGAACGAGGGTCCGATGG
>CAJQQK010000163.1 GCA_905480435.1 uncultured Hyphomicrobiaceae bacterium | reverse complement strand
CGAGGGCATCAATTCTCTCGTCCAGGCCGCAAAAGCCAAGGCACGCGGCTACCGAAACAGCAAGACCTTGAAGGCCGTCACCTACCTCATAGCTGGCAAACTCGACCTCAGGCTACCCACTTGAAACGTCGGGTAGCCATTAATTTGGATTGCGATCGTATGCACACATACGCAGCGGACTGAGGATTTGTCGTGAGAACTTTGAAGTCGAAACGACTTGTTCTGCAGGCTGGCCGCAAGCGGATCTATGAGATAGATCTCATAGAATTGGAGCGCGACGGTTCCGATCGTTACCTGGTCAACTACCGCTATGGGTGGATCGGTGATGAGCTGGAGGAGGGGACGCGCACAGATGATCCCGTTGCACTTCACTTGGCTGATAAGATTTTCGATAGTCTCGTTCTGTCACGCCGCAACCACGGCTATAGTGATCCGACGGGCGGTGAAGCCTGGCAGGTGGATGGCTTAAGCATCGCTCCGCCGCGAGTTGTGGATGATGCCAGTGATCCCCGCTCAGTGCGCATGATGATACTCCTGGATCGTCTCTCAAGCCTACCTGAAGCAGCGGCAGCAAAATTGATCTGGCGCACTGGTCAACTCCGATTGGCAACGGCAGGACCGCTGTTGGCCGGTTATTGTCGTGATGCCGAAGACGCTGCTGCTCGGGTGTTGCCGTATGCACTTTTGCGTTGCGGATGTGAGGAACCAGCGCACGTGATTGATGTTCTACGTTTGCTGGCTCAACGAGCAGATCCGACAGCAGCAGTCGCGGCGAACATTTCATTGTCATTGTTGTCTGTAAGTGAAGCTGAAGTGCCGCGGCTTCGTGCCAACTTGCCGGAAGCAATCGTGATAGCCCTTGATAGTGAGGACGCTGTGACTGCCAGCGAGAAGGTGTTTGACTATTTGCAGCTGGCACTGGTCGCGGCGGACAGACCGGAAAAAAAAGAGCGACACGGGCGCGCCTGGAGTAGAACAACAGCAAGCACTCATCGATCTTTATCTGTTGTCATATCACAACCGGAGCCTGCGGCCATTATTTCTGGACGTGCTTGAAAAGATTCCGCTTCAGCCATTTATTTTTCGGGCTGTGCGGCGGCTTTATAAAGCCGCTGAGGCCGCTGACGATGCAGATGTGTTGGCCGTCCTTGGTCATCGCTTCGATTTGGTGCCGCCTTATACCAGAGAGAGTCACGGCAGTTTTTTTGTGCCGCATTTACGCAAGTACGTGCAACGCGAGAGCGTGTTGGGAAAAGGCGATGGGAGCATTGCATGGTCAGACCGCACGCGGACTTATTTTCGGCGACGGATCTGGCGGCATCTACGCCGCACGGGCCAACTTGGTGGCCCGTGCTATGTGACGCTGGCTGCAGCTTGTCTGGCGCACGCTGATGAGGCCGCCGACCCACCGTTCGCGAAATCGCAGTGGGTCTGGAATGCTGATGCGGGTTCCACGATGCAACAGATTCACTTTCCGGCGATGTAGCGGCGGTTTGCCATTCATAACATTCTGCATGGCGCCAGCTCGCGATTGACAAACACCGAAGGTGCATCGCTTGCTTGGCGTTTCAAGACGCACGAACCTGTTGAAGCTGCGATCCGAGAAGAACCATTTCCGGAGCTTTGGGACGCTGCACCTGACCGTGTGCTGTCGCTTTTGATTGATGCAAATTCTGAGCAGGTTTTGTCTTTCGCAAGCCGTATCTTGAAGGATAACCAAGCCTACTGTCTCGCATTGCCGGTATCGGTCCTGGGGCCATTGCTGACGGCCGCCAGCAGTGCGCGATACTTGTTCGCACTGCAATCCGTCCAGGCTCAGTTTGCCAACGGCCAGATCAGCGGAGAAATTGTGCCGGCGCTATTTCGTGCGAACCAACCTGAGGCTGTGGAACTCGGAAAGACGATTCTAAGTGCTCGGCCCGATCTGGTTACAGAGAAAGGCGCTCTGGCAGCTGAGATGATTCTATCAGTGCGCGACGAAACAAAAGAGTGGCAATCACAATTCTGGTCGCAGAACGCTAGATTGGCGGATGCGGCAAACGTCGTCAGTGAATTGATCCAGCAAGCCCGGGCGGATGCATGGATGGCAGAGCAATTGAGCGACGATAAACACAACGTACGCCTTGCGGCGGAATTGCTCTCCGAGAATTTTGCTGACGCAGTCAAGGCAGTGCCTTTGTCACAACTCGTTTCGTTGTCACAGTCCTCGGATGTGCCTCCGCAACTCCTTGCAGTTTTGCTTGCTGCAATTCGACCGGACGGATTGACGGTATTTGACCCGAATGTGCTGGCACGAAGCGAAGACGCTGATCTTCAGGCAGCCGGTGCTGAGTTGCTCGCGAGTGCCGATATCGAGGAGCTTAGAAAGCACGAGGATCTCGTCGCGGCCTTCTTGGTGTCGCCGGTCGTACGGGCCAGAAAAGCCGCGCGTCGTGCGGCGCTCGAGATTGCCGAGCAAGACAAGGAAGCAGCTGGTCGCCTTGCCAGCAAGTTGTTACACGTGCTGTATCGCGCTGAAGAATTTGACGGCGTGCGCGATGATATCGTTGACGCCATGCAAGGACCGCTACTCGAAGCGGTTCGAGCGCGCGGGCCGGAGCTTACTTGGAGTCTGCTGCGGGCACGATCAGAACCGGCCCGCCGCGTCGGCGCGTCCGCACTTGCAGATTTTGCGGCTGGCGATTTTTCTCTTCGCAAAATTGCGCGTATTGGCAACAACGACCAGTTGAGCGCGCGGCAATGGGCGCTTGCGGCACTTGATCATCGGATCGGCGAGGTTC
Organism: uncultured Hyphomicrobiaceae bacterium; assembly: GCA_905480435.1. GTDB lineage: Bacteria > Pseudomonadota > Alphaproteobacteria > Rhizobiales > Hyphomicrobiaceae > CAJQQK01. Next base: position 948 of record CAJQQK010000163.1, on the reverse strand, counting down.
GTTCGACACCTGGAGAGATTTTTTCTTTGCTTGATGGCGAATGGGCCGATAGCCGTGAGGCTGTCTATGGTCTGGTACGTCAATATCTTCAGCCCGAAGATTGGTCGCCTGAGGCCGTTGTTGGTCTGTGCGACTGCACAACATTGCCGGCTCAGCAGTTTGGCCGCGAAGTTCTGGGCCAGATATTCACCAGAGAACATTCTGAATTCTTTTTGGCGCGGCTCAGTGAACATCCGGCTTCAGGATTTCGGCTGACCGTTGCCCGACTCATCCGAGAGTACGCAGCTGGCAGCCCCCAGCGGATACGTAAGGTCTCGCCGGCATTGCGCACCATTCTGTCGCGCGTTTTCACGAGCCGTGCCGCAAAGGATCAGATCTATCGCTTTATCGAAGCTGAAATAGAGTCTGGCAACGCAGAGACGCTGAGTATCCTGACCGAATTGTTGGAAAACGTGTCGGGGACTTGTGTGGTTGCGGATAAGGCGCGCGTGTTGGAACTTATCGCCCACATGAAAACGAACATGCCAGAGTTGTTCCCGAATGTGACACTCATTGCACCAGAGGTTCGGTCGGCACGTGCAAGGGAGGCTCATTAATGGAAGTTACGAAACGGTACGCCGGCCAAAGTGGCGTTGCTCATGGCGACCACGATTCAAGAATTAGTTTCTCCCCAGACCTGCTGCGTGAGCCGGCGTATTTCGTCGGCAACGTGTCCAATCACGTCAATTTCCGGGAGGCAATTTCTACGCTGCACCATGTCGTTGTTTCCGACATGCGTTTTAAGCCAAAGGATCGCACGGAATATTTTGGGCTCCCCGACGTTTCAAGTGGGTAGCCTGAGATCGAGTTTGCCAGCTATAAGGTAGGTGACGGCCTTCAAGGTCTTGCTGTTTCGGTAGCCGCGCGCCTTGGCTTTTGCGGCCTGGACGAGAGAATTGATGCCCTCGA
>CAJQQK010000162.1 GCA_905480435.1 uncultured Hyphomicrobiaceae bacterium | reverse complement strand
CTGTGATAAAAGTTCCAGGAATTCTGATGCCATGAGTGCGCTCCTTTCGAATCAAACGCACTCCTATAGATTCAGATAAATCCCCGACCGTGAATCCCTTATCGCAGAGTTATGCAGCAGTCAGCGTTGAACAGCCCTGGTTCAATGCCGGAGCGATGCAGCTTGATGCAGCAGCGGCCAAGCGTGGTATCGCGTCTGAGATCGCAGATCCGCTTGGTCTTGATGTTGTTGAAGCTGCCTGGGCGTGCATTTGATTGCAACATCCAACATGGAAAACGCCTTGCGATTGGTGTCGATTGAACGCGGACGAGACCCTCGCAACTACGCCATGATCGCGTTCGGAGGTGCAGGGCCACTCCATGCAGCTCGAGTTGCCCGCAAGGCCGGCATTCCGAAAGTGATCGTACCGCACGGAGCGGGCGTTGGCTCGGCGATCGGATTGCTGCAGGCCGAACCGCGCCTTGACGTGACCGTCACTCGGGTCATTCGGCTTGACGATGCCTCTGCTGTCGACGCACTCGCCGCGGCTTACGAAGCACTCGAACGTCAAGCCCGCCGCGAAATTGATCAAGTCTCGCCAGATGCCACAGTCAGCTGGACCCGTTACGCACAAATGCGCTACGCGGGGCAGGGTTTTGAAGTTCATGTTGATCTTCCAAACGGCGCCCTTGACCAGGACTATTTAACAGCAATTGAAGCAGCATTCAGCGCCGCGTATTTGCGCAGAAACAAATTTGTCGATCCTGATGGCATCGTCGAAGGTGTTGATTGGACACTGGTTGCAAATCTTCCGCGTCCATTGCCTGATAGCATCCGTCCTGATGATGAAGCTCAAGTCAGATCCGACAAGGCCACCAGTCGGCAATGCTGGTTTCCTGAGGCGAACGGATTTGTTGAAACGCGCATACTCAGCCGCCATGACTTAACAGGGGGCACAGCTATCGCCGGCCCCGCCATTGTCGAAGATCCAGATTGCACTGCCGTTGTGCCTCCAGGAGACGCGGTATCTTTGAACCCGGATGGTCATTTGGTCATTGAGATCGGACAGGAGACATCGCAATGAGTGATTTCAACCCCACCAAATCCGTAGACGCGATTACTCTGACGGTCATCTGGAATGCGTTAATCTCGATTGCCGAGGAGCTTGGCATCACGTTGCGCAACACGGCTTTTTCGGAGGGCGTGCGCGAAGGCGATGATTTCGCAACGGCTCTTTTCGACAAGAACGGCGTCCTGATCGCACAAGGCAATTTCAGCCCCGGCCATCTCGGCTCGATGCCTTTTATGGCGAAGCACGTGTTGGGCTACTTCCCAGCCGAAACACTCAAGCCGGGCGACTCTGTTTTGGTCAATGACTCGTTTATCGGCGCCGGTCACTTTCCCGACACCTATCAACTCATGCCCGTGTTTGATGACGGCCAATTGCTCGGATTTGTATGTTGCTCGGCCCACCAAGTGGATATGGGCGGCGCCGCGCCGGGCTCTCAGAAAGTCCATGGCGTGACTGAATCGTTTCAAGAAGGCTTGCGTATCCTGCCTGTGCGCTTCGTACGCGAAGGCCAGATCGACGACGACATCATGCGCATCATACTTGGCAATGTGCGAATGCCCGAAAAAGTGCGCGGCGACCTTCTCGCGCAACATACGGCAAATTTGACAGCTGCTGACCGTCTCGCAAAATTGTTTGGTGACTACGGTCGCGATCTCATTGAGCACGCCTGCACCATCATACTGGATCGCTCGGAAGCGACGATGCGCGAATTGCTCGCGAAAGTTCCGGCTGGAACGTACAGCTTTGAAGATTATATGGATGACTACGGGCCTGGCACCGAGCCGATCAAGATGGCTGTCGACATAACATTTAGCGGTGACGGAGATGTTGAGTTCGACTTCTCGCGCTCGTCGGATGCTGTCCCGGCTGCGATCAATTCATACATCAACTACACGCGCGCGTACGCGGTCTTCGCGATCAAAACGTTCTGCAATGCGCTCGATCCACAAACCGAAGGCAGCATGCGACCAATCAAACTGACGGTCCGCGAAGGATCGTTCTTCAATCCAGAGTTTCCCGCTCCATCAGGTGGCCGACCAATCCTGCAAATCAGGATCTTCGACACCATCAATGGTGCGCTCGCCCAAGCAATGCCCGAGCGTGCCATGGGCGCATTCTCGCATTGGTCAAACCCCAACATTGGCGGCATCGACGATCGAAACGGGCGACCGTTCGTCATGTATGATGTCTCCTTGGCTGGTTACGGTGGCAAGTTTGGCAGTGACGGCGAGGAGGCCATGAGCCCGGTCATGAACTGCTCGAACATACCAGTAGAAGTCCACGAGACACACAACCCGGTGCGGGTGCATTGTCTGGAACTAATTCCGGATTCAGGCGGCGCCGGCCGTTGGCGGGGTGGCTGCGGCCTGCGCAAGGACATCGAACTGCTGAACTCGACGGCAACGTTTTCCCATCTTGGCGACCGCCATGTTTATCCGCCCTACGGAATATTTGGCGGTAAGCCCGGCGCGCTGGCAGAGTCCATCCTGAATCCGCAGGGTAACGCTGAGCCTTTGCAATCAAAGGAGACCCGTTCGATCAAGGGCGGAGACATATTGAGCTTCAGGCTTTCTGGGGCAGGTGGCTATGGCCCTCCGGCAGAGCGTGACCCAGCTGCAATCGAAGAGGATATCGCCGACGGTTATGTGACCGAAGCCGGCGCCGCCGAAGACTATGGGCGGCCATACTCGGCGAAACCATAGCGTCGCAGAAAAGTCAGAATAGCTCGTGCTTCATAACGGTTATCACTCGTTTCCGAAGCTGGGGGTCACAGGTACGAATTCCGTCGGGCGCCTCACGAAACACATTCGAAATCAACACGCTTCACAATTCTCCAATCAGCCTCAAAACATCTTCCCTACTCATACCGCTCTCGCGTAACGATCGCAGCGTGACGGCACCATCGCTCTTCGAGAATTTCCGCCCATCCGTGTCCAGGATAAGACGATGATGATGGTAGACTGGAGGATGCAATCCAAGCAGGATTTGCAGAAGGCGATGTAGATCGGTTGCAGCTTCCAGGTCCTGGCCGCGTGTAACATGAGTAACGCCTTGTTCGGCGTCATCGACAACGACCGCGAGATGATAACTGGCCGGCACATCTTTCCGCACAATAACGGCGTCTCCCCAGCGTTCCGGGCAGGCCTCAACAAGCTGCGCGGTACCACTCTCGTCGAGTGCGGTGTACGTGATTGCTGTGCTGTCATCACCTGAGATGACGTGGGCTGCATCCAGCGCGCGGTCCATATCCAATCGAAGTGCAAACGGTTGCCCGGCCGCCTTGCGAGCTGCGATCTCCTCGGAGCTGAGCTGCTTATGAAGTTTCGGATAAAGCGGGGCGCAGTCGGGGTCCGAGGGATGGTCCGGCAGCTGCGCGGTTGCTGCCTTCAATTCGCTGCGTGTTGCAAAGCACGGATAAAGCAATCCCATGCCCTGCAGGCGTGCGGCGGCGGTTCGGTAAATCTCAAAATGCTGGGATTGCTGGCGCACCGGCTGCTCCCAACTCATCCCAAGCCATCTCAGATCATCGGAGATCTGGTCGACGAAATGCTGGCGCGCGCGGCCCGTGTCGATGTCTTCGATGCGCAGCAGAAACCGGCCTTCGAGACGCTGCGCCCATTTCCAGCCTGTCAGGGCTGAAAGCGCATGGCCAAGATGCAGTTCACCAGTTGGGCTTGGCGCAAACCGGAAGGTCGGCCGACCGCCCTTCACGCAGCGTCGTCGCCGAACAGCGTCAGCTGATCCGGGCTCACTTCGTTGCGTGGGATGCGCTGGTGGCTGCCAAAATCAATGCGGTCCATCAGGTTTGGATATTCTGCCTGAAATCGCAGCAGAGCTTTCGAGCGCGATGCCGGGTGCTTGGTGCCCTCCCAAATGTCGTAAATTCGGCGCGGGTCGCAACCATAGCGCAGCACAATGTCCTTGCGCCGGATGCGCAGCCAGCGCGCGACCCAGATATCAATCGCATCCTGCTCGCTAAGTGCCCGTTTGGACGAGCGGCGAACCGGCGCAATGCTCTCATTCGATACGGTCTGAAACAGCGAAACGACAGACATGGCGACCCAGGGTCCAAGCACTTTGTTGACTTTACGCGTCTGCCCGGCACACAAGTTGCCCGTAAACCGGTAACGCCAGCGGACGATATGAGAACAAAATAGCAATCTCATGGCGAAACCGAAAGCAAAATCAACGCAAGCCGGCATTCAAACTGCGTCCAGCTTCGCCACAGGAAAGCAACAGCCGTGATTCTCTACCCCGCGATCGATCTCAAAGATGGCCAGTGTGTGCGCCTGAAACTCGGCGACATGGAACAAGCAACCGTCTTCAACGACGATCCGGCCGCCCAGGCAAAGAGTTTCGAGGAGCAGGGCTTTGAGTGGCTGCATATGGTTGATCTCAACGGTGCGTTTGCCGGGGAACCGGTTAATGCCGCAGCAGTTGACGCGATCTTAGGCGCACTGACGATCCCAACGCAGCTCGGTGGCGGCATCCGCGATATGGCGACGATCGAGCGCTGGCTGGAAAAAGGCATTCGCCGCGTCATCCTCGGCACCATCGCCGTGCGCGATCCCGATCTGGTCCGTGCGGCATGTCGCGCGTTTCCAGGCAGCATAGCTGTTGGCATTGATGCGCGCGGTGGCAAGGTTGCCGTCGAAGGCTGGGCTGAGACCAGCGAACTCTCAGCGATCGATCTTGCCCGCCAATTCGAAGATGCCGGCGTGGCTGCCATCATCTACACGGACATCGATCGCGACGGCATTCTGAAAGGGCTCAATCTGCCGGCCACACGCGCCATGGCAGATGCAACAACGATACCGGTCATTGCGTCCGGAGGCCTCGCGTCAATCGACGATATCACGGCATTGCTGGAGCCCGAAAACGCGAAACTGGAGGGCGCTATTTCAGGCCGTGCGATCTATGACGGTCGGCTTGATCCGGCCGAAGCACTCGCCATGATCGCAGCCGTCAAAGGACAAAACGCATGAAGGTCACGTTGATCTATGCCTATTGGCCGAACCAGCCGGGCGGTGTGACGTGGTGCGATCTACCATGGGCGCTGCGCGACAAAGGTCTGCCGAAGCGCTTGCACGCAGCCGGCCACGAGGTGGTCGAGACAATTCTGATGGCCGAAGAACCAACACCTGAAGACATGCATGCCGGTCTTGGACTAGCCGCAGAAATATCGGAAGCGGTGACAGAAGCCGAAGCTCAGGGTGAACTCGCAGTTGTGCTTGCAGGCAGCTGTGCCATTGCAGCCATCGGCGCCGTCGCGGGGCTCGGTGCTGACACCGCGATCGCCTGGTTCGATGCCCATCCGGATCTCAACACACCAGAAACGTCGACCAGCGGCCTATTGGAGGGCATGGCGCTGGCCGCCGCGACAGGCAATGCCTGGCGCGCCATGACGGCCACGAATGCCAAGCTCACCAATCCGGCAAGCTTGGCAAACGCCACGCTATTCGGTGCCCGCGACATTGAGCCAGCCGAGCAGACGTTGCTTGATGCAAACGCAATTCCGGTAACAACCAATGCAAACGAATTGGCAAGCCGTCTTGCCGGAGAAAGTCGCGTTTATGCGCATCTCGACATGGACGTACACGATGCGCTGACGGTGCGCACAAACGGGTTCGCTGTGCCGGGTGGTCCGAATGTCGACGTTGTCCGCAACGCATTAACGGCCATCCCTAATCTCAAATGCCTCGGGATCACCGGCCTCGATCCCGCATCACCCGATGCGGCCAAAGCAGCCGACATCGCGATCGAACACGTTCTCGCCGTAGCGTCTGCCTAGAGTTAGTGGTGTCCAGCCTTAACAACCTATCGAAGTTAGCCGCTTACCAATTCTTATGAGCACGGCACATAAACCGAACCTTGGCCAAGTTCGCAGGCGTAGCGCCAATCTGACCACGCTCGGCAATGATCCCTTCGCTCGCCTCACGCAGTTCGACATACAACGGAATGCCTTTGCTCGCCGTGGTTTTGACGTAACCGCAAACATGCGTACCTGGCTCTCCCGGCTTTTTGAGAGACGTCAGGCCGTATGCCGAAGCAGCTGCATCGCCAGTAATCTCGCGTGCCGCGGCCGTAACGCTCACGTTCTGCGCCCCACTCAAATTGTTCTGCTGTGTTGCCATCACCTGGGTAAGCGTCTTGGGCGGATTGGCCCCCCAACTGCAGGCGCTCACTAAACTGGCACTGAGCACGGCAATGATAACCGCCGGTCGCAGAGCCAGCCGCATAGTCCATCGCCGCGGCGGTCGCCGTGTCACAGTGGCGTTTCCTGTCGCATGGCCGGTTGTTTCGCGGTAAGAAACACGCATAACTTCACTCATGACACGATGAAAATTCGATGCTGAAGACTCGTATCATCCCGTGCCTGGATGTAAAAGATGGCCGCGTTGTGAAGGGCATTAATTTTGTCGACCTCGTCGATGCCGGTGACCCGGTGGAGGCGGCAACAGCCTATGATGCGGCCGGAGCCGATGAATTGTGTTTCCTTGATATCACGGCAACTCACGAAAAACGCGGCATCCTTTTTGATATCGTCACGCGCACCGCTGAACGCTGTTTTATGCCGTTGACGGTTGGCGGCGGGGTCCGCGCGGTCGATGACATCCGCCGTTTGCTGCAGGCAGGCGCCGACAAAGTCTCGATCAACTCAGCTGCCGTCAATAATCGCGATTTCGTCAACGAAGCAGCGCTCAAATTCGGCGCGCAGTGCATCGTCGTTGCCATTGACGCCAAGCGTGTATCCGGCCCCGGAGAGCCATCACGTTGGGAAATTTTTACACACGGCGGCCGCAAACCAACCGGCATTGACGCCATTGAGTTTGCCAGCGACGTCGTCGCGCGCGGTGCCGGTGAAATCCTGCTCACCTCGATGGATCGCGACGGCACTAAATCCGGGTTTGATGTCGAGCTGACCCGTGCGGTTTCAGAGGCCGTTTCCGTGCCCGTCATCGCTTCGGGTGGCGTTGGAACACTGCAACACCTTGCCGACGGCGTAACTGAAGGCAAAGCCAGTGCCGTGTTGGCCGCTTCCATCTTCCATTTCGGCACTTTCACAATTGGTCAGGCCAAAGATCATATGGCAGCAGCGGGGATAGATGTCCGTCTTGATGGCTAAACCGTAGCCCTTGGGCAACGCAGTTCCTCGATTGTCATCGCAAAGTCGTCAGTTTGCCCCATCACTGACAATTGGAAGTGCTCCGGTATCTTGACCGGGCCCTATGATGTGAACGAAGTTGATTGGGCTCGTTGGGGCCGGACCGCCAAGCCAGCAGGCGTTCTCGGGGAACACGTGGCAGATATACATCGTGCTCGTCTAATGTCTGATCGCGGACACGTTAGTCTTGTGGGACCTGATACAATTGTCTCGCAGTAATGCGCTGGCAACAAAGGAAATAATACCGATATGGGGCGTCGTATATCGTTTGTTGTTGCAGGCTTCTTGAGCTTGGTGGCCGGCTTATCGGTGGCATCTGTCCAAGCTGCGTCCGACGACACGCCGACAGTTGAGCAATATGCCGCCCACGTTGGCGGTCGGATCGTACCGGCAGGCCAGCTGGTGCTTGATGGCAGCCGGTTGATTTGCGGCAAGCGACCCACAGTTCTGGACAGCTCGCTGGACGACTACGGTGCAGCTTATCCAGGCTTCCTCATTCTTAATCCGAAGCTCATCGCACGTGTGCCGAAGGCCGTAAAACTATGGATTTACAGCCATGAGTGCGGCCATCAGTTTCGCGGACCGGACGAGGAAACTGCTGATTGCTTCGCGGTCCAGCGTGGCCGCCGCCAGCGTTGGTTGACAACCGACGGACTTGATCAGATTTGCAAGTTCATCCGACCGGCCAAAGGCTCATCGATGCATTATTCGGGGCCGCAGCGATGCCAGGTCATGAAGCAATGCTACGTCGATAAGCGCGTTCGATAGCGCCTTAAGGTTATGACTGGCAAGAGCTTTTCTGACTTAAACGGAAGCAGGCAAAGGGAGCGGATGCGACCCGGGGCCCCGTGTGCGCAGCACGCAAGCGTAATCATTGCGCCGCGCCCTCGCGGGCCCGAGCGTTAGCGAGGAATAGCCGTGAGAGAAAAAACGAGAACTGCCCCGATTTAGCCCGCTGCCACCTGTCCCGTTTCCCAACCAATCAGCGCACGCTTGCGTGTCAGTCCCCAATGGTAACCGCCAAGCGAGCCATCGCCTCGCAATACACGATGGCATGGCACCACGAATGATATCGGGTTGCGCCCAACCGCGCTGCCAACGGCCCGCGAGGCGCTTGGTTTACCGATATGGCGCGCGATATCGGCATAGCTGACAGCTCGGCCCATCGGTATTTTAAGAAGCGTCTCCCAGACGCGAACCTCGAAATCGGTGCCAATCAAAACGAGGCGAACCGGCTGCTCCGCCGACCATTGCGCCGGGGTGAACACCTGAGCGACGTGTTGGGCGGTAAAAGCTGGCTGCTCGCGGTAACGCGCGTTCGGCCAGCGCCGCGTCATATCCTCAAGCGCCTCTTGTCGCGTCTGGCAGCTATCCTCGTTGACGAAGGCAATGCCAGCAATGCCGCGATCCGTTGCCATCACAAGCGTGTCACCGAACGGCGAGCCGTGAAAACCATAGCTGATTTCAAGCCCTTCACCGCGGCGCTTGTAGTCGCCTGGCGTCATCGCGATGTGGTCAACGAACAGGTCATGCAGCCGGCCCGATCCTGAAAGGCCGACCTCGTGAGCACAATCGAGCAGGCTCGCTGAGCCATCAAGCAGGCCGCGCGCGTTGTCGATCGTGATCGCCTGCAGAAACTCTTTCGGGCTAAGGCCGCACCAGCGCTTGAACACTTTCTGACAGTGCGCCGGGCTGAGCCCCATGTGGCGTGCAAGATCATCAAGATCCGGCTGATCGGTCCAATGCTCAGAAAGGAACGATATTGCCCGCCGCACGGCCTCATAGTCTTTCGCGCCGCCTGAAACGGGCGAACGTCGCGGTTTGTCATCGATTGCTGTGGCCGCGTTCAACATCGTCTCAATCTCCGGCTGAAGATGTGCCCATTGATGCCACCAAGTTACGCCGCGCGGGCAGCCTCGGCGACCCGTTTCTTGGCATGGGAGGAAAACTCCTCAGAAATTCATCCGGTTGCGCGCCGAAACCAGCTCGCCTGAAAGAATATCGGCAAACTCCCGACGCTCATCATCGCTGAGAAAGTCAGCAAACTTAATGCGTTGCCCGCGTGTTACAAAGCTCAACATCGATCGCCCATCGGAGCGTTCATCAAGCGCCAAACGCACCCAGTACGTATTGAAATCAAACGCTGTGGCTTTCCCATTGGGCGCATATTGCGTCAGCCGAACCAGATTGGGCGTCACCTCAATCGTCTCAGATGCCCCGCCATCCCGGTAATTCTGCTTGAATGCCCAGTAGATCAGCGCGACATCGAGCCCAAAGAAACCCATCACCGGCCAAGCCCCCATCCACAGGAACGCAAAGCCCACAATGAAACTGACAAGCGCCACTGCCGACATCAGGATCAGAAATCCCATCGGGCTTAACGATCGGTGAGGCGTCAGCGTGGCCACAAAAGGTTGCTGTTTGGCCGTTGACGCCGCCTCGGGCATGTTGTCATTCATGTCTGCAGAATAACGCGAAACAGCAATCACATAAAGTAACGACAACCATGTCAGGTGCCGAAAAAAAGACGCAGGCCACAGCCGCCAAGCCGAAGGCAAAGGCCAAAAAGAAGGTCGCAGCCAAAAAGCGGTTGCCGCGCGCCAAAATCAAGGCCGATCAGATCGCCGCCATCTTTGAGCGTCTCGAAAAGCAAAACCCTGAGCCAAAGGGCGAACTTGAGCACGTCAACGCCTACACGCTGCTCGTCGCCGTTGTCCTATCGGCACAGGCCACAGACGCCGGCGTCAACAAGGCCACGCGGGCACTCTTCAAAGTTGCCGACACGCCCGCGAAAATGGTCGCGCTCGGCGAGGATACAGTTCGCGACCACGTCAAGACGATCGGTCTCTTTCGCGGCAAAGCCAAAAACGTTATCGCGCTATCTGAGTTGCTGATCGAGAAATACGACGGCGAAGTCCCCGAAGATCGCGACGCGCTTGTCGAGCTGCCAGGCGTTGGCCGCAAAACCGCGAACGTTGTGATGAACATGTCATTCGGGCATCCGACCATGGCGGTTGACACCCACGTGTTCCGGCTCGCAAACCGGCTGGGCATGGCTCCCGGCAAAGACGTCCTCCAGGTCGAGGAGGGCCTCCTCAAGGTCATCCCGGAACAGTACGGCCTGCACGCCCACCATTGGCTGATCCTGCATGGCCGCTACGTCTGCATCGCCCGCAAACCGAAATGCTATAACTGCGTCATCTCAGACTTGTGCATCGTCAAAGACAAGACCCCGAGCCCGTCCCAGTAGGTATTGCTGCCATCCCAAGGAACAATGCGCCGATGCCTGAAACCAAACCAATTGTTGGCTTCTTCGTCACCTGCCTGGTTGATGCGATGCGCCCCTCGATCGGCTTCGCGTCGCTGCGATTGCTGGAGGACGCCGGTTGCATCGTCGAAGTGCCAACCGCACAGACCTGCTGCGGCCAGCCCGGCTTCAATTCCGGCGCAAGCGACATGGCACGCGATATCGTCAAGCAGGTCATCGTGGCATTCGAGAAATTTGACTACGTCGTCGTGCCATCCGGCTCCTGTGCCGGCATGCTCAAGGTCCACGCCAAAGACCTGTTCGAAGATGATCCGGCTTGGCTTGCCCGTCACAATGCGTTTGCCGCCAAAACCCACGAGATCTTGAGCTTCCTCGCCGACGTCATGAAATATCAGCCTCAAGGCATCTCATACGACGGCGTCGCGACCTACCACGACGCCTGCTCCGGCCTGCGCGAACTCGGCGTACACGATCAACCGCGTGCCCTGCTCGAACATGTCGCTGGCCTAAAGATGGTCCCACTCGAAGGCAGTGACGCCTGCTGCGGTTTTGGCGGTACATTTTGCGTAAAATATCCGGATATCTCCAACGAGATCGTCGAGGACAAAACCCGCTGCATCGCGCACACCGGTGCTGACACACTGCTTGCCGGCGACCTTGGCTGCCTGATGAACATGGCCGGAAAAATCTCGCGCGAAGGCCGGCCGGTCAAGGTCTTCCACGCCGTCGAAGTGCTTGCTGGCATGGCCGAAGACGATGGCATTTGCCAACCCGCAAAGGAGGCATAACCCGATGCAGCAGACCTCCCACAAGTTCAAAGACAACGTTAAACATGCGCTCAAGCAGCCCAATCTGCGCACTGCCATTGACCGCACCACCGGCCTCCTAACGTCGCGTCGGCGCGAGACATTGGCGCAATATCCCGAATACGCCGAAGCTCGCGCAACCGCCGAACGCATCAAGGACCACACGCTCGACTACCTCGATCACTATCTTGAGATGTTCGAGAAGAACGCGATCGCATCCGGCGCCAAAGTCTACTGGGCCGAAACGCCGAAACAAGCCACCGACACGATCATCGACATCTGCAAGAGCCATGATGCCAAGTCGGTAACGCGGGCCAAATCGATGCTCGGCGAAGAGATCGGCATCGGCGAGGCCTTAGCTGAAGCCGGTATCGAGCGTGTCGAAACCGACCTCGCCGAGCACATCATTCAGCTCGCCGATGAGCCCCCGTCGCACATTGTCGTGCCAGCCTTGCACAAGACCCGTGAAGAAGTCGCCGAGCTCTTCACCGAGCATCACGCCGATCCCCACAAAACCGATGATGTTGCAGCGTTGGTCGAAAGTGCCCGACGCGAGCTCAGGCCCAAATACGTCGGTGCTGACATCGGCATCTCCGGTGCCAACTTTCTCATCGCCGACACCGGCTCGATATGCACCGTCACCAACGAAGGCAACGCCGAGCTCACCACCACCTTGCCAAAGGTCCACATCGTCAACGTCGGCATCGACAAGCTCGTGCCCTCGATGGGGCACTGCGCCGTGTTCATCCGGCTGCTGTCACGCGCAGCTCTTGGCACAGAGATCTCGCAATACACGACGTACTACAACGGCCCCAAACGATCCGGAGATATCGACGGCCCTGAAGAGCTGCACATCGTTCTCGTCGACAATCGGCGCACCGAAATATTCGACAGTTTCATGAAGCCGATGCTGCGCTGTATCCGCTGCGGCGCCTGCATGAACCATTGTCCGGTCTACAACGCTGTCGGCGGCCATCCCTATGGATATGTTTATCCAGGCCCGATGGGCGCGATCCTGACGCCAGCGATGACCAGCCTTGAAGAAGCCGGTGACCTACCCAACGCGTGCACACTCAATGGCCGCTGCCAGGAAGTTTGCCCCGTCAACATTCCGCTGCCCGATATGATGCGGCGGCTCCGCGAAGAACAGTGGCGCCGCAAGCTGACACCCGCATCGATGCGCGTCGGTCTCGGCTTCTGGGCATTCGCGGTAAAACGCCCTTGGCTCTATCGCTTAGGCACACGTTTCAGTGTCGTCATGATGCGCTGGGTCGCGCGGGCGAAAGGCAAGATCACATCACTGCCAGGCGCCGGCGGATGGACACGGCACCGCGATCTAACAGCGCCGCAACAAGGCACGTTCATGGATCAATACAAACGCGGACGGCGATCATGAGCAGTCAAACAGACGGCTCGACCGGAGCACGCAGTGCTATATTAGGAGCGCTCCGAAAGTCACTCGGTCGGACAGCCCTTGATCTCGATGTCGTCGCGGGCGAAGCGCAGTCGCTGCTTGGAGATGCAACCCGTCACCAACCAAAATTCGACGACCAGACAAGTCGAGCCCGCTTCATCGAGCGCGCCACGTCAGAGCGCCTCACAGCAACAGTCGATGAAGTCGCCGCTTTAGCCGACGCCCCCGCCGCCGTCCAACGCTACTTGCAGCAATGCGACTTGCCGGCACAAATCTCTCATCCACCGATGGACTGCCTGCGCGAGCTCGATTGGGGCGCCATCGCCTGCCACGAAACGCTGTCACCGGACGAACCTGTCGCAGTCAACATAGCCGACTGGGCCATCGCCGAAACCGGATCTTTGGTGTTCACATCGCGCTCAGACAGTCCGACGCTCTACAGCTACCTGCCGTTGCATCATGTCATCCTGGTCGATGGCGGTGGTATTCTCCGCTACATGGAGGACTATTGGGCCATGATCCGGGCTGCCGACACCGCGCCTCCGCGCTCGACGAACTTCATCACTGGCACCAGCGGCACAGCCGACATCGAAGCCCAAAACATCCGCGGCGCCCACGGCCCCCGCTTCATGCACATCGTCATATTTGGCGAGTAAGCTCGGTTGTCTAATTTATCTTTCCAGAACGGCTTCTGTCGCGCCCCCGGAATCGCACTCGTCGTGCGATATCCGGGGCCCTTGGCCTCCGTGGTTCGCAAGCTTGCCGAGCCAAACCGCATGGCTGCGCCGATCAGCTACCCTCGTAAACCGCGATCACCTGATGCACACCAACAATGCGGCGCAACGCATTCTCCATCCGCTCGGCGGCTACTTGCGCGACATGGTTCACCCTGAGGTCGACCGTCATAACGCTGCCATCGCCATCCTCAGAGGATGCGTAAACGCGCGTTGGCACATAGCCGAGCTTGGCAACAGGCTCAATAACACGCGCCAGCATGGCCGGGTCAGCATCACCAACGACATAAAAAAGAGCTTTGGTGTTTTCGGTTGGTTGCTGCTCGGCTGCTTGATCTGCAACGGCATGCGACTGCTCGGTCGGCATGAGAATTCTCCACGATGTATGTGATTGGGTCGATAAAAAGCGTGCGCAATCCCGACGGCCCTTAGGCTGTCGGGGCACTAATTCGAATGCCAATCACAATGTGAAGAGTCTGCAACATGCCCACTTTATAGCACATCAGGCGTTGCGTTTCAATTAAGCGCTGAAACGCGTATCAGCCAGCCTTACGGCCAATCACCAGCAGCTCGGCAATCGTAAAGCCGAGCCCCTTCTCATCTTCACGTTTCTGGATGTAAGCCGCAAACGCCGGCTTGGCATCATTCAGCATCTGCGCCAGTCCTGGCACCTTTTCAGCCGGCACCGACATGTTCTTGATCCAGGTATCGAACGACATCTTCTTTGGCAGCAACTCTGTGTGCTCAATCTTGAAGCCGGCTTCCTCAATGGACGCCAACCATTCGCCGGTTGTCCATGCCCGGTGGTGGCTCGGGTCGCGGATCTTCTCAAAGGTATTGTAGGTCGCGGCTGCCTCAGTCAATTCAGGCGCGCCAAAGTCTGGATTGGTTGCTTCATCCGGCGCCGCGTTGTCGACCAGAGCAAACGTACCGCCAGCCTTCAATACTCGATGAACCTCGGCAACAAACTTTGGAATGTCCGGAAAGTGATGCGGCGCAATCCGGCATGTCACAAGATCAAGAGAACCATCATCGAATGGTAACGCTTCCGCATCGGCTATCTTCGTCTCAACATTACCAATGCCTTTTTCTGCAACCTGCTTGTCGACTTGATCAAGCATTTCACGAGTCAGGTCGCTTGCAATCATGCGTTTGACATGCGGCGCAAATACCAGCGCCGTGTGGCCACCACCCGTCGCAATATCAAGCCCCTGCCAGTCCGCGCCCGGTCCAACCAACTCGACCAACCGCGCCAGCGACGCGCCTTTGGCATGCACATCCGAGACAACATAATTCGCGGCATTGGCGCCGAACAATTCTTTAACCAGCTCTTTGGACATGGCCCGGTCTCCCATCAATAGTTGTCGCCGTGTTACGCGCTAAGCGACGCGAGTGCCGCTTCTGTACCACCAGATTTATGCGCAAGACCACTTTCGCGCATCGCCAGCTCGATTGTTGCGATCGCCCCCAGCACCATCGGCTCGTTGAGATCGCCAAGATGACCGATCCGGAAGGCTTTGCCAGCCAGTGGTCCGAGCCCTTGTCCAAGCGACAGGTTATAACGGTCCAGGGCAATGCGGCGAAATTCGTTGGCATCAAAACCAGTTGGCGTCATCACGGCAGTAACCGTGTCAGACGTCCTGGTGGAATCAGCGCAGAGCAACTCGATCGCCTCGACTGTTCCTGAAAACTCGCCATTGTTAATCTGAATGCCGCTGCGCGCACCTCCGCCCCAGTGCTTCACAGCTGCACGAACAGCGTCGGCCAAGCGCCCATGTCGAGCGAACACGTTATCAAGGCCCTCGGCCTCCAAAATGCCAAGCGCCTCTTCCAGTCCGTAAAACAGATGAACCGGCGTTGTCCCTGGAAAGCGCTGCGGTTCAACCGTCGTCATCTGGCGCCAATCAACAAAGCTGCGGGTAATCTTGGCGTCTTTTGATGCCGCCAGTGCCCGCTCGCTGATGCCAACAAACGACAGGCCAGTGATCATCATCATGCCTTTTTGGCTGCTGCCAACAGCAAGATCGACGCCCCACTCATCAAATCGAAAATCAAACGACGCAAGCGAGGAAATAGTATCGACCAACAGCATCGCAAGATGCCCGGCCGCATTCATCTCGGCGCGAATGTCGCCAATCGGATGTGCCAGTCCGGTGGCGGTCTCGTTGTGGACCACCATAACGCCTTTGATGTCGTGGCCAGTGTCCTGCCGCAGCCGCTCTTCAAGCGCACCAGACGGTACACCAAGCCGCCAGTCGCCCGGCAGCACTTCAATTTCGAGGCCAAGCTCGCGCGCCATCTGGGCCCAGTTGATCGAAAAATGCCCGGATTCGATCATCAGCATCTTGTCGCCCGGCGAGAACACGTTGGCGAGTGAACCTTCCCAGGCGCCATGGCCGTTGGTGCCGTAGTACAGGAGATGCTGCTCGGTTTTCAGCACGCGCTTGGTGCGTTCATGCACGCGCGTCAGGACTTCCTTGAATTCCGGTGCCATAAAATCGATCGTCGGCCGGTGCATCGCACGCAGCACGCTATCGGGTATGTGTGTCGGGCCAGGATTGAAAAAGAACTGGCGTCCGGTGGCGCGGCTTGGCGTGTTTGATTTATGCGTGCTCATGTCGGTCCATCAACGTTTCAGGTGATGGACCAACTTTAGCGCATCTCAACTTGGAACCATAGAGCCGACGCGGATCTGATCTAAGATCGCGATCCTATCGCCGAAACATGCGCCCAAAGACGGCATCAAGCGACACCAGACCAGGTCCTCGGATCAGCAGATAGATCAGCGGGAACAGCCACAGCAACCGCTGGTCTGCGATGGCCGCGTCCTGGAAGCGGTCAAAGAAACCGCCGATTTTCGCATCGTGCCCCGTAATGTCGGTCAACGTCATCACGGCCAAGAAGCCCATAAAGCCAGCCGCCGCAGCCCGCGTGAACAAGCCGAGCAGGATCAGGACCGGCAGAATGAACTCGGCATACGTGCCGGCATACGCGATGATGCCATACGGAATGAACGATATCTGGCTGGCATCAAAGCCCACGCTTTCAAACAGTTTCGGGAACATCTGCGCGTACGTGTTGTCCTTGACGACGAACATGCCTGGAAAGCCGGAGCCGACTTTGGTCATGGCTGAGTTGATGAAATACCAAAACAGCACGCTGGAGAACATCAGCCGCGCCGCCAGCCCCAGAAACCAGTTTTCCAATAGCGCTTGGATCGTCGCGAAAACGTTCTCGTAAAGTCTGCTCAGCATCTGGATCATTGTGTTTGCCTCCCCTTAAATCGTGTCGTCGCCATGCGATTAGTCTTGGTTGATAGCGGCGCCAATTTCAGCGCCGGTTGCGGTACCAATTGCGGTAACAACGCCGGTCGAAAAGATGTAACTGAGCATGCCGCCAAAATCGCCGACATCATCTGGTTCGAGTGCCTCGGCAGCCTCGCCTAGTGTGGCGCCATCTTGGAAAGACGCCAGCAGTTGTCTGATCGGCGGTTGCACAAGTTGAACCTGGACCTCGAATTCCGGCCGCACAATAACGCCGCACTCAGCCGCCTGGTCGATCTCGCTCAGTGCTGTCTGCCGCGCTTCCAGGTCTTCGATCTGATGTGCGCTCCAGATCGAGACCACTGGCCAATTCGATTGAATGAGATGCAACGATGGATGCAGCGTCAGCCGTGACGCAGGCAAAGCTTCAGCGTTAGCCGCCTGTAGTGCCTCGGTATTTATGCTGTCGCAATCCTTCGCATGATACGCCTGCACCCAGGCCCACTCTACGCGTGCGATATCAGCCAGAAAGGGCAGCGACTGCGCCGGCTCGAACGCTTCAATAAAATCCGCGAAGCTGCCGCCATAGTGGATCAGCACCGGTGAACTTGGCACATGCCCATCAACATACTGGCGGGCCATCGCCGTAAAGAAATCCTCGCCAACCAACGCACGGACAACTGGATAACTGTCCGCAATCGCCTCGGTCAGACTAACCGCCGAGTTGTTTCGATAAACGTTAAAGCGCGCCACAGGCACGCCGCTGCCGCGCGGCCCGACGGCATCAGGCACATCCATGGCCGGATCACGAACCGCCGTGGCGAACGCATTCTGTGTGTCACGCCAGCTCATGAGATGCCGGCTTTGTCGACTGCTGAGCACCATTCGGCGCAAGGATCGCGTTGGCGTGCTGCGCTTCGGCAAACAATACAGGCCAAGTCGGAATATCGCTGTCCCACTCGATCAACGTCGGCAGCGCGCCGGCGCGTCGAATAGCACGGTCATACAACTCCCAAACATCATCAACGACGCGTCGATCGTGGCTGTCGATCAGCAACCGTGCACCGGTGTCATCGGTATCTTCCGCATGTCCCGCCAGGTGGATCTCGCCGACATGCGAGAGCGGGAAGCGGTCAATGTAATCTTCTGCGCTACGGTTGTGATTGGTGCAGGACACGTAGACGTTATTGACGTCGAGTAGCAGCCCACATCCGGTGCGTTGGACGATCTCTTTGAGGAATTCGATCTCTTCGTAGGTGCTTTCCGGGAACACGATGTAAGTCGCCGGGTTCTCAAGCAGCATGCGTCGGCCAAGCGCCGTCTGCACCTCGTCGATGTGATCGCAAACCGTCGTCAGCGTTTCTTCTGTATAAGGCAATGGCAGCAGGTCATTCAGAAAACCGTCATCATGCGTCGACCACGCCAGGTGTTCTGAAATCTGTGCCGGCTGGTAGCGCTCGACGAGCGCTTTCAAGCGCCCGATATGGTCGCGGTCAAGCTTGCCAGCAGCGCCGATCGAGAGGCCAACGCCGTGCAGCGACAAGGCATAGTGTTCGCGAATGGCGGCCAGGTAATGATGCGGCGGACCACCGTCACCCATATAATTTTCCGGATGCACTTCGAACCAGCTGACGTCGGGACGCTCAGCGAGAATATGGTTGTAATGTTCGGGTTTGAGGCTGACCCCTGCGCGCCTCGGCAGTGCCACCTCAAAAGGCGCGTCTTTTGCCGAAGTCGATGGGCGCATTTGAGCCTCTTAAGTATTCAGGCCGCGCCCTCAATGTGACGCGGCCGATGTCATTCCTGCAAGATCAGGCAATAAGCCCGACCTTAAGCTTTTGGAACGTCGCGCTTCAGCTCAGTCAGGCTGCCTTTACGGCCGTCCGGAATCACTTTGTCCCAAGCGAGGCTTTCGCATGAACCCTTTGGCATAAGCGCCCAGGCATTGCCTTGGTAATCGACTTTAGAGCTGCCTGCGCAAGTTGTGCCGGCGCCAGCTTTACAATCGTTCTTGCCAGCGAGCGTTACACCGTAGCATTTTTCTTTGGCACCGGCTGCATTTGCAGTTTGAGTCTGCATGCCCGTGACAGCCACGGCGACAGCACCAGCAACAAAAGCGGCAGTGGTAAGTTTCTTATTCATTGTGAACTCCTTTGGCTAAATCAGTCAGGCCGATTGGCCACAGATACAATTTGGCGCGCCAACGACTGCGACACAATGAAATTGATCTCACGTTGCCTTGATGCGCTGTGAGTATCTTGCCCATAAAAATGGGATACCCGCATGGCGGATATCCCAATTATGAATGCATCTCGATCACAGATGCATAACGATGTCGTGAGGCTAAGTGCCGTAGTCGGTTTATATTTTCCGGATATCCACGAAATGGCCTGCGATTGCAGCCGCTGCGGCCATAGCCGGAGACACTAGATGCGTACGGCCTTTAAAACCCTGACGCCCTTCGAAGTTACGGTTTGACGTCGATGCACAACGCTGCCCCGGTGTCAGCTGATCCGGATTCATGCCAAGACACATCGAACAACCCGGCTCGCGCCACTGGAAACCGGCTTCGAGAAAGATCTTATCCAGGCCTTCCTGCTCAGCTTGTTCTTTGACCAGTCCAGAGCCTGGAACAATTTGCGCATAGTCGAGATTATCAGCGACTTTCTTACCTTTGACGACCTCGGCAACGGCGCGCAGGTCTTCAATGCGACCGTTGGTGCACGAGCCGATCCACGCGACGTCGATCGGAATGTCGGTGATTTTGGTATTGGCCGTCAGGCCCATGTAGGCCAGCGAGCGCTCCGCTGAGGCACGCTTGGCCTCGTCGGTGATTTTTGCGGGATCGGGAACAATGCCATCAATGCTGACGACCTGCTCCGGACTGGTGCCCCAGGTCAATATCGGCGGCAGGTTTGCGGCATCGAGCGTGATGACGCTGTCGAAATGCGCACCATCATCGGTGTGCAGCGTTTTCCAATAGGCGATCGCTGCATCCCAGGCAGCCCCTTTCGGCGACATTGGCCGGCCTTCGAGATAGGCAAAGGTCTTTTCGTCCGGTGCCACCATGCCCGCGCGTGCGCCACCTTCGATGGACATGTTGCAAACCGTCATGCGCCCTTCCATCGAGAGCCCACGGATCGCTTCGCCGTCATATTCGATGACGTGGCCGGTGCCGCCCGCTGTGCCAATCTCGCCAATCACCGCAAGCACGATATCTTTCGACGTAACGCCTTTTGGTGGCGTGCCATTGACGGTCACGCGCATGTTCTTGGCTTTGGATGTGATCAATGTTTGTGTTGCGAGCACATGCTCAACTTCACTGGTGCCGATGCCGTGCGCCAGCGCACCGAACGCACCGTGCGTGGAGGTGTGGCTATCACCGCAGACGATTGTCGTGCCTGGCAGCGTGAAACCTTGTTCCGGCCCGATGACGTGCACGATCCCCTGGCGAATATCGCTCTCGTCGTAATATTCGACACCAAAGTCAGCTGTGTTCTTCGCCAGCGTTTCAACCTGGATCCGGCTTTCCTCGTCATCAATGCCCTTGCTCCGATCGGTTGTCGGCACGTTGTGGTCAACAACCGCCAGCGTCCGCTTCGATGAGCGCACTTGGCGGTTGGCCAGGCTCAATCCTTCAAACGCCTGCGGGCTGGTCACTTCGTGCACCAGATGCCGGTCGATATAAATCAGGCAGGTGCCATCTTCCTGGGTGTCGACGATGTGATCTTCAAAAATCTTGTCGTAGAGCGTTTTTGCCATAACCGCTTATTCCTCCGGTGTTTGAGGGAATTGATACAGCTTCAGCCGGCTTGCCGCAATTGTCCAAGCGCCGAAAACGCCCAGAAACCGCGCGTGACCACAATGATTGAGCGAGGTGGGCACAAACCGGGCGAGTGTGTCTGACTGAAAACGGAAGCCCTGATAGGCCGCATCTTATGCGAGCCGCTTGAGACATAAAAAAACCGGGCACTTGGGGCCGGTTGTAAGTCTCCACATCACTAATGATGGGTCGAAGGCGTTGAAGGGAGGGTACAGCCTTCTGTAGCTATCCGTCACAGCGTCATCATTAAGAATGTCTTTTCACGGTCGCGCAAGGCAACACGTCGCATGCGAGCTATGCATGTGATACATAGCTTAAAACGTCGTTCGATTGTCTATTGTCTACCTGATCATGTCGAGATCTGTGACTGCCAGAACAAGGCGCCCAGCCGCAGCTTTGATTGGGCGTCGAACAATCAGCCCACTCATCGTCAAGGTGTTTGGCATCGGCTGATCTTCCCGACAAAACGCGAACCCTAATGCTTCCAACTACGTGCTTGCGAGACGAGGAAATCGCGCAAGACTTGGACTTTTTTGGAGCCACGCAGCTCTTCCGGATAGACAAATATGATCGGTAGGCTGGTCAGCTCAACCTCATTGAGGACGGGCAACAGATCCGTTTCTTCTTCGGTCAAATAGTCGGGCAACAGTCCGATCCCGAGTCCAGAGCGGATCGCATACTTCATCGCCATCACACTGTTCACGCGAAATGCAGGGATGCGCGGTCCCTGACCGTTGCGCTCAAGTGTTTCCAGCGATTGGATCTGTGACAGGTGGAACGCGGGAATGCCGCTGTGCGATACAAAACGGTGCCCCTCGGCATCAAGCTGCTGCATTGACTGCGGCGCCCCGAACCGGCGTACATACTGCGACGAGGCGTAGGCGCGGACACGCATCGTGAAAAGTTTCCGCCGTATCAGGTCAGCCTGGGCTGGCTCCCGCGTCCAAATGGCGGCGTCGGCGGCACCCATCGCGATGTCAATCTGATCATCGTTGAGTAGCAATTCAACGCGTATATCCGGATAGAGATCCATAAACTCGCGCATGCGCTGGGTAACCCACACCGTGCCAAAGCCGACCGGGCAGGTGATCCGCAGCTCGCCGGCAGGCTTCGTTTTAGCGTCACTGAGTAACGTTTCGGCTGTATGCAGCTTGTTCATCACGAGTTTGGCTGTGTCGAACAGCAGTTCACCTTGCTCCGTCAGCACAAGGCCGCGTGCATGACGGTGAAACAGTGACACATTGAGGTCGCGCTCAAGCGCGGAAACCTGACGGCTGACAGCCGACTGGCTCATGCGGAGATGGTCACCGGCATGCGTAAAGCTGCCAGCCTCGGCGGCAGCGTGAAATATTCTGAGCTTATCCCAGTCCATGCGTCATCCTCCGTCAGCGTATCAACGGCACGAGTGCAAAAATCTATAGGCGTTGTAGGTGACGATTGCGCAACGCCAATCAAACTGCCGCGCGCAAGCGAAAGTGTTATTATAGAGTAATAGCAGAGAAAAATAGGCCGCAGTTATTCAGCGGCCTGCAATTCTGATTGCTGCTCGGCGATATATTTCTCAGCTTCCAGCGCCGCCATACAACCCATGCCCGCAGCTGTCACCGCCTGACGATAGATATCATCCGTAACATCGCCTGCTGCAAACACGCCGGGAATCGACGTGGCGGTCGAGTCGGGCACCGTTTCAATATAGTTGCCGCGCTTCATCTTGAGTTGATCAAGAAACAACTCCGTCGACGGCGCATGTCCGATCGCGATGAAAATACCGTCCACTGGGCGATCAACAATCTCGCCGGTCTTCATGTTCTTCAGCCGGGCACCGGTTACTGACTTCGGATCATCGTCGCCAAGCACCTCTTCCAGCGTCGTATCCCAGATCACTTCGATTTTCGGGTTCTTGAACAGCCGCTGTTGCAGGATCTTTTCAGAGCGGAATGAATCCCGACGATGCACAACCGTCACGCGGCTCGCAAAATTCGTCAGAAACAGCGCTTCCTCGACGGCGGTATTGCCACCACCGACAACCATCACTTCCTTGCCGCGATAAAAGAAGCCGTCGCACGTCGCGCATGCTGAAACGCCATGGCCCTGGTACGCAGTCTCAGACTCGAGACCAAGCCATCTTGCTTGCGCGCCTGTGCAGATAATCAGTGAGTCGCACGTATATTTCGCACCACCATCGCCGGTCAGTTCTATTGGCCGCTTCGTGAGATCAACGTCCATGATGTGGTCCATTACGAGCTCGGTGCCGACATGCTCTGCCTGCGCCTGCATCTGCTCCATCAGCCAAGGACCCTGGATCACATCTGCAAAGCCTGGATAGTTCTCAACCTCGGTTGTAATCGTCAGCTGGCCACCCGGCTGGATACCCTGGATCAGCAGCGGCTTCAGCATTGCGCGCGCTGCATAAATAGCAGCCGTGTAGCCGGCCGGTCCGGAACCAAGGATCAGGACAGAGGCGTGTTTGGTAGTGCTCATGGCGCAGCATCTCGTTCAAGTTATTAAGTCAGGCAAGTTAGTAGACAGGCATTCGGCGCTTAACGTGGGGTGGAAGTCGCTTTTGGTCAATGGCAGGCCGTGATCTGCCCATGCGGTATCGGGTTGCAGGCAACCTGGCGAAGACTGCAGCAATCCGCCCTAAATCAGCTTCTCGCCCTTAAAACTGAAATGCACACCGCGCCCCACAATAATGTGATCATGCAAGCTGATACCCAGCGGTTTAGCTGCCGATTCTATCATCCTGGTCATGTCGATGTCAGCCCGTGACGGTTTGGTGTCACCCGACGGGTGATTGTGCACCAGTACAAGCGCGGTGGCAGACAACTCCAGCGCCCGTTTGACGACTTCCCGGATATAGACGGGCGTATGGTCGACCGTGCCCTGTCCTTGCACTTCATCCGCAATCAACTTGTTCTTCTTGTCGAGAAACAAAATGCGGAACTGCTCGCGCGTTTCATAACCCATTGCCGCGCGGCAATAGTCGATAACCTGCTGCCAGGACGAAAGCATCGGCTTGTCGAGCACCTCTGTGCGCATCATTTGCAGCGCTGCCGCGCGCACCAGTTTCAGCTCAAAAATGACAGCGTCGCCGACCTGATGAACCTCGCGCAAAAGGTGCTCCGGCGCGTGTATCACTTCAGAAAATGAGCCAAACTGACTGATCAGCGCCTTAGTCATATCCTTGATGTCGCGCCGGGGAATAGCTCGAAACAAAATCAGCTCCAGCAATTCATAATCGTGCACACCATTCAGCCCGCCTTTACTGAAGCGCTCACGCAGCCTCTGGCGGTGCCCGGTCTTGCTGGGAATTGCCTTGTGGGGTTTGTTCTTTTTCGGCGTTAGCTTGGCATCGGCATCAAAGACGTGGCTTTCTTGGCCAAATTCACTCTTGTCCGGAACCGCCATATCGCGAAAACCGCCAAGCAGGTCTCCGGTCACTGCACGCGTGTCGTCCACGCTTGTGCTGCCACTCGAACTGAACGATCGCTTTGCGTTGGCTTTATCGCTCATGCCGCATTCGCTCGCTTGAGGTTACTCGGTCTTGTATGGCGGACAGTGTAGGCCGGCTGGCGAATAGGTAAACACCTCACAACCATCTTCGGTTACACCGATGGCGTGCTCAAACTGTGCTGACAGTTCCCGGTCTCGCGTCACCGCAGTCCACCCGTCGCTGAGCACCTTTACTTGTGCGCGCCCGAGATTGACCATCGGCTCGATTGTAAACAGCATGCCCGGTTGCAGCAGAACGCCCTCACCAGCGACGCCGTAGTGCAGAATATTGGGGCGATCGTGGAATACGCGGCCGAGCCCGTGGCCACAGAAATCGCGAACGATGCTGCAGCGTTGCTCCTCTGCGAATTTCTGGATGGCAGCCCCAATGTGTCCCGTCGTGTCGCCAGGTTTGACGGCTTCAATGCCAAGTCGCAGCGCTTCATACGTCACGCTGAGGAGGCGATCCGCCTTACGGCTGATCTGACCAACCGGGTACATCCGGCTGGTGTCGCCATGCCAACCGTCGACAATCAGCGTAATGTCGATATTTACGATATCGCCTTCGCGCAGCGGTTTCGGTCCGGGGATGCCATGGCACACAACGTGGTTGATCGACGTACACAGTGAGTGCGTGTAGCCGCGATAATTCAGCGTTGCCGGAATGGCGTCATGATCCATCGCGAATTCGAAAGCGAGCCGATCAAGCTTCTCCGTGGTGACGCCGGGTTCGACATAGCCAACAAGCATGTCGAGTGCGGAAGCCGCCAGCTGTCCAGCTTTGCGCATGCCAGCAAACGCTTCAGGGCCGTGCAATGGAATATCGTTGTCGCGGCGTATCGATTGGCTGGCGTCGGGATTAGACATGGCGGAACCTATAACTCCAACGTTTTCGTGGCGCGATACGGCGCCTATAGCATGTCGCGTTTTAAGGGATTAATGATGCGACTTAAAACGCTCAATCTTCGGGCGGTTTCAAGTCTCCTATTAAACGCGGTGTGCCTTATCAATAAACCTATTTCGCTGCACGCCAGTGCCAGCAGCGGCAGAATACCTTGCTCACACCAGCGCAGCAAACCCGAAGTGCGGCCTGCTGCATCTCATTTGCCCAGCGTTGCAAGCGCGGCGGGCAAAAGAAAGCCCG
This sequence comes from uncultured Hyphomicrobiaceae bacterium, assembly GCA_905480435.1. Lineage (GTDB taxonomy): Bacteria > Pseudomonadota > Alphaproteobacteria > Rhizobiales > Hyphomicrobiaceae > CAJQQK01. Next base: position 19,886 of record CAJQQK010000162.1, on the reverse strand, counting down.
GCACAAGGCCGGGCTCGGGAGTTGGTCGCCTCGCGCTTTAGTATGTCGCATCCAATAGGACGCATCATGTTGGGAGCGCATGCGACTCGGCACTTTGCGGAGGTGTCCGAGCGCAGCGAGGCATAACACCGTGAGCGAAAAAAATCTAAAGCGAGGCGCGTAGAAGGCGACTCGCTTTAGAGCCCGCAAGCAACGCTTATTCCGGCTTGGCTTCGCCATCAGCCGGTGTCTCGCCTTCTGCTTCAGCTGGCACTTCTTCAACCGCAGCTTCCGCCATCAGACGCTGCGCCTGGCTTGGCCAATCGTTCTTTTCGATCAGGCCTTCCAACTTCAACACATCATCAAGGTTCGCAATCTCATCATCAGAGAACGCAGCGATCTGCTCGAACTTAATGATGTTCAGCTTGTTCAGCATGGTCTCAAGGCCGGCTGAAACGCCATCAATCTTCTGCAGTTCTTCCTTGTCGCCTTTCGGACGACGGAAGCCCTTGAATGCTTGATTGAGACGCTTTGCGCGCACGTCCGTGCGTTCAATGATACGTGCTGAGCGGCCGCGACGGCCTCTGAGATAGTAAAGTTTCGCGCGGCGCACCTTGCCGCGGCGGATCACTTCGATGTCTGTAATAAACGGAGAGAAGACCGGAAATACGCGCTCGACGCCTTCACCGTAGGAGATCTTGCGGACCGTGAAATTCTCGTGGATGCCTGCACCGGAGCGACCGATGACGACGCCTTCATAGGCCTGGTTTCGCGTGTTTTTGCCTTCAACCACTCTCACCATGACACGAACAGTGTCGCCGGGTGCGAATTCAGGCACGGCGCGCATCGCCGAAATACGGTTCATCTGCTCTTGTTCGAGCTCTTTGATGATGTTCATTAACTTTTTCCTTATGACATCACGGCAGAGGAGCCGTCACCGGTCGCGCCATATTGTCGGCAGCCGGGGGCTCATGCGTCCCAATTTGGGGAATTCCGAAGGGCGTTGCATAGCGGATCTACCAGCGTTTGTCGAGAGCTTTTAGCGCAGCGCCACAGCATCCGCGAGCGCCAGCGGCTCACTACTAGAGCCAACCGAATCATACCTGTGGGAATGGCCCCGTCCCAACTCATTTCCCAGAGCCCCGCAAGGATACTACACCCGGGAGCGCATGCGACCCGGCGCTTAGCGCCGCCCCTACGGAGGGCTAGGGCGCGGTAGCGCCCGGTGGCGGCCCGTGAGCGCAAACAGCCTTACAAACTCAGTTTAAGTCCTTCATGGGTCACCTTGAATCCGAGCCGCTCATAAAACCGTATGGCATCAGGCCGCGTCTTGTCCGATGTTAGCTGTACAAGGCCACAGCCACGCTTGCGACATTCATCAATCGCCCATTCAAACAGCTGCTGGCCAAGTCCGTCACCGCGCGCGCTTGCGGCCACGCGGACGCTTTCAATCTGTCCGCGCCACTGCCCAAGGCGCGACAAGCCTGGAATAAAACTGATCTGCAGGCACGCGACAATGTCGCCGTCCTTCTCACCAACCGCGAGTAACTGATTGCAATCTCTTTCCAGGGCCTCAAACGCCTCAATATAGGCAGGGTTTGGCGGATCGGACGCGTCTTCCCGGCCAGCCCCCAAGGCGTCATCAGCAAGCATCGCGATGATCGCTGGCAAATCAGCACGTATCGCCTTACGGAATTCTGTCACGATCAACTTTTCCTCGTAGCCAGCAGATCTGGCCGCCGCGCCTTGGTTAACTCTTCAGATTGCGCACGCCGCCAATTCGAAATCCGCGCGTGATCACCTGACAACAGCGTTTCTGGAATATTGCGATCTTCCCATGAACGCGGCCGGGTATATTGCGGGTACTCCAACAATCCATTCTCAAAACTCTCTTCTGACAGCGAGTCCGGTTGCCCAAGCACACCATCGAGCAGCCGAACACATGCATCGATCACCACCATCGCCGCCAGTTCGCCACCAGACAGCACATAGTCGCCAATCGACACCTCTTCGAGCCCACGCGCTTCGATCACCCGCTCATCGACACCCTCAAACCGCCCGGCCAGCATCAGCAGGCCCGGCCCGGCCGACCAGCTCCGAACCATTTCCTGTGTCAGCGGTCGTCCGCGCGGCGACAAATAAATCGCCGGCAAATCTGGTGCCTCGGCCCGCGCATCATCGACCGCCGCCGCAACCACGTCTGCGCGCAAAACCATGCCGGCGCCACCGCCAGCCGGCGTGTCATCGACGCTGCGATGCTTGCCAATGCCGAAAGCACGGATGTCGCGTGCCTCCAGAGACCACTGCTCCTTTTGCAACGCCGCACCAACGATCGACGTCGCCAATGGCCCCGGAAACATATCCGGGAACAGCGTCAGGACTTGAGCGCGCCACGGCAAGGCGGCCATTTGCGATTTCCTTCTGACTACGGCATGTCGCGTTTTAACGGATTCACAATGCGCCTTAAAACGCCTAATCTTCGGGCGATTTAAGAATCCTATTAAACGCGACGTGCTTTAGGGATTGTTCTCATCTCGCTGCAAAATGCGGTAACGATGGTGCCAGCGCAACCGCATTTCTCTGGCCGCGCGCGCCGGGGCTGCCATGCGGTGCCATTGGGGGAGCCTGAGCATTGAACACACCGACACACATGCTGACCGCCGCCGCACTGTTAACCAAATCCGGCGATCAGCGTCGCAATTGGATCGTGCTCGCAGGCGCCCTGCTGCCGGATCTATCGATCTTCGCTCTGGTGGGCTGGGCCCGCCTGGTGGAAAATCTGCCGCATCGCCAAATCTGGTCCGAAACCTACTGGCAGGAGCCGTGGCAGATGTTCAGCGCGATCTCAAATTCGTTTGTCATATGGGTGTGTGTGGCGCTGCTCGCCTACTGGTTTGGCTGGCGCTTGTCATGTTTCTCGCATGCGCGGTGCTTGTGCATCTTTCCCTCGACTTCCCATTTCATGCCGCCGACGCCCACAAGCATTTCTGGCCTCTAACCGATTGGCGCTTCCATTCCCCGCTATCGTATTGGAATGACCACCATCACGCCCGCTGGGTTGGCGTGCTTGAACTCGGCCTCGTGCTCATCAGCATGGCCGTGCTCTGGCAACGGTTTCACAGTCGCTGGGTGCGCGCGGCACTGCTGGCCGGGCTCACCAGCCTCGCAGCTGTCCCAATGTTCTTCTGGTGGACGCTGGGTTAGGGCGTGCTGACCTAAGGGGAAGCACGCAAAGGGAGCGCATGCGACCCGGCGCGTTGCGCCGCGCCCTCGCAGGCCCGAGCGACAGCGAGGAATAGCCGTGAGAGAGAAAGGTTAGCCCGCCGCCGCTATGCGCTGAACAAACTCTTCCGCGGCAACCTTCGGATCTGACGCCTGCGTAATCGGCCGACCAACCACCAGATGCGTCGCGCCATCGCCGATCGCCGACTCCGGCGTCGCAACGCGCGCCTGATCCGCCACATCATTGCTTGGTAGGCGTATTCCAGGCGTCACAATTGAAAATGGTCGGTCAGGAATAGCATTTCTGATCCGGGCCGCTTCCTGGCCGGATGCAATCACACCGTGACAGCCTGCCGCCTGAGCAAGCTTCGCACGGTGCACCACAAGCTCGGCTGGGTCCAACGCAATGCCCTGCTCAGCGAGGTCTTCACCGGTCAGGCTCGTCAGAACAGTGACACCGAGTACTTTGAGTTGCGTTCCAGCAGCACCCCGTGCAGCAGCCCGCAGTGACTTGGTATCGACGGCATGCACGGTCAGAAAGTCGGCACCACTGCGCGCGGCATTGGCAGTGGCCTTCTCCATCGTCGTATCGATATCCAGGAACTTCATGTCCAGGAAAACGTTGTTGCCGCGTTCTTTGAGGGTTTTGACGAAGGTCAAGCCGCCGTCCGTCACCAATTCAAGGCCAATCTTGTAGAATGTAACGCTTTCGCCGAGCGCGCCAACCAGTTCGGATGCTTCGCGCACAGTCGGCATATCCAGCGCAACGATCAGACGGTCGCGCGCAGAGCGAATGGTATCTGGGTCAGCCACCCTCGAAAAAGTCCTTCACTTTGGCAAAGAAGCCTGAGCTTTCCGGCGATGTATCGTTCTTGCTCTCTTTTTCAAATTCTTCGAGCAGCTCGCGCTGTTTCTTGGTCAGGTTCTTCGGCGTCTCAACATCAACCTGGATGTACATATCGCCGGTCATCTTGGTCCGCAGCACCGGCATGCCTTTGCCCTTGAGGCGGAACTGCTTGCCACTCTCGGTGCCAGCCGGGATCTTGACCCGCGTGACGGCCTCTTCAAGCGTTGGCACATCAATGTGCCCGCCAAGTGCCGCCTTCACCATTGAAATCGGCGCCTGACAAAACACATCTGAGCCATCGCGCTGGAAGAATGCGTCTGGTTCGATCGAAAGGAAAATATAGAGATCGCCGGCAGGCCCGCTCCGAAGCCCGGCTTCACCCTCGCCAGCAAGACGAATGCGTGTGCCATCCTCGACACCAGCCGGAATGTTCACGGATAACGTGCGTTCCTGGCTCACCCGGCCCAGGCCTTTGCAGTCGCCACACGGGTCGTCGATAACCTCGCCACGGCCCTGGCAGGCATGGCATGTTCGCTCAATCGTAAAGAAGCCTTGGCTGGCGCGCACCTTACCATGGCCGCCGCACGTTGAGCAGGCCGATGGCGTCGTTCCAGGCTTTGCACCAGATCCACTGCAACCTTCGCACGACATGCTGGTTGGCACTGCGATCTCGGCGGTTTTGCCGTTAAAAGCGTCCTGAAGGCTGATCTCCATGTTGTAGCGCAGGTCTGAGCCGCGCTCATGGCCGGGCCGGCCGCGTTGGCCGCCACGTTGGCCACCCATGAAGTCGCCAAAGAAATTCTCGAAAATGTCTTCCATCGAAGACGCAAATTCAGGCCCGAAGCCGCCGGGGCCGCCGCTGCCGCCTTCAAAAGCTGCATGGCCATACTGCTCGTACGCCGCACGCTTCTGCGGGTCCTTTAGGACCTCATAAGCTTCGTTGACTTCCTTGAAGCGACCTTCGGCATCGGCGTCGCCCCGGTTGGAGTCCGGGTGATGTTGCTTGGCCATACGCCGAAACGCTGCTTTGATTTCCTGATCGCTGGCCCCGCGGGCCAGGCCAAGTACCTCGTAATAGTCACGCTTGGACATTTGAGAGCGGTGCCCATCTGTTGAGGAGCGACGTAGCCGGCGCAACGTCAGTGATCATGGAATTAATACGGCAACAGAGATGAGGCAAATGCGTTGGCCCGCGATGGTTGAGTTTGCCGGGTACTCTGCATTCGCCTTCTATCGCTATAAACGTGGGTGGCAGCACCGGCACTCCGGCCCTGCCCTACAGCATGTCGCGTTTTAAAGGATTCACAATGCGCCTTAAGCCGCCCATTCTTAGGGCGATTTAAGGCTTCTATTAAACGCGACGTGCCTTAGCCTACCATTGATGAAATTCAGGCAGACTTCTTGTTTTCGTCGTCTTTGACTTCTTCGAAGTCGGCATCAACGACGTTATCGTCTGCACTGTCTGCGGCGGCATCAGCTGCTGCATCCGAGTGGGCTTCAGCCTCTTCCTGGTTGGCGTAGAGCGCTTCACCAATTTTCATTGCAGCCTGGGCCAGTGTCTGGGACGCCGTCGAAAGTTCTTCGGCATCATCAGAATCGAGCTTCGACTTCGCTTCCGTGATCGCCGTACCAACCTCGGCCTTGATCGCGTCGTCGACCTTGTCGTCTGCGTCTTTCAGTGACGATTCCGTAGAGTTGATCAGCGCTTCCAACTGGTTGCGAGCTTCAACTTTCTCACGGCGCTTCTTGTCTTCATCAGCATGCTCTTCGGCTTCCTTGACCATCCGGTCGATATCACCGTCAGAGAGGCCGCCAGAAGCCTGGATCCGGATCGACTGCTCTTTTTTCGTCGCCTTATCCTTCGCCGAGACGTTGACGATACCGTTCGCATCGATATCAAACGTAACTTCGATCTGCGGCATGCCGCGTGGTGCCGGCGCGATACCTTCCAGGTTGAAGAGGCCAAGCGACTTGTTGTCGGCAGCCATCTCACGTTCGCCCTGGTAGACCTTGATCGTCACGGCGCCTTGGCCATCCTCAGCGGTTGAGAAGACCTGACCCTTCTTGGTCGGGATCGTCGTATTACGCTCGATCAGGCGCGTAAACACGCCACCGAGTGTCTCGATGCCAAGCGATAGCGGCGTCACGTCAAGCAGCAGCACGTCTTTCACGTCGCCCTGCAGCACGCCAGCCTGGATCGCAGCGCCAATGGCAACAACTTCGTCTGGGTTGACGCCTTTATGAGGCTCTTTGCCAAAGAAGTTCTGCACGACCTCTTGAACTTTCGGCATGCGCGTCATGCCGCCAACCAGAACAACCTCGTCAATTTCAGCCGCCTTCAAGCCGGCATCCTTCAACGCAGCTGCGCAAGGATTGACCGTCCGCTTGATCAGATCACCGACCAGGTTCTCAAGCTTAGCCCGCGTCAGCTTCATCGTGAGGTGCTTTGGACCTGAAGCATCAGCCGTGATGAATGGCAGGTTGATTTCGGTCTGCGTTGACGAAGAAAGCTCTTTCTTCGCCTTCTCAGCTTCTTCCTTGAGGCGCTGCAGCGCGAGCTTATCGCCGCGCAGATCAATGCCGTTTTCCTTCTGGAACTCGTCAGCAAGATAGCTAACCAGCTTCATGTCGAAATCTTCGCCGCCAAGGAACGTGTCGCCGTTTGTCGACTTTACCTCAAAAACGCCGTCGCCGATTTCCAGGATCGAAACGTCAAACGTGCCGCCGCCAAGGTCATAAACCGCGATCGTGCTGGACGCGTCTTTCTTGTCGAGGCCGTAGGCAAGCGCTGCAGCCGTTGGCTCGTTGATGATGCGCAACACTTCAAGGCCGGCAATTTTGCCTGCGTCTTTGGTCGCCTGGCGCTGAGCATCGTTGAAGTACGCGGGCACGGTGATCACGGCTTGCGTAACCGTGCTGCCAAGATGTGCCTCGGCGGTTTCCTTCATTTTGATCAGAATGTCAGCGGAAATCTGTGATGGGGAAAACTTCTTGCCATGGCTCTGAACCCAGGCATCGCCATTTTCGCCTTGGACGATCTGATACGGCACCAGGCCTTTATCTTTCTCGACCATTGGGTCTTCATAGCGTCGGCCGATCAGGCGTTTGATGGCAAACAGCGTATTTTCTGGATTGGTCACGCCCTGGCGTTTGGCGGCGATCCCGACGATTTTTTCATTGCCGCCGTCAGTGAAAGCAACAATCGATGGTGTCGTGCGCATGCCTTCTGAGTTTTCGATAACCTTCGGCTGGCCGCCTTCCATGACAGCCACACAGGAGTTGGTCGTCCCCAAGTCGATTCCAATAACTTTGGACATAATTCAATTTTCCTCTCTTTTAACGGCGAACCGATCGGATCTTTTCAACAAAGCCTCCGGCAGCACTCCTGACCTCATTGGCCCGAAGTCTCGGCTCCCTGGAGTTAGGGGTGGGTCTTCGGGGTATATAGGCGCGGCTCCTGTGCCCTGCAACGGCTTGCAAGCACCCTTTACAGATGATTTTTACACGGTGCCGCGAAATTCTCGGGGTCCAACCAGCCCTCGACCAGGGTGAATCGCAGAACGAAACGGATAACTGATTGGCAAATGGTATTCAGCCCATGATCACTAAGCCCCCCAGGCCCAAGGGTCTAGAACATTACGTAGGCGCCTTGGATAAAGCAGATCAAGTTGGCCTGATAGCCACCATTGATGCGGCTATTGCGGCGGCCCCGCTTTACGTGCCCGCCATGCCGAAAACCGGTCGCCCGCTCTCTGTGCAGATGACAAATTGCGGCGTTCTCGGTTGGGTGACATGCAAAGACCTTGGTTACCGCTATCAGCCTACGCACCCGGAAACAGGGGCGTCGTGGCCGCCAATGCCGCCTGAAATCCTTTCGATCTGGAAGCAATACGCAGGCATTGAAACCGTGCCTGAGGCTTGCCTCATTAATTGGTATGAGCCTGGTGCCAAGCTCGGTTTGCATGTTGACCGCGACGAACAGGAATTCGCAGCCCCGGTCGTTTCAATTTCGCTCGGCGATGACGGCTGGTTCCGGGTCGGTGGCCTTAAGCGCGGCGATCCGACCCAGCGTTTGCTTCTAAAATCGGGCGATGTGATCGTTTTGCGAGACGAAGCCCGATTGATCCATCATGGGATTGATCGCATTCTGCCGGGTACAAACGACTTGCTGCCTGTGCCAGGCCGCTACAACTTGACGCTTCGTCGCGTCACGCCAATCAGAAAATCAGACTGATGGGTCGGTTTCGGGTGCCGGATCATTCGTCTCAGGCCCGGGTGACGGCGGGACGTCATCGTTGGCAGCAGGCGGAGCGGCTGCCGGATCAGTTGCTTTCACGGGTTTGAAGCCACCACGTGCAATAACCACCATGCTTGGCCGCAGCACGCGGTCTCCAATCTGATAACCTTCCTGGAATACGCGCAGAACGGCGCCTGCTGCGATGTCCTTGTTTTCCTCTTCCATAACGGCTTGATGGAAGTTCGGATCAAATGTCGCGCCCAGGGCGTCGATCTTGCGAACGCCATTGCGCTCAAGCGCCTTGTTGAGTTCTGATTCGGTCAGCTCGATGCCTTCAATCAGCGTTTTGGTGTGCGCGTCAGGCTCGGAACCGGCTTGCGCGAAGGCAGCAAGTGCCCGTTGCAAGTTGTCCGCGACGGCCAGCGCATCGCCGGCAAACTTGGTGATGGCGTACTTGCTGGTATCAGCCTTTTCGCGTTCGGTACGCTTGCGCAGATTGTCCATCTCCGCATGCGCGCGAATGAATTTGTCTTTCAGCTCAGCGATTTCTGCCTCAAGGCCCATGATCTGCGCTTCCGCAGCAATTGTCGGGTCGACATAGGCGTGTGCTGTGGGTGGCTCGTCATCGTCGATTGGCTTGCCGTCGACTCCCATGGTTTGGTCGAGGGTCTGATCATATGCCGCGGCTTCATGATCGATGTCGTCAGGTTGAGTTGGATCGCTCATTCTGGTCTCGCAATTTTCGAAATGACGGCGCACCACGTGCCAGGCACAAGTTGAGGCACGTGGCGGCGGATGTGTTGCACAGGGGGATATCAGTGGTCGGCTTGAAAAATCAAGTCAGCATCCGGCTTACAACCCGTGCCGTGAAATCGACCATCGGGATAATCCGGGCATAGTTGAGACGTTTCGGGCCGATAACCCCGAGAACACCAACAATATTCTCATCTCGATCCTGAAAAGGAGCGATGATCAGCGAGGACCCGGAAAGCGAAAATGATTTATTTTCCTTGCCGATGAAAATCCGTACACCTTCGCCGCGCTCAGCCAGGCCGAGCAATTGGATGATGTCATTCTTCGATTCCAGCTCGTCGAACAATTGCCGGATACGGTCGAGCTCATCGCCTTCCTGAAGGTCTTTCAGCAGGTTTGAGCGTCCCCGTACAATAAGGCTTCGGCGATCATCAAGCGAGCCTGACCAGTCCGCCAATCCAGCTGTAATCAGCTCCTGCGTTAGCAGGTCGAGCTCGGCTTTGTGCTCAGCAAGCTTTTTCTCGATCACCTGGCGTGCTTCGGCAAGCGTCGCACCGCGAATGTGGGCGTTGAGGTAGTTTGATGCTTCGACAAGAGCCGAAGCTGGCAATCCGGCAGGCAGATTGACGACGCGGTTCTCGATGTTTTGATCTTCGTCAACGAGAATTGCTAGCGCCTTGCCCGGTTCGATCTGCACGAACTCAATGTGCTTCAGCCGGCCAACCTGTTTCTCAGACAGCACCAGGCCGGCACAATGCGACAGCCCGGAAATCATCTCACTCGCTTCAGACAGCACATCATCGACGCTCTTATCGTGATTGCCGGCGATATTGTTCTCGATCTGGTGCCGTTCGTCGTTAGACAGATTGCCGGTTTCCAGCAGCGCATCGACGAATATCCGCAGCCCCTGTTCGGTCGGCATTCGCCCGGCAGACGTGTGCGGCGAGGCGATCAGGCCGAGATATTCCAAATCGGCCATAACATTGCGCACGGACGCCGGCGACAGCGAGATCGGCAACTCGCGAGACAAATTGCGCGAGCCAACCGGTTCTCCGGTCTCCAGATAGCTTTCCACGATCTGGCGTAAAATCGTCCGTGAACGATCATCCAGTCCGCCAAGGTCCGTTAGATTGTCCTGCATTTCGCGGTCCCGCTGTGAGGCATCAGGTCTCTTAACCTCATTTAACTATGAATATTGGCTTGTTGCGGAGCCGCGTCAATCGAGATCGGTGCGATATGATTACAGTCGTGCTGAGGTTTCAGCTTGAAGCTTCCGGAGCCCTGGCCTAGTTTCCGGAAAATTCGCCGACAGCATTGGCTATCCGCCATTAGGTGTCCGTGAGTGCAATCCTATTCATAAAGCCTTCATTAGAAGCCAACTCCAGAAGAAAGTTCGTCACGACCCATGCGCCCATCTAAGCGTCAGAATAATGAACTTCGCAGCGTCTCCTTCGAGCGTGCAGTCTCCCTCCACGCGGAAGGCTCGTGCTTGATTAAGATGGGCAACACGCATGTGCTGTGCACCGCCAGCCTGGAAGAACGCGTACCGCCTTGGCTCAAGGGCAAAGGCAAAGGCTGGGTAACGGCCGAGTATTCCATGCTGCCACGCTCAACGCATGAGCGTATGCGCCGCGAAGTGACCCGTGGTCAGCCATCCGGCCGCACCCAGGAGATCCAACGTCTAATCGGGCGTTCTCTGCGCGCAGTCGTTGACATGGGCAAGCTTGGCGAGCGCCAGATCACGGTCGATTGCGACGTTATCCAGGCCGATGGCGGCACCCGGACAGCGTCGATCACCGGCGCCTGGATCGCACTGCACGACTGCTTCCAGTGGATGCAGACCCGCGACATGATCGGCAAAGATGTCATGAAGGATCATATCGCCGCGATTTCCGCCGGCATTTACAATGGCGAAGTCGTGCTCGATCTCGACTACCCGGAAGATTCTGAAGCCGATGCCGACGCCAACTTCGTCCTTACTGGATCGGGCGGCATTGTCGAAATCCAGGGCACCGCCGAAGGCGATCCGTTCTCTCAGGAACAGTTCGAGCAGATCATGGGCCTCGCCCGCAAAGGCGTCGAAGAACTCGTTGCCTTGCAAAAACTGACCGTAATCTGATTAAGCAGCGCGAATCCCATCTCTTTCTGCATCCCCGGAAAATGCGTCTGCATTTATCCGGGGCCTTTACACCTATCGGTAAGGCCTTAACTTAAGAGGTTATGTAGAACGATCCCGGATCTCCGCGTCGCTCCGTTCGGGAACGCATATTGCGAGGTGGGAGGTTCTCCTGCTGGTCCGCAAGTGGTGTCGCCAGCTTGAAGTGAGCCCGTTCATTGTGAGGAATGACAGCAAATGATTGCAGTTCAGTCCATCCTGGAGACGGTCCTCTACGCAGCTGACCTTGATGCAGCTGAAACATTCTATCGAGACATCCTTGGGCTGGAGCCGTTCACAAAGGTGGTCGGCCGGCACCTGTTCTATAGATGTGGCGAGCAAGTTCTGCTGCTCTTCAATCCCGAGGCAACACGTGATGTGGCAACAGCCGGCATTCCGGTGCCAACGCATGGCGCCAGCGGCCCAGGACATCTCTGTTTTCGCGCCACTGCGGCTGAAATCGATGATTGGCATGATCAACTGACCGCGGGCGGCGTCGAAATCGAAATGGATTTCGAGTGGCCCCAAGGCGGGCGTTCGATCTATTTCCGCGATCCTGCAGGCAACTGCCTGGAATTCGCTGAGCCTCGGATCTGGGGATACGACAAATGACACGAAAACTCGTCCCAGGTGACCGCTTGGTTATTGCCAGCCACAACCAGGGAAAGTTACGGGAGTTTTCCGAACTGCTCGCACCTTACGGCATCGACACAACATCGGCAGCTGAACTCAACCTGCCCGAGCCTGAAGAAACCGGCACAACGTTTGTGGCGAATTCACTCCTCAAAGCCTTTGCTGCCAGCCAGGCAACCGGTCTGCCAGCACTCGCAGACGATTCCGGCATCGAAGTCGACGCACTCGGCGGCGAACCGGGCATCTACTCCGCGCGCTGGGCCGGGCCGGATAAGGATTTCAATGCCGCCATGCGGCAAGTCTACGATGGCGTCGTCGCGCAAGGCGGCTGGATCGATGGCAACCGCCGCGCTAATTTTAACGCCACGCTCGTCATCGTTTGGCCGGAACTCACCGCCGCCGGCGCGCATGCGTCCTTTGAGGGCAAGTCGTTCGGTACGCTACAATGGCCGCCTCGCGGTGACGGCGGTTTCGGCTACGATCCGATGTTCCAGCCAGATGGCGCCGACAAAACCTTCGGCGAGATGCGCCCCGAAGAAAAGCACGCCCATTCGCACCGCGCCCGCGCCTTAAAACTGTTTGTCAAAGCGAGTGTTGATGGCGGCCACTCCTGAAGTAACAGGTCAACCTGAAACGGCCTCAGCGGCAGCAACCGCCGTCCCACAAAATCCGGATGCCGCCGGCTTCGGCGTTTACGTCCACTGGCCATTCTGCGCTTCGAAATGTCCCTACTGCGATTTCAACAGTCATGTCCGTCACGGCGGAATCGACCAGTCGGCTTATCTCAAGGGATATCTCGCTGAGATCCGTTCGCTGCGCCAAGCAATCGGGCCGCGCGATGTCACCAGCATCTTCTTTGGCGGCGGCACACCCTCCCTGATGGAACCCGCCACCGTTGCAGCCATTCTTGATGAAATCGCCAACGCCTGGCAGCTCACGACAGATGCCGAAATCACCCTTGAAGCCAATCCATCCAGCGTTGAAGCGGGTCGATTCAAGGGATATCGGCAAGCTGGCATCAATCGTGTCTCGCTTGGCGTGCAATCTCTGCGCGACGATGATTTGCGCGCGCTGGGCCGTCTGCACAGCGTCTCCGAAGCCCGCAATGCCATCGAGATCGCCTCCAACACCTTCGATCGCCACTCGTTCGACCTTATCTATGCCCGCCCAAAACAGAGCGCAGCTGACTGGGAAAGCGAGCTGACGGAAGCCATCGCGATCGGCGCCCGGCACCTGTCGCTCTATCAGCTCACCATCGAAGAAGGCACGCCCTTCGCCGAGCTCTACAACAAAGGCCGGTTGGTGATCCCAGCCTCCCAGCAAGCAGACGAACTCTTCCGTCTGACCCGTGACATCACGGCAGCCAACGGCCTTCGCGCCTACGAAACTTCAAACCACGCGCAAGCTGGCGAAGAGAGCCGCCACAATTTACTCTATTGGCGCTACGGTGAATATGCCGGCATCGGCCCCGGCGCTCACGGCCGGATCATCGTCGACGGCCAACGCATTGCCACGTCAACCGAGCGCATGCCTGAAGCCTGGCTTGAGCGCGTTTCGACGGCGGGCAACGGTACCATCGAACGTGAAACGCTCGCGTCACCCGAACAAGCTGACGAACTTTTGATGATGAGCCTGCGTCTTTCCGAAGGCCTCAATCTCGACCGGCTGGCAAAAATCGGCGGCCTACGCCCCGGCGAAAAATCAATCGCGGCGCTCACAGATGCCGACCTTATCGAGCATGACGTGGCCACGCGCCGTCTGCGGGTAACCGACGCGGGCAGTTTCGTTCTCAATGAGATCGTGCTGCAACTCTCAGCAGACTTGCAGCCGCTCTGACCACAAGTGCCCCTTATTTTCCTGCACGCAGGCTGGTCATTTCAGCTTGTAGCCACTCGCGGAACACTTTGACCTTGGCCACGTTTTCGCGTCCCTCCGGGCAGACGAAATACATCGAACGGTTCGTCTGCAATGCATCGTCGAATACTCTCGCCAACCTACCTTTTTTGAGGTCATCGCAGACGATGAGTTCCGTTGTGAGAAGCAACCCCGTGTCTTCCTCGGCCGCATCGATCGCGTGGTCGGTGCTGTTGAATCGGATGCCGCGTATCGCCGGCGCAAACTCTGTATCTTCCTCACGAAACCAGTCAATCCAGTCCGGTATGCCTGCGATGCCGCCCTGTGAGATGTCGTGGATCAAAGTGGCCCGGTTAAGGTCTGCCGGCGTATCAAACGGTCCGAACTCGGCCAAATACTGCGGACTTGCAACCACGATCTGCCGCACATCATCGAGTTTCTCCGAGTAAAGCCCGGGTGGCGGCCCCAATGAGTTGCGGATCGCCACATCGACACCATCGGTCGTAAAATTCGCCCGCGCTTGGTTCGACGTCACTCGCGCATCGATCTCCGTGTTCGCCGTCAGAAACCTGTAAACGCGTGGCGCCAGCCATTTCGCCGTAAAGCCGGGCGGTGAACTGACGACCAGCACATTGTCGGTATTGAGCGTTTCCAGCGTCGAAAGCGCCTGTCTGATCTGCACAAAGGCTGCGTGCAGGCCCGGATATATCGCAGCGCCTGCGGCCGTCAATTCGACGGCTCTTACTTTGCGCTCGAACAGTTTGATGTCGAGAAACGTCTCCAGCGTTTTGATCTGATGGCTCATCGCTGCGGCCGTCACATTAAGCTCATCCGCCGCCTTGGCAAAGCTCAGATGGCGCGCGGCAGCCTCAAAGGCGCGCAACGAGTTCAGAGGTGGAAGTAAGCCATGATGCATTATTTTTTCTAATCTATCGGCTGAGAAAGGATCGTTTGTAACATTATCTATTGGCCCATACATTCAAGTCAACATCAAGATGACATGAGGATAACTAATCATGGAAAACAGATACGGTATGCCTTCTTCGCCTCCGACCCACGAAGAAATGGTGCAAATTAATCACCGCGTACGCCAAGAGCGCGCAGCTGTCGCCCGAAGCATTTTCATTGCAGTGCGCAATTGGATTTTCCGGAAGCCGGACCCGCAAGCTGCCATTCGGCCAAACGCACTCAAGGCCCCCTCTTACTACTAAGCGTCAAAGCAAAAAGGAGACTGATCATGGAAATGCGTCACGGAATGCCCGTCTGGGCCCCAAACGATCTTGAAATGGCTGCCATCGCAAAGCGCGTCGCCAAAGAGCGCGCCAAAGCCGCAGCTGAAGCAATTCAGTCAGCCAAGCAACTAATGCATGTCTAATTGAGCGTCTCTTAGAGATCCCCTCCCTCCCAGAGAGACGGTCATGAGCGGGGCTGGTTCGGAGTAATCCGGGCCGGCCCATTTGTTTGCGAATTGTGATGGACTTTGATATGCGGCAACCGTAGTCAGCGGTGTGAGTTTATTTCGCAAGCACGTGAAGCGGGGGCGCACGGTCATATGTTGAGGCGACTATACGATTGGGTCATGGGGCTCGCAGCCCATCCGCAAGCATCGCTGTGGCTGTTCATTATTGCGTTCGCGGAAAGCTCGTTCTTTCCGATCCCGCCGCACATCATGCTGATCCCAATGGTCATTGCCAACCGCTCCAAAGCCTGGTGGTACGCAACCGTCGTCACCGTTGGCTCTGTCATCGGCGGGATTGCAGGTTATCTCATTGGTTATGCGCTATTCGACCAGGTCGGAAAGCCTGTGCTTGACCTTTATGGCATGGGCGAAAAATTCGCAGCGTTTTCTCAAAACTACAACGAATACGGCGCCTGGATCGTGTTCACAGCCGGCGTAACGCCATTTCCCTATAAAGTGATCACCATTGCAAGCGGCGCCACCGGCTTAAACTTCCTGGTCTTCCTGTTCGCATCAATTGCAGCCCGCAGTTTGGTCTTTTTCGCCATTGCCGGCTTGCTCTATGCGTTCGGCCAACCGATTCGCGAGTTCATTGAAAAGCGGCTAGCGCTGATGTTTACAATCTTCCTGGTGTTGCTCTTTGGCGGCTTTATCGCCATTAAGTACCTGATCCACTAGGCCGAAGCCGTACCTGCCGAATGCTGGCATGCGGCGCGCAGCGAGTTCCGAACCGTATCCATGGCACAGAAAACCTCGGCAATTTACAAGCAACCCGCCTATCGCTGGGGCAGCCTCAGTCTGTTCGTGACAATCGCGATTATTCTTGGCGCTCTGGGCTTTGAATACCTGGGCGGCTTCAAGCCCTGCCCGCTGTGCCTGCAACAACGTTATGCCTACTACATCGCCATTCCGGTACTGTTCTTCGCTCTGGTCCTGCTCAGCGCGGAAAAGAAGCAGTTCGCGATGGCGCTATTGTTCTTCATCTCGATGGTATTCCTCGCCAATTCAGCCTTTGGTGTCTATCACGCCGGCGCCGAATGGGGCTTTTGGGCCGCCCCAATGACATGCGGCGGTACCGGCGATGCACTGCAGGGTGGTGGCATGAAGCTGTTATCAGCTCTGAAAAACGTCGACGTCGTTGATTGCGGCAAGCCATCTTTGATCATTTTAGGGCTGTCGCTGGCTGGCTGGAACGCAATTATCAGCCTCTGCCTGACGATCGGCTGCCTCAAAGCAGCGTTCTACGCATCCGAAGATGCCGTGATTTAATCTCCCCGCCTCAATTTTTCTGAAAAAAATAGTGCTCGTCTGGGAAAAATTATCGCTCGGACCAGCTTATTTACGCGAGAACATGTGGCGAACATAAAATGTAAAAATAATTAAATATCAATAGATTAAATCTGAATATAGTCTAAAGATGAACAACCGTTTATCTGAGCGCCACTGCGTCAACATAATAATTCTCCGAAAGTTCCAAATTGTGCCTTGATGTTGTCACGAAGACACGGTTAATTCTCCCTTGTCAGCAGCGGTGATCTCCCCGGTCTTCTACTAAGGGGCCCCTGCTAAAAAGTTTCGGAGCCGCAGCGAGCGGCACGAGTGAGTAAGTAGCGTTGAGTTGTTCACGAGTACCTCAGTCGAGTTGAGTAACGCGTATCGGTTGGGCGAGTTTCAAGCCTGCGAGTTCAAGCAGGCAAATATTGAGGGCCCGCCGAATGAGTATCATCCCGCGTAATCAGTATTCGAGTTCCCAGTATCCAAGCTTTCAGTACCCCAGTTCCCAGTCAGCGTATCCAATTGTTTGCGTAACAAGCCAGCCAACCACCGGCGCAACCGCGTCAGAGTTCATCGGTAAGGCAGGTGTCCACCCAGTACTGCGTTATGAGTGTGTCTCGCGTCTGTTGCCAACCCAAGTATTGCGTCCAGTAAAGAGTTTGTCTGCGTTGCGTAAAGTTGAGTTTGCGTACGGTCAGCCAGCCCCCAGGCAGCTGACCCCAAAAAACACGCTCCCCGGCGTGTTCAAGAGACAACGGCAGGCCGCATCTAGTATCGCGTTTCAGTCCATGCGTAGGCGGTTTGCCGGCCCCCACAGTTAGTGCGTTGAGTTTCCGAGTTTAGTCCCCCCCGCGTTGAGTTCCAGTTTGTTGAGTTGAGCCAGTTCTTTCCTTTGCGTCGGGCATGTCGCGTATCGCCCCCAATAAAAACCCGTGCTCTCAAATAGAGCGTCAGAAGTGAAGTGGAGCGTATCGTGCAGTCAGTTATCCAAGTTGAGCGTTCAGGTTCCACGCCGGTCGCGTGGCAGTCCGTAGGTAGTCTTGTTGGTAGCGTTCTTGCCAATGTGGCGATCGAAAAAAACTCAGAATTCGGTTGTCCGAAAGGGATCACAAAGCCCTCTAAACCTCGTTCGGATGATCTGGGGCAGTAGCCCCGAAACCAGATGGCAAGTGTATTTGTTAGTGACTTAAACGTCTTGCTTGCAGCTTCGTAGAGCCCAGTCTCGCGTCACGGAGTAGAGCGGCAGATGCACTTGCCTAATAATTGGCCAGTTGGTTGCCCCAGTTTAATGGCAGCCTAAGTAGATGATTTCGGCCCCATACCGGGTGCCCGATTGCAAAGAAAGGTGACGTCATGACGATGCAAAATGTGAAGTCCGCTGAATGGGATCACGCAACAGGCGTCGCACGGCAGGTTTGCGCCAGAGTATTCCGCGACGGTGGCGCACCCTCAGATGCACTCGAAGCATTCGGCCTGGCCCACGAAGATCTACATGGCAACTGGCGCGAAGCTGTAGACCGTATCGCTCAGGCGCTCTGCCACTCAGGCACCACAACAAGCACCAATCAAGTCTACCAGCAGGCCGCTTGAACAGAGCTAACAAGCGCGATGCCCGATAGCACAACCGAGCTCCGCACCGAACTAAAACCTGTCTAACTCGCTGACATCGTAGCCAGTCCCCAATGGCCACCGATCGAAAGCAATAAAAAGCCCGCCGCATCCTCTCCGCGGCGGGTTTTTTCGTGCGCGCGAATTGGCCTGACTAAACGGCTGGCACCCAGGGAGCCCATGCGACCCGGCGCATTGCGCCGCGCCGTCGCAGGCCCGAGCCTTCGCGAGGAATAGCCGTGAGAGAGAAAAACAATCCCGCAACCCTCTCCGCGGCGGGTTTATCTTTTTCTACCCACCCATCACGCCTTGCGTGTTCACATAAACAGCGTACAGCGATTGGCTCGCCGCCATAAACAGCCTGTTCCGCTGCGCGCCACCAAAACAGACATTAGCGCAACGCTCCGGCAATGCGATTCGTCCAATCAGATCACCATCCGGCGCATAGATCTGAACGCCATCCAGTTCAGCCGACCCCATCCCCCAGCCGCACCACAAATTACCATCAACATCGACTCGGAAACCATCTGGCGTACCACCCGAACCGGCATCAATAAATACGCGCTTATTGGCGATGCTCTTACCGTCCACTGCAACATCATAGGCAAGCAGCTTGCGATTTGGCTCGCCACGCGATTCGACGACATAGAGAACTTTCTCATCGGGAGAAAATGCCAACCCGTTCGGCCCGAGCACATCCTCGGCCAGACAAATCAGTTCCCGCGTTTCCGGATCAAGCCGATAGACATGTTGGCCGAGTTCCGGCTCACCCTGATACCCTTCGTAATTGCCCAAAATGCCAAACACCGGATCTGTAAACCAGATCGAACCATCGGATTTCACAACGATATCGTTCGGCGAATTGAGCTGCTTGCCCTGATAACTATTCGCCAGCACGGTGATCGAACCATCATATTCGGTCCGCGTAACATTGCGCCCGCCGTGATGACACGTAACAAGTCGGCCCTGCCGGTCGCGGGTATTGCCATTGGCGAAGTTAGTCGGCTTGCGATAGGTCGAAACCTGCCCGGTCTCCTCTTCCCATTTCAGGATGCGTTGATTGGGAATATCGCTCCAAAGCAGATACCGGCCATCGCCAAACCAAACCGGCCCCTCGGCCCATCGACACCCCGTATAGAGCCGCTCAACAGCTGCCGAAAACACGCGATATTTCTCAAAGCGCGGATCCAGAATTTCAATTGCCGGATCCGGATACCGAGGCTGCTCCCGCCACCCGCTCGATCGGTTATGTTCGTCTCGCATTTCACGGCCTCAATTTTATGTGCCCGACAACAAGTTTATTGCCGCTGGCGCTCCGTCGCCAACGTGACCATGTCCAAAGCGTGTTCAGAACCGGCTTGCCAGCAGGTGCGTGATCCCGAGTGCCAGCAAGTGTACAGTCGCCTTGACAGAGGCATTAAGTTTTGGTCGGCTGGACGTTGTCGATCAAATCCTTAGCTGACCAATTACTCAACAAAGATGGTACCATATGCTGTTAGATCTTCCCACCGCAGCGAGCTACAATGAGTGGGCCAACAATCGTGTCTATAACGTGCTCCGAGAATTGTCCGATGCTGATCGAAAAGAGGATCGGCGCGCTTTTTTTGGCTCGATCCACAATACAATGAACCACCTTCTCCTCGCCGATCTCATCTACCGTGAGAGATTGGAGAAAAAGCCGACGACCTACACCCGGCTCGATGAAGAACTATTTGAAAACTTTGAGGCTCCTCGACGAATTGAGTGGGTGGATCAGGTGTTTTTGGGTGGTCGGTTTTCTGCTTAATCCTGTTGGCAGAGCATTCCCCGTCGATGTGACGGGCGGCGGTCAAGGACGCGCTCTATAGCGCGCCCGCGAGGGCTT